>PKUD01000006.1 GCA_002869695.1 Desulfuromonas sp. | reverse complement strand
GTAATCCTGTGCAGCAAAGATCTTTCCGCTGGTACTGAAATCATCCAGCAGGGCCGGGACCAGCGCACCCGGCAGGACCGTTTCCACCTCGTAATCTGCATTCGGGCCGCCCAGGTCTGTCTTCAACCAGGCCGGATCGAGCCCGTTCGCCAGGACATTGGTTTCTTTCAACTGGGCAGCCAGATCCGAAGTGTATTTATCGACGGCCGCCTTGGACACGCTGTAGGGGGCCAGCTGCGGAATATCCCTCATCCCTGAGGAGAGGTTGATGATCCGGCCGAAGCCACGCTCAACCATTCCCGGGACAAGAGCCCGGCAGAGCTCAATCATGCCGAAAAGATTGACCGCAAATGTCAGCTGCCAGTCCTCCTCGGTGATATCCCATATTTCTTTCCACGGACTCATGATCGCGGCATTGTTGTAGAGAATATCGACCCTGCCGGGACCGGCTGTAATTCCTTTTATTATCGAGGCACGGCCATCCGTTGTGCCGACATCACCGGAAACGCAGCAAATTTCGATATCGCTTCCCTGCAAAAGCTGCAGCGTCTTATCCAGATGCTCAAGGGTCCGGGCGTGCAGGATCAGGTGACACTTGTGCTCCGCCAGTCCGAGAGCGATCTGTTGTCCGATCCCCCGGCTTGAGCCGGTAATCAATGCCCAGCGATTTTCCAGCAGCTTCATTTCGTGGTCTCCTCATCCGCCCGGGTATCGCCATAAAGGTAGCAACGCACCCGACGCTTGTTTTCCATCCACGTCCAGCCGGGAGTCTGTTGCCGACAGACATCCATCGCCTGACTGCAGCGTTCGGCAAAAGCGCAGCCCGGTTGAGGGTCAACATTCTTCGGCGCGCCAGGCTTTGCAGGGAGGGGAGTATCGAGTGATCCGCCCTGTTGTGGCGCTGCCGCCAGCAGGAGTTGTGCGTAGGGATGCTTGGGATCGGCAATCAAGTCATCAGACGTGGCTTCCTCGACCAGCTGGCCGGCGTAAAGCACCAGAATCCGGTCTGCAAGTTGCCGTGCTGCCGCGAGGTCATGGGTCACGAAGATGAAGGCGGTCTGCTGTTCTTTGCGCAGGTCGGTCAACAGTCGCAGGATGTCCATGCGGATCGAGACATCGAGCATGCTGGTCGGCTCATCGGCGCAGATCAGATCGGGTTCTGTGGCCAGCGCCCGGGCAATGGCCACCCGCTGCCGTTGTCCGCCGGAGAGCGAGTGAGGGAATTTGTCGATGAAGTCCTCAGCCGGCCTCAGACCGACAGTTTCGAGCAGCTGCAGGATCCGCGGGCGCAGATCGTTACTGCGGATGATCTGGTGAAGCTGCAACGGTCGGGACAGGTGGTAGGCGACAGTATGAACCGGGTTCAACGATCCGAAGGGATACTGAAAAATCATCTGGACCCGCTTGCGATACTCCTTGCCTGCGGCATGCGGTTCCGTTTCCAGCACATCCTTGCCATCGAGGAGGATTTTCCCGCTGGTCGGTTTTTCCAGCCGGCAGATCAGCTTGGCGATGGTACTCTTGCCGCTTCCCGATTCTCCGACCAGCGCGACGATATCACCGCGATCGACGCTAAAATGGACATCATGCACCGCCCGTAGAGTCGACTTGTCAAACAGGCCTCCGATAGCGAAGTGCACCCCGAGATGCTGAATGTCGAGCAGTTTGTCAGCCATAAATCATCTCACGTCCGTACATGACACGCCACTTGATGGCCGTGCTGCACGTGCTTGAGTACCGGCTGCTCTTTTCGACAGCGCTCTTCCACAAGGGGGCAGCGGGGATGAAAGCGACACCCGTTCGGTGGTTTTTTCAAGCTCGGCGGGCTGCCGGGAATCGACTTGAACGCTTCACGCTTGCCGCGCAGTTGCGGAACTGCCTGCAGCAGGCCCTGGGTGTAGGGGTGAATGCCCCCCTGACGGAAAATCTCCGTCGGTCCGATTGCGACGAGTCGGCCCGCATAGAGGACCCCGAGTCGGGTGGCGAACTCAAGCAACAGGGAAAGATCGTGGGTAATGAACAGGATGGCGAAACCCATCTCTTTTTGCAGCTGCAGAACCCGCTTGAGTATCTCCCGTTCAACCACGACGTCCAGAGCGGTGGTTGGTTCATCCATGATCAGGAGCGGTGGATTCAGGGTCAGCGCCAAAGCAATGACCACGCGCTGGCGCATTCCACCGGAGAGTTCGTGCGGATAGCTGTTGAGGTGGCGCGGGTCGATATCAACCATCTTCAGCAGTTCGGCAGCACGGGTCAGCATCTCAGCATTCGACAATTCCGGACGATGGGCTGCTATCGTGTCGAGAAAATGCTCCTGCATGGTCAAGACCGGGTTGAGTGCGTTCAGGGCACTCTGCATGACAATGGAAATCTCCCGCCAATGCCAGCGACGCAACTGCTCGGCTGACATTCTCAGCACATCGCGCCCATCGAAGAGGACCTCTCCGCCGGTAATCAGCGCGGGTGGGCCGAGGATACGCATGGCCGCCATGGCTGCGGTACTTTTGCCGCTGCCTGACTCGCCCACCAGACCGAGAATCTCGCCCCGCTTGAGTTCAAAGCTGACGCCATCGACAGCACGAAGTGCGCCGTCGGGGGTCAGGTAGTCGACCATCAGGTTTTCGACCTGGAGCAGGCTCATCTCACCCCTCCCGCGACAACCGGAGTCGAACCATCAGCGGTTGCCCGGTTTTTCAATTTGCGCGCCCAGCGGGACTCGGTAGCGAGCTGCGGGTTGGCAATTTCATCAACCCCGAAATTAATCAGGGTCAAACCGAAGCCGAGCAGGGCGATACAAAAACCGGTCGGGACAAACGTCCACCAGGAACCGAGCAGCAGGGCGGAGTCGTTGGAAGCCCAGTAAAGGTTGGTGCCCCAGGTCACCTTACTGATATCTCCAAGGCCGAGAAATTCCAGGCCGACCTGCGCACCGATCGCGTAGATGGTCGCGCCGATAAAAGATGAGGTCATCAGTGAGAGCATGTTCGGCAGGATTTCCGCTGTCACGATGCGCAGGGTTGATTCACCTGAGACTTTAGCCGCCAGGACGAAATCACGCTGGGCCAGCGAAAGGGTCTGGGCGCGCAGGACACGGGCATTCCAGGCCCAGCCGGTCAGGACCAGGACCGACAGGATGGTCATCGGGCCCGGTGGCAGCCATGCGGCAAGAACCACCATCAGGGGGAGTCCGGGCATAACCAGAAAGACATTGATCAGCAGCGAAAGCAGGTCGTCAGTGCGGCCGCCGAGATAGCCGGCGATCCCACCGATGACAGCACCGAGCAGCACAACCAGGAAGCCTGTCGCGCAGCCAACCGCCAGCGTTACCCGGGTCCCGACGATAGTCTGGGCGAAGACATCCTGGCCCTGGCCGGTGGTCCCGAACCAGTGCTCCCAGGAGGGTGACTGGTGGGGGACAGCGGTAAATGCCGTCGGGTCCTGCACCAGCCAGGGCCCGACCAGGGAGACCAGGACGAAGAGGCCGAAGATGATCATCCCGGCGCGGGCCTTGCGGTTGGCCAGCATCTGTTTGAAAAGCAGCGCAGGGTTCATCGACGGGTCCTCGGATCAAGCATCAGGGTGACAATATCGACCAGCCAGTTGGCACCCAATACGGCAAGGGTGATGGTCAGAAACAGTCCCTGCATGAGCGGATAATCCTGGGCACGCACCGCCTGGATGAGCAGATATCCCTGTCCCGGGTAGGAGAAGATAATCTCTGTCAGGAGCGCACCACCGAGCACGAAGCCGAGGGCCATACCGAACCCGGTAATGTTAGGCAGCAGGGCGTTGCGGGCAGCATAGCGGATCAGGACCCGGCGTGGAGCCAGTCCACGGGCACGGGCGTAGGTAATGTAATCGCTGCCAAGGATTCCGACCATGGTATTGCGCATCGCCAGCATCCAGCCGCCAAGCGAGGCGATAATCATCGTAGCGGCGGGCAGGGCGGCATGATAAAAGGCGCCGAGGATAAAGGGCAGGTTGAGACCGGGCGACGTCCCCTCGGGGTAGGCATGCCAGAGCGGGAACCAGCCGAGGCCGAAACCGAAGATAAAGAGCGCCAGCATTGCCATCCAGAAGTATGGGAAAGCACCCAGCAGGGCGAGCAGGGGCGGGGCAATCGAGTCGAGCAGACCGCCTCGTCGCCAGGCTGCGAGGGCACCAAGCGATGTACCGAGAATGAAGGAGATGATCAGCGCCGATCCGGCCAGAAAGATTGACCAGGAAAGTCCGGTGGCGATGACACTGACCACCGGCTCCGGAAAATTGGAGACAGAAACACCCATATCGCCGCTGAGTAGATGGCGCAGATAGGTAAAATATTGTTGCCAGATCGGGGCATCGGTGATGCCGAAGGTTTCGCGCAGGGCCGCGATGGCAGAGGGGGACATCTCGCCTTTGAAGCGGGCAAACATAATCTGGGCGGGATCGCCCGGCATCATGCGTGGAATGAGGAAGTTGAGAGTGATTGCGACCCAGGCGGCCAGCGCATAGAAACCGAGGCGACGCAGCAGGTATTCAATTGAGCGGTTCACTGCGTGTCCCCCTTCTGCGCACTTGCGCTGTCAGGTGCCGGGTACAGTCGGGTCATAACGATCAGTGGCTCCGGTGGGTGATTGGTCGACAGCCGCACGTAGGGATTTTCGGCAGTCGGCCAGCCGACGAAACGCCTGGTATTGTACTCCCCCCAGGACGGGTTGAGAAAGATCGGAATCGCCGGAGCGTCTTCGATATAGATTTCCTGCAGTCGCCAGGCGATTTTTCGCTGCTCGGAAAACTCGACGGTTCGCTCAAAACGGGCCAGCAGGTCATCGGCTTCCTGGTTACCGAAGCGGTGCCAGTTCACATACGTATTGTCACCAAACGGCTTGACCGTTTCTGTCGCCATAATGCCGCGAAAAACCCGATAGGGGGTCGGCCCATCGTCAGCCCAACCGATCGAGAGTTCGAACTCGCCACGCTGAACCTTTTCAAACCAGCCGGTGAAATCGTAGGCCTTGACCTTCGCATCAATGCCGACAGCCTGCAGGTTGCGCGCCATCACCTGACAGGCGCGAACCCAGTCAGACCAACCTGCAATAACAGAGATTTCAAAGGACATCGGGTCGCCGTCCGGACCAGTTCTCATGCCGGTCTTGCCACTTCGCCGGTACCCGGCCTCATCAAGCAGTCTGCTTGCAGCCGCGGGGTCAAAATGAACCCACCCATCGACCGGCTTGATGTCCGGATGGCGCCATTTGGCATAACCGTCGGAAAGCCCCGCAGGCTCTGGCAGCCGGGTGTAGTTATACATCGCCACCCGGTTGATCATCTCCCGGTCGAGCGCCAGGCTGAGCGCTTTGCGGACCCGCACATCGTGGAACGCTTTCACCCATTGGCTGGGGTACAGATACACACTCCCGGCGACAGCCGGGAACCAGTAACCATGATGCTCCGGGTCCTTGGCGACGAAAATCCGATCGATGGCCGGAACAAAGCTCCCCGCCCAGTCGAGTTCGCCATTGATCAGTGCCAACGTCACTTGTTCATTGGTCGGGAAGGCGGGGAAGCGCAGTGCCTCGACCTTCGGGTAGCCCTCTTTCCAATAGAGAGGATTACGTCCCAATTCGTAGACTTGGCTCTCGAAAGAGAGAACTTCGGTAAAGGGGCCGGTTGCAACCGGGTTCGGATTGGTGAAGGTTATCGGATCTTTGAGTTTGCTCCAGACATGTCGAGGGACAATCGGCAACTGGGCCAGAGACATCAAGCCGGGGCTGTAGGGACGGCTGAAAACCATCACCACGCGGCCTTCTTCATCAAGTTCGACCGAGCTCAGGTAGTCCCATAATCCGCCTGTGTCAAGCGCGGGGTTTTCCTTCAGAAGGTTGAAGGTATAGACCACATCAGCAGCGGTAAAAGGCTCGCCATCCGACCAGAGAACGCCCTCGCGGATGGTAAAAACCAGCGCTTCCGCATTGCCGCGCCAGACATAAGAGGTGGCCAGCCAGGGAACATATTCGCCGGTCATCCGGTTAAAGATCATCAGTGGTTCATAGATGCCTGCGCTGGTACCCCAGCGGGCGACGCCCATCGGCAGGAAAGGGTGGAAATTCCGCACCCAGGAGCTCTGCTGTTCCTGGGCCACGGTCAGCACCCCGGGTCTGGCTTTGGTTTCATTCTGTTTGCAGCCGGCAAGCAACAAAGCCAGCAGGGTGACAGCCAGACCGGTGCAGAGAGCGTTAAACGCTCGAGCGGGACTGAAGTCTGTTGTCTTTTGACGAGAAGAGATCATCGACCTTGAGATCATCTATGTTTGAGTTTAAACTTAACTGCTATAGAGCAGTTAAGTTATCAATGCTTGCCTGCCGTGTCAAAAGAATTGTAGCCGAAATTGACAGAAGATCAGGGGCGCTTCATTGCCGCCCGGGAGCATGTCTATGAACAGAAGACAACTTGGGCGGACCGGCCTGCAGGTTTCAGAAATATCTTTCGGAGCCTGGCAGCTTGGGAATAACCAGTCCTGGGGCGAAATGGATGACCTGACGGCAAACAAACTGGTCGCAGCAGCTATCGACAGCGGAATCAATCTGTTTGATACGGCACCTAATTATGCTTCGGGAAGAAGCGAGGAACTTTTGGGAATTGCGCTGCAGGGGAAGCGCGACCATGTAGTCCTGGTCAGCAAGTTCGGCCATCATACCAATGGAGAACTTGACTTTTCGGCAGCGGCATTTCGTCACAGCCTGATTAGCAGTCTGCAACGGCTTCAGACCGACTACCTTGATGTTGTTCTGGTTCACAACCCGCCTGCTGATATCTATCAAAGAGATGAACCCCTTTGGGGTGCTCTGGAACAAGCTCGCCGTGAGGGGAAGATCAAGCACTATGGCGCCAGCCTCGATTTTGCTGCGGAAGCAGAGGACTGCCTGATGAATACCGACAGCGAGGTCCTGGAAGTGTTTTTTAATATCCTCCACCAGGATATCAGGCGTGCCTTCCCTCTGGTCAGGGAAAAGGGGGTCGGTATCATCGCCAAGGTGCCATTGGATAGCGGCTGGTTGACCGGACGTTTTGATTCCGAAAGCCGTTTCACAGGAGTCCGTTCGCGGTGGACAAACGAACAGATTCAACAGCGCGCCGAGCTCGTCTCCGCTCTCAGTTGGCTCACCGATGACGGTTCATCCCTCGCCCAGAAAGCGCTGGCTTATCTGCTGGCCTATGATGAGATCAGTTGCGTGATTCCGGGGATTCGGAGTGAGGAGCAATTACTGGACAATATTGCAGCAACAGAGTCTGCGATTTCCGAAAGGGAACGGGAATCACTGGAAAATTTCTGGTCTGACTTTACGTGCAACGGCAGGGTATTACTGCCCTGGTAATAACCATAACTATCATTAATTTAAACTAACTTGACATTCGTAATGAGTGGTTGATAATTTAACTTTAAAATTATCTACGTTCTCCGAAAGGGCAAAGCCAGAGCGATCTGGTGACGCAAAACCACGGGTCCTGACTATCAGGGCAGCCGGGTTGCCGAAGAGATGAGTTCATGCATCCTGGGCCCGGCACTATATAGCTGAATCTCAGGAGCGCTCATCTTCGGCAGAAGATCGAGCGCTTTTTTGTATGCAGACTCTGGGGGAATAGAGACCCACAGAGCAGATAGTAAAGCACAACGTACGTTCTCCGAAAAGGCAAAACCAGAGCGATCTGGTGACGCAAAGCCACGGATCCTGACAACCAGGACAGCCGGGTTGCCGAAGAGATGAGTTCATG
>PKUD01000075.1 GCA_002869695.1 Desulfuromonas sp. | reverse complement strand
GCGTTGCCAAAGGTAGAGATAATGCCGTATTTGTGCAGCTTACGGGCGACGGTCGGCTGACTCATGCCGAGGGCGATCCCGATCTCCTGCTGTTTGCGGCAGCGCCTGCTGGTTTCAACCAGAAGCTGCCGTTCCACCGATTCAAGGATCTGCGTCATACTCATCTCCACCGGCCAATTGCCGGATGGCACCAGTTGCTCGTCCCGGTCGCCGCTGATCACGTTCTGCGGCAGATCGTTGACATCGATGAGTTCGTGCTCGGACATCACCACCAGCCGCTCACAGATATTCATCAACTCGCGGACATTCCCCGGATAGGAGTAGGCAGACAAGACATCAAGCGCGGCGGCAGTCAGGCGTTTCCCGTCACCGCTCCGCTCGGCAAAATGATCCAGATAGGAGCGGATAAGAGGGATCAGACATTCCTTCCGATCGCGCAAGGCGGGAATAACCAGGGGAATAACGCTGAGACGATAGTAGAGATCGAGCCGGAACAGTCCTCCGTCGACCATCTGCTGCAGATCACGATGGGTGGCGGCAAGGATCCGCACATCGACCTGCCGCATCTGGGTGCTGCCGAGCCGGGTCAGTTGCCCGTCTTCCATGAAGCGCAGCAGTTTCACCTGAGAAGATAGGGGAAGTTCAGCGATCTCATCGAGAAAGAGGATACCGCCGTCGGCCATCTCCAGGTGCCCGGGCTTGCTGCCGGTCGCCCCGGTGAAGGCGCCTTTTTCATAGCCGAACAGTTCGGCCTCGATGAGACTTTCGGGAATTGCGCCGCAGTTGATCTTGATCATCGGCTGATTTGCACGACAGGAATTTTTATGAATCAGATCAGCGAACAAACCCTTGCCAGATCCCGACTCGCCGAGCAGCAGAACCGTTGAGTCCACAGCGCTGACTTTAAGGGCCTGGTTCAGAGCCTTGACCATTGCCGGGCTTTTGGCGATAACAGGGCGGGCATCCAAATGTTCCTGCTGCAGCTCGAGGATCTGGTGACGGAATTTATCTCCGATCGCCTGCTGTTCTTCCAGCTGCCGCTGTAACCGATCGGTTTCAGTAATATCACGTTCACTGACCACCACCCTGATCAACTCGCCGTCATCATCAAAAACTGGAGTTGCTGTGGAAATCAGCTTGCGTCCGTGGCGGTTCTCCTGCAGCAAGCTCACCTGTTCACGATGCTTGATCGCTTCCAGCGCGGCGGATGGCAGAATCAGGTATCCCTCTTCAGCCGCGTCCAGATAATTACGACCAACGAGTTTTTCGACGGGAGCATTGTTGATCCGGGCCGAAGCCGGATTGACGCGCAGAATCTGTCCCATGCCGTCACAAACAAACAGGCCATCAGACGATGAATCGATGATCGCATCATGTTCCCAGGTCAGTTCCTGGATGGATCTGTTCATCCACTCACCTTGCCACAGATACTATCAATCAGTGCGAGAGCAGAACCGGCACCGTCATGTATTCAAGCAGGTAACGACCGGTTTCGCCAAGGGTCTGATGGCCACGACGGAATTGCGAAAAAGCGCCGATCACCAACAAGTCAATCCCTTCGTCAGCGCAACGGTTGAGCAACAGATCTCCGACGCGCAGGTCGCCGGTCACATGCTTTTCACAGGAGAGCGGCAGGTTGTAGCGGGCCATGTGCTCACAGATGTCCGCATCATGGGCTTCATAGGCCTCATCGCCCCCCTGTCCCTGGATGGTCATGACCTGGACATGCTCCGCCTTGCGCAGCAGAGGCAAAGCGTCGTGCAGTGCCCGGGAAGACTCCGGACCTCCACGCCAGGCAAGCATCACCTGCTTGCCGATTTCATTAAACTCGCCGGCATAGGGGATCACCAGCACCGGCCGACCGGAGCCGAGCACCGCCTTTTCCGGCAGGTTCGGCGGAATAGTCCGATCCGGTTTCTCGTAGTCGGTCTGGCCGACCACCAGCAGATCACGATAATGGCCATAGAGATTGAAAGCATTTGCGAGGTCAAGTCCGCTATTGACGCTGTCGACACAGATCCACTCGTGGTCGATACCAGCCGCTCTCACAGCAGCGAGGAAGCGTTGTTTTGCCTCTTCGGCCTGGTCCAGCGGGTTACGGTGATGCGACGCATAATAGGGGTGAGGAATGACGTAGAGACCTGTCAAGCGTGAGCTCTGCCGCTGAGCCAGAAGGATTGCGGTGTTCAGCCGGGAAACGCAGGTCGGTCGATTATCAATATGGATCAGGATATCTTTTAAATTCATTGCCAAGCCCTTCAATCGCCGAGAACGATGGGAGCACGGAGAAAAACTGAGTTGTCTCCGTGCTTCAAAAAGTTTTTACCGTGCGCCGGGTTAATGCTTTTTGCCGAGATAAGCTTCTTGGACCTTTTCCGAAGCCAGCAGTTCCTGTGACGTTCCTGAGAGGGCAATCTTGCCGACATCAAGAACGTAACCGCGGTCAGCAAGCTTGAGGGCCGCCTTGGCATTCTGTTCAACCAGCAGCACGGTGACCCCGCTGTTGGCGACCTCCTTGATCTGCTTGAAGATCGCCTTGACCAGGATCGGAGCAATCCCCAGAGACGGCTCATCGAGCAGCAGCATTTCCGGCTTGCACATCAGCGACCGGCCGATTGCCAGCATCTGCTGTTCGCCGCCGGAAAGGGTGCCTGCGAGCTGCTTGCGCCGCTCTTTGAGGCGCGGGAAAAGCTGGTAAACCCAGTCCAATACCTCGCGATCCATCTTGCTCTGAGAAAATGCGCCGAGCATCAGGTTTTCCTCGACGGTCAGGATACCGAACACCCGCCGACCTTCAGGAGAATGACTGATGCCAAGCTTGACGATCTTGTGCGCCGGCAGCTTGGTCAGCTCTTCGCCCTTGAATTTGATTGATCCGGCTTTCGCTTTCAGCAGCTGGCTGATTGTACGCATGGTGGTTGTTTTCCCGGCGCCGTTGGCCCCGAGAATCGTAACGATCTCACCCTTGCATACCTCCAGGGAGATCCCCTTGATGGCGGCGATGCTGCCATAAGAGACTTCCAGGTCTTTTATTTCGAACAGGATGTCATTACTCATCGTCATCATCCTCGCTTCCCAGGTAGGCCTCGATGACCGCGGGATTTTTCTGGATCTCTTCGGGGGTGCCCTCGGCGATCTGCTTGCCGAAATTGATGACCGTCAGGTAGTCGGTGACCTCCATGACCATATCCATGTCATGCTCGATCAGCAGCACGGTCACACCCCTGTCACGGATCTTGAAGATGGTCTCCAGCAGCTCCAAGGTTTCCTTGTCGTTCAGCCCTGCAGCAGGTTCGTCAAGAATCAACAGGGTCGGCTCGACTGCCATCGCCCGGGCCATTTCGACCCGACGCTGGATGCCGTAAGGAAGGCTGCCGGTTGGAACCGCGGCAAACTCACTCAATTTGAAAAAATCGAGCTGTTCTTCAACCTTCTTCCAGTTCTCCAGTTCGTCACGCCTTGAGCTGGGAGTGTGGAAGATGCCGTTCCAGAGCTTCTGTTTGCTCTTGATGTGGCGACCGCTCATGATGTTCTCGGCGACCGACATCTGGCTGAACAGGCGAATCGTCTGGAAAGTACGGACGATGCCGCGATCAACGATCTGGTAGGGGGTCATGCCGCGGATCTCTTCTCCGCGCCAGTTCACCGACCCCTCCTCCGATTCATAGATACCGGTGATGCAGTTGAACACAGTTGTCTTACCGGCACCGTTGGGACCGATAATACCGTAGATCTGCCCCTCTGTGACCTTCAGGTTCAGGGCATCGACGGCTGTCAGTCCACCGAATCGCTTGGTGACATCCTTCAGTATCAGCTCATTACGCCCCATGGCTGCCTCCCTTGATCAGGAACTTGGGGATTTTACCGAAAGTGGCCGGCCAGATACCACGTGGCCGCAGGATCATCGCTGCGATCATGGCGAAACCGAAGATGAAGAAACGCCAGGTGGCGAACTCGCGGAAAATCTCCGGCAGCACGAACATCACAAACACCCCGAGCAGAATCCCAGGGATCGAAGAACCACCGACCAGCACGATACTGAAGAACAGTACGGATTGAATAAATTCGAAGGCTTCGGGACTGACCGCGGCATACTGGGTCGCATAGACGGTGCCTGCCAGCCCGGCGATCCCGGCCCCAAGGCCGAAGGCGAAGATCTTGTAGATACGGGTGTTGATGCCGATGCTCTCGGCCGCCAGCTGGTCTTCGCGCAGATAATGAAGTGCGCGCCCCGGTTTACTCTTCTCCAGGTTTCTCATCACCCAGAGGGTTGCCAGAAGCACCAGGAAGGCGAAGTAATAAACGGCCACCTGACTTGCCAGGTTGATGCCGAAGAGACTCAGAGAGTCGAGGCCGAAGATACCGTTCGGACCGCCAGTCACCCCACCAAGGTTGTTCTGCAGCACCTGAACGAAAACGATATTGAAACCGATGGTGACCACCAGCAGGTAGTCGCCTCGCAGGTGGACGATTGGACCGGCAAGAACAACGCCGAAGATGGCCGGGATCAGGATCGCCAGCGGAATCGTGGCAACGATCGACCAGCCTAACTGGTGGTTGAGAATCGCCGTGGTGTAGGCACCCATACCGAAGAACAGCGCCTGGCCCATATTAAACATGCCGCTTTTGCCGAGGATGATGTCCTGCGACAGGGCAACCACTGTAAAAATCAAAAAGGTGATCGCCACCGCCTGCCAGCGCGAGTTGAGCAGGTGCGGCAGAACCGCCATGACGGCCAGGAAGATCGGGTAAGCATATTTCTGCATCTCTCTCATCAGACTTTCTCCGCTACCCGTTCGCCGAGAATCCCGGTGGGACGGACGATCAGGATTAAAATCAACAGGATGAAGGTAAAGGCGTCAGCCCAGGTACTGGAGACGTATCCGGCGATAAAGGCGTTGAACAGGCCGAGCAGCATGCCGCCGAGCATCGCCCCCGGGATATTGCCGATGCCCCCCAGGATCGCCGCGATAAAGGCGTAGAGTCCGTACTGCCACCCCATGTTGAAAGTGATACCCCGATAATAGAGGCCGATAAACAGTCCTCCGACTGCTCCGAGGGACGAGCCGATGATGAAGATCAGGGCGATGATGCTGTTAACGTTGATCCCCATCAGTCGCGCCGCATCCTGGTCGATAGAGCTGGCGCGAATCGCAGCCCCCATACGGGTTTTCTCCACAAACAAGTAGAGGGAGACCATCAGCACCAGCGAGAGAGTCAGGATAATCACCTGGATCAGGCTGATCACTACGCCGCCCAAATCCCAGTAGACCTGCGGCACCAGTTCAGGGAAAATTCGCATCCGCGGCCCCCAGATCAGCATGATGCCGTTCTGGATGACCAGCGAAGCACCCAACGCCGAAACCACGGCCGAGAGACGCGGAGCTTTCCGCAGCGGCCGGTAGGCGACTCGTTCGAGAATGACGCCTACGCAGGCCATGCACACCGCGGAGAGCAGAAAGATGGTAATGACGGCCAATAAGGAGGTGGCCTGCCCCATGACCTGGGTGTAGATGGTCAGGCCGACAAACGCTGATGCCGCGACCATGTCACCATGGGCGAAGTTAATCAACTTCATGACCCCATAGACCATAGTGTAGCCAAGCGCGACCAGGGCGAACATACTGCCGATGGTCAGTCCGTTAGCGAGCTGTTGTAGAAAAATATCCATAAAGCCATCTCCGGGGTTGGTGGCCAGACTGCCAGTCAGACGCCAGCGGAGGACGGCTTTGTCCTCTGCTCGCGCCTAAAGGGCAGATGTGTCATTCCCTTTTCCGATGAAAAACAGGGGCGGGAGAAATGCTCCCCCGCCCCTGTGGAATTCAGGCGTAACTTACTGAACGTATTCGTTGGAATAGGATCCGTCAGCCTGGATTTTCTTGACGACATAAGCGCCGCCCTTGCGGTTTCCGTCCTTCGCAAAAGCGATCGGTCCGGTGATTCCCGGCAGCGGCTCTGTCATGTTGTGCAGGAAATCAGCAGCCTTCTTGGTGTCGAAGCTATTGTTCTGCTCCATCGCGTGGATGATGGCACGCATGCCGTCGATGTTCATCAGGCCCCAGATCGAAGGGGGCATCTCGCCGTACTTTTTCTGGTAGTCGGCAATGAAGGATTTGGCGATGTCGTACGGCAGCACGTCCGGCGAAGGAACGTTGACAATGAAAGCACCTGCGGCTGCAGAACCGGCCAGCTTCACGAAGTCCGGGTTGTCGTTGGCGTCGCCGCCGTAGAAGTCAGCTTTGATGCCGAGGGCAACCTGCTGGGCGCGCAGCTGACCGCCGTCCGAGTAGTAACCGGCGAAGAAGATCGCGTCCGGGTTCTTCGATTTGATGTTGGTCAGGACCGGAGTGAAGTTCTGGGAGTCCGCCTTGATCTTGTCTCGGGAAACGACGTTGCCGCCCAGTTTTTTGATTGCTGCTTCGGCCGCATTAGCCAGACCGTCAGCATAGGTCGAGAAGTCGGAGATAACGACGATGCGCTGGTATTTTTTAACGTTGACCAGGTACTCGGCGACAAAACCTGCTTCGGCGCTGTTCGGGAAGGAATTGCGCAGAAAAGTCCAGTAGCCCTTCTCGGTCAGGGCATCTGCCGTACCGTCTGAGGTTTGCAGGATACCGGCATTGAAATAGGTCTTCTGAGCGGCCTCGGCACAGGTCGAGGTATAAGAGCCGATGACCATCGAAACACCCTTGTTGACCAGGTCTTTGGCACAGATTGCGGCGGCCATGGCGGTACCCTGATCATCACACACGATGACTTCAATCTGCTTGCCCAGCACACCACCCTTGCCATTGATCTGCTCCGCGAGCAGGCGCACCCCGTTTTCTATTCCCTGGCCTTCGTTGGCATAGCTGCCGGTAATCGGTGCCTGGACACCAACCTTGAGAGTGTCAGCTGCCAGTGCAGGGACGGCCAGCAGGCAGACGGCGACCAGCGCCAACATCACTTTGAACATCTTTTGCATGGTTTTACCTCCATCAGTAAAAGTTACGACCAGCGTGTTTCAACAGGAAACACAAGGCAAGTTCATCAGGCGAACAGCACCTGAGCAAAGGTTGCTCGGATCAAACTTTCGTTCAGTTCAGATATTACACTCAATCCTCAAAAGTGCCTAGAATTTAATTATATTCAGCCCTTACCTCGCAATATCTGAATTAATGCATGCCGGGCTATGCTCGGATTCTCCTTCAAGCGCCGCTTCGAATAGGGCAGCCACGACTTCCCGAAGGGAACATAAACCCGCAAACGATGACCCTGATCGACCAGCATTTGGCGCAGCTCTGGATCCACACCGAGCAGCATCTGGAATTCGTACTGGTCAGTCTTCAAACCATACTTGTCGATCAACTCAAGTGATTCGAACACCAGCTTTTCATCGTGGGTGGCGATGCCGACGTAGGCCTTGTGGCGAAACATCCGGTCAAGGAGACTGACAAAGCTGCGGTTGATGATCGCCATATCCTTCCAGGCGGCGGTACGCGGCTCGTTGTAGATCCCCTTGCAGAGCCGGAAGTGCATCGGCGCATCACTCAGCGACTCGACATCCGCGGGAGTTCGCCGCAGGTAGGCCTGCAGCACCAGTCCGACATGTTTCGGGAACTTCTCCCGGAGCTGGCGATAATACTCGATGGTCGCATCGGTGCACTCGATATCTTCCATATCGATACGCACGAAGTTATCCAGTTCGGCCGCCTTGGAGACTATTTCGTGGATATTCTCGAAAGCAAAATCCTTGTCGAGCAGCAACCCCATCTGGGTCGGCTTCAACGACAGGTTGGCATCCAGCTTCTCACGATGGATCGCTTCGAGAATCTCAAGACACTGGTCTTTGAAGAAAGTGGCTTCCTGCTTGGTCTTGATAAACTCACCGAGGATATCGATAGTCGCCATGATTCCCCG
>PKUD01000105.1 GCA_002869695.1 Desulfuromonas sp. | reverse complement strand
TTCATAATTGACATCATTTGCCCAGCATTGGGCGCCTTGATTTGACAGCAAGAGCCATTCTGACGTATACAAAACGGCCGGTCTTTATCTGTAACAAACTGGAAGGCAAACCTTGACCCACGCGTGAAGAACATCCCTTCTACAGGCTGAAAACCTGATTCAATACCCGTTTGCTGCGATCACTGGTGTCACAGAGGCCCATAGGTTTTTCTGGAAAGAAAAAACTTTTCTCTGGGTCTCATGGTTAAGAGCCTTGAACTGAATTTGATAGAAAGAGAGACGTCCCGATGATGAATCTGAAACCTGAAGTTGTCGCCCAGCTGGAGCGGGTGCTCGGCTCTGTTGAAATGCTGCTGCCCAAGATCACCAAGCCTGTGGACTGGTCTACCTGCCACGCGGCCAACTGGCGACGGCATTCCTTTTCCGGCTATCTCGAGCCGGTCAAGGTGACAGACACCACCCGGCTCGACGAACTGCTCGGAGTGGACGAACAGAAGCAGATCATGATCAACAACACCCGCCAGTTTCTGCAGGGGCTGCCGGCTAACAACGCCCTGCTCTGGGGATCACGTGGGACCGGCAAGTCGTCGATCGTCAAGGCACTGCTCAACGAGTATGGGGACAAGGGGCTGCGGATTATCCAGGTGGAGAAGGAGGACCTGATCTACCTGTCTGAGATCTTCGCAGCTATCGAAGACCAGCCCTACCGTTTCATCATGCTCTGTGACGACCTGACTTTCGAGACCGGTGAGCTGGCTTACAAGATGCTCAAGAGCGCGCTGGATGGTTCGGTTTACTCGGCCCCCGAGAACGTGCTGATCTATGTCACCTCCAACCGCCGTTACCTGCTCCCCGAGTATGACGGCGACCACCTCGGCGGCAAATACGTCAAAGGGGAACTACAGCAGAGCGAGATTCAGGAAGAGAAGAGTTCTCTCTCCGATCGCTTCGGACTCTGGGTGCCTTTCCATGTGTTTTCGCAGGACCGTTTCCTGGAGGCGGTCAAACTCTGCATCGACCGCTGGAGCAAGCAACTCGGCAAGGAGATCCCCTGGGATCAGGATGCTCAGCAGGCGGCGATCAAGTGGACTCATCAGAAGAGCAAGCGTTGCGGCCGCACCGCCTACCAGTTTTCCAAGAACTGGGTGGGGAAATATCTGATGAAGTAGAAAACAAGTTGCCAGGAAAGAGAAATCATTGAAACAGCCGTTGTCCTGAATTAGACAACGGCTGTTTGTTCCTGTTTTAGATCTAAAATGTTTTTTCGTTTTGATCTTTTCCGTCTCTTCTGTAAATCCTGTGATTCAACGGGTCAGAACTATCCGGTAACGGGCATCACCGCTCTTCAGACGGTCCATGGCATCGTTGACCTGGTCGAAGGGGAAGGTCTCGATAACCGGTTTGATGTCATGCCGGACGGCGAAGTCGAGCATCCGTGCAATGTTGGTCGGGCTGCCTACCGGAGAGCCTGAGACTGAGCGCTGGCCCATGATCAGCGGAAAGACCCCGATGTCGAGTGGGTCGAGAGTGGCGCCGACCAGATGCAGTCGGCCCTTGGGTTGGAGAGCGCCGAGGTATGTGTTCCAGTCGAGCTTGACGTTGACTGTCGACAAGATCAGGTCGAACTGACCGGCCACCGCCTCCAGTTCCTCCAGGTTGCGCGAATTGATCGCCCGGTGAGCACCGAGTTCCAGCGCCTCCTGCTTTTTCGCTTCGCTTGACGTGAAAGCGGTCACCTTGCAGCCCCAGGCATTGAGGAACATCAGCGCCATGTGGCCGAGGCCGCCGATACCGATCACGCCGACCCTGTCGGTGGGCTTGACGTTGAACTGGAGAAGCGGGTTGAAAACGGTGATGCCGCCGCAGAAGAGAGGGCCGGCACTGATGATGTCGATGTTGTCCGGCAGGGGGACAATGCTCGGTGCGTGGGCGCGGACCTTGTCGGCAAAACCTCCGTGGCGTCCCAGGATTGTGGTTTCGGGTGTGGCACATAGGTTGTGGTCGCCATCCATGCAGGTTGAGCAGGTCATGCAGTAGCCCGAGTGCCAGCCCAGCCCGACCTTTTGTCCTACTTTCAGATTCGTCACGTCCGACCCGACGGCGGCAATGTTGCCGGCCACCTCGTGTCCCGGCACCAGCGGGTATGCTGACAGGCCCCACTCGTTATCGATCATGCTCAGGTCACTGTGACAGATGCCGCAATACTCGACGTTGATCTCCACCTCGTCGCCGCCGAGCGGCCCCGGATCGTATTCAAACGGCTTCAGTTCACCACCGGCCTCAAATGCTGCGTATGCTTTGATCATATGTTCACCTCATGCATCGGTTGGAGTGTGTAGCAATTATCAGTATAGGTCGCGACCGGGGGAATGCAAACTGGACGCGTGAAGTTAAAGGAACAAGGGCCCAGGGGAGGGAGGGTATTCAGTTGTCTGAACCGAAAAACCGCCTGAGTTGGCGGCTTTTCGGTCAAGGCAAATCACGTCTGGTGATAAGGGATTTTTTTCAGCAGGCTGTCCCTTGAGCAATGACAAAGAGTGATCCATGCACAATCTGGGCGCCGAGAAAAACGTCCGCCATTTTCCATCTTCTTTTGTGGCGAATGGGTTGTCATGTTCAAAGCAACGGAGTGGTTTCGCGACTTAAATCATTTATTTCAAATTACTCACCAAGCGCAGTTTACTAAACGGGTTTTTTTAGTCAGTCCGGCTGGTGATTTCAATCAGGTGATAGCCAAACTGGGTCTTGACCGGGCCGAGGACCTTGCCGACCTCGCCGGAGAACACCACCTCGTCAAATTCTTTGACCATCTGTCCGGGGGTGAATTCACCCAGGGCTCCACCCGATTTTCCGGAGGGACACTTGGAGTGAATACTTGCGATCTTGGCGAAATCCTCACCTTCTTCGATCATCTTTTTCAATGTGTTGCAGTCCGCTTCACTCGGCACCAGGATGTGCCGTGCGCTTGCTTTGGCCATAGTTATCTCTCCTTGGAAGAATTGTTGTGTGAAACAGCTATTCTTACCTGATTCCTAGTCCGTTGTCCAATGCTCCGCCTGCCTTTCGGAGGAGGGCATAATTTTTAAATAATTTCGCAACCCTTGCTATAGAATGTAGAGATGCAACCAATCGAACAGAAAATTATCGATCTGCTCAGCCGCCGAAAAATGCGTTCACTGACCCGCCGTGAGATTGCCGAACGTCTCAGCCTGCGCGGTGGTGAGCGGAAGCTGCTGACCAAGATTCTGGGACAGCTGGTCCATAACGGCACACTTCAGGAACGTAGCGGTGGCTACCGCCTTGCTCCACAGCAGAAACGGACGGTGGAGGGGATCTTCTCGATTGCCGAGCAGGGCTACGGTTTTTTACGCCTGGATGATGCCGGGCAGGAAGACCTGTTCATTCCGGCGCGCTATGTCGGTGCCGCCATGGATGGCGACCGGGTGCTGGCCAGTTGTCACATATCGACCCGCGACCGGCGGTCCTATGCGCAGGTGATGAATGTATTGCAGCGGGCGCACCGTCGTCTGATCGGTTTTTACCAGCCGCGCGGCAAGGGGGGGCAGGTCTGGCCGCTGGAGAAGAAACTGGGCGGTGCGATTCAGGTCGGTCGGCAGCCGCAGATCAATCCGGGGGATGTGGTCGAGGTCGAGATCGAGCGGTATGCCCGTGGTGAGCAGGCCGCCAGCGGCCGTATCGTCGAGGTGCTGGGCGCAGCGGATAATCCCCAGGTCGATATCGAAACCGTCATCCGCAGCCATGATCTTCCCCACCAGTTTTCCGCTGAAGCCCTGGCGCAGGCGGCCAGCGTGGCCGAAAATATTGATCAGGCTGAGGTTGCTCGCCGTGTTGACCTGCGCCAGTTGCCGCTGGTGACGATCGACGGCGAAACCGCCCGGGATTTCGATGACGCGGTGGCGTTAGAGAAAAAAGCCGATGGCGGTTTCACCCTCTGGGTCTCTATCGCCGATGTCTCGCACTATGTCGAAGCCCAGACACCGCTCGATGCCGATGCCATGGAGCGCGGCACCAGCGTCTATTTCCCGGGATTCTGCCTGCCGATGTTGCCCGAAGCGCTGAGCAACGGCATCTGTTCACTCAACCCGGAAGAAGACCGGCTGGTCATGACCGCAGAGCTGAGCTTCGATCAATCCGGTCAGCGGCTTGACTCAAAATTTTACCCGGCGGTGATGTGCAGCCAGGCGCGTCTGACCTACACGAAAGTTGCCGCCTGCCTTGAAGCGCCCGAAGAGTCCGGGCTGGACGAGACCCTGACCTCGCAATTACTGTTGATGGCGGAATTGGCCAAAGCACTCAGTGGGATGCGGCGCGCGCGCGGCAGCCTCGATATGGATCTGCCCGAGGTTGAAATTCTGCTCGATGAGAGCGGCGCGCCCTTTGACCTGGTGAAGATTGAACGGAACCAGGCGCACCGGCTTATCGAAGAGTTTATGCTGGCGGCCAACGAGGCGGTGGCCGACTATCTGACCCGTCAAGGGTGGGGGCTGCTCTACCGCATCCATGAAGAGCCAGAGCTGGAGAAACTTCAGGATCTTCAGCAGCTGGCCGCAGAGTGCGGGGTGGGGCTGGTGCTGGGGAAAAAACTGCAGCAGGCTCTGCAGCAGCTGTTGGCCGATATCGCCGAGAAACCGGAAGCTCGGCTGATCAACCAACAATTGCTGCGCAGTTTGAAACAGGCCTGTTATTCGCCGTTTAACGCTGGCCATTTTGGCCTTGCGGCCGATTGCTATTGCCATTTCACCTCGCCGATCCGCCGCTATCCCGATCTGACCGTGCACCGCGTCCTCAAGCTGGCACTGGCAGGCAAAGCGAAGTCAGTTTCCCTGTCCGAGAACCAACTGGTGAAACTCGGCGAGGAAACCTCGGCCAAGGAACGCCGCGCGATGCAAGCAGAACGCGACCTGACCGAATTGCGTCGCTGCCAGGTGATGCAGGACAGGGTGGGCGAAGTGTTTGCCGGCACCATCTCCTCGGTAGCCGAGTTCGGTTTCTTTGTCGAACTCGACGAGATTTATGTCGACGGGTTAGTTCACGTCCGTACATTGCCGGGCGATTACTACTACTTTGATCCGGCCGCCGTGGCGCTGATCGGCGAACGACGGCGCACCCAATTCAGGGTAGGGATGCGGGTCAAGGTGAAGGTCGCCAAGGTCGAGCTGTGGCGCAGAAGGATCGATTTCAACCTGGTGGCAGAGGACCAACCTAAGTCCGCTGCCGGAAGCGAATCTCACCCGGGGCATCGCAATTCCGGAAAGCAAAGGCGGCCCGCGTGAGGTCTGCGTGCCTTTTTCGAAGCTGAGGGCAGGGTTAGCAGGAACACAAGCACTGATCTTTTGAGGAGTCTCTATCCAATGAGGCAGAGCGAACAGTTTATCGATCTCTTGAAGATGCTGATCCGGGAGCCGAGCGTGGTCGGCGCCGAGCACGCTTTTTTTCGCGTACTGCAAAGAGAGCTGGAAGAACGGGGGGCCAGGGTGACCTGGTATGAAGGTCTGCTTGTTGCGCAGGGCAGCGACCCTGGGGCGGCGATGTTTTCGGCACATATTGACCGGCATGGCCTGATCTGCACGGGACCCAACGAATTTCAATATGCAGCCTTTGTGGCGGGGCGCCGCTCCGATCTGCTCGGCAATTCCGTTTCGGAAAAGCTGATGAAAAAGATCGTCGACCGGTTTAAGGCAGTCCCGGTCATGGCCTACGAGCCCTGGTCCGGGGCCTATTACGGGGCGGGAACCATTACCCACGCGTATGTCTGCGAGTACCGGAACAACCTGATCTTTGAAGTTGACGGTCTTGAACACCTGGTGGCCGGAACTCCGGTGGCATTTACCGACCGCCTGGTGATAAAGGATCGGATTCTGAGCGGTCAACTGGACAACGTCCTGACCGTGGCCCACCTGGTTCACCTCTACGGGCTTGGTTTTCAGGGGACGGCTTTTTTTACCGCGCAGGAAGAGTCGGGAAGCAGCTGGCGCTATCTGCTGGAATGGTTTCGCCGCTTTAACGGCGCGACGAACCAGCTTATTGTCCTCGACACCAGCCCATATCCTGACAAGGAGACGGCCTCCCGCCAGCAGGTCGTGTTGCGGCGCAAAGATGCCAACGCAGTTTATGATCATGAGATCACCGGCCGGCTGGAAGGCTTGTGCCGCACCCTTGGAATCAGCTGCTCCTTCAAGGATGAATATATTGAAGAGCAGAACCTGCAGTTGCAGAAAGAAGGTTCTCCCCTACTCTCTTTCGGCAGCACAGAGCTCGGGCGGATTATCATGGCGGCGAAAGGGTTTGTGCAGGGCACGACCCTGCAGATTCCAACCGCCGGTTACCACACCATGAGTGAATCCGCCAGTCTGGCCTCCAGCGCTGCGTTCACTCAGTTGTTGCTGCATATCTCCGGAACAGTCAACTCAGCCGGCTGATTCTGTAGCTTGCGTCAGCGGATGGCCTGAACTCATTGGGAGAGACAATATATGGAACGGGTGTTCTTTATCATCGGAGCCCTGTCCGCAGGGATCGCTGTTGCGGCCGGGGCCTTCGGCGCCCACGGCCTGAAAGGTCGACTGAGCTCCGAGATGATTGCGGTGTTCGAAGTCGGGGTGCGCTACCAGATGTATCACGCCTTTGCCCTGCTCGCGTCGGCCTGGGCAGTGACGAAATGGCCTTCCGCGCTGGTGACTGCCGGGGGGTGGAGTTTTGTCGGCGGCACAGTGATCTTTTCCGGCAGCCTGTATCTGCTCAGCATCTCTGGGGTGAAGTGGCTGGGAGCGATCACGCCTCTGGGCGGGCTGGCTTTTATAGCGGGCTGGATCTGCCTTGCATTGGGTGTCTGGAAGGCATGACTTCAAATTGAACTTTCACCGACGGAGAACCCCATGCAAAATACCGATAAAATCAAGGTTGTCACCGAGTCCGGCCAATCCCTCGAAGTCCTGGTCACCAGCATCAGCGCCGAAGCGATCTGGGTATTGATCGGTGAAGGACCCCACAGCAGCAAGTGTAAACTGGAGCCGACCCGCAACGGCCTGGCCTATGCCGGGAGTATCATGGGGCGCGAAATCATCTACCAGCGGAGCGTCAAGAATGTGCGGGAGGAGCTTGCCCAAAAGGGCCAAGGGGGGGCTTCTCACCGGTGGAAGCGCTAGCGTCTCCTCGCGCATCGTCTGAAACGACAAAAGCCACCCAGCAGGGCGGCTTTTGTCGGTCCGTGGAACGATCGGTAACTCTTAGGTGATACTAGAGAAGTTTTTTCAGGAATGCAGTCCCTTGAGCTACGACAACCAGAGAACCATAGATAATCAGAGTGCCAACAAATGCTTCAGCCATTTTCGTTTCTCCTCCTGTGTTTGAAGGGAGTGAAGTCGTCAGCCTGCTATATTGATTTTACGACTTAAGTTGCTGATTTCAATATTTATTTTCCAAACACCGTTCTTCGGATGACAGGTTGCTGTGTCTCGATTTCGCGCTGAAAACGGTATTCCTCAATAATTTGATGAACTTTGCGAATCCAACCGCATTTTCGTTTTTATGTTTAAGAGGGTCATTTTTTTTCAAGCCTATAACCCAAAAGAAGGGTGGAGAAATACATTCAATAATTACCACTGAGACACGGAGCCACAGAGGTCAGATCAGTAAAAAATCCCCGATATTGTCTTTTTCTCCGTGATCCCAGTGCCTCGGTGGTAAGAACCTTTGTCTTGGTAATAGGTCCCAAACATATTGATGACCTGCCTGATAACACATCGTCATAAACATGGCCATTATGGTAGTCCTTCTCCTGAAGGGTACGGACAATCCTCTTTTCGGCCAGCGAGTCATAAAAATCACCGATTCGACCCGCCGAGCGGTTGACTTGGCTGAAAAACCTGCTTTAAGGGATATTAACCAGGGGATTTCGGAAAAGCCAAATTCGCCGCGAGGCGAAGACGGAACGTCACGGGTCTTTCCCTCTTT
>PKUD01000168.1 GCA_002869695.1 Desulfuromonas sp. | reverse complement strand
TATTCCCTTTCCGCACGAACTATTCCCTTTTAGCTCAGTTGGTAGAGCATCTGACTGTTAATCAGATTGTCGCTGGTTCGAGCCCAGCAAAGGGAGCCACAAATCAGAAGGCCGATTTCTTCAGTGAAATCGGCCTTCTTCTGTTTGTAATGTCTTTTTTGCGAAAACCACTTCTTTAAAATACAATAAAAACAACCAGTTAAGAGTTCGAGCTGAGTATGGATAAAATGTGCTTCGTCAAACTGATGTCTGTAAAGGCGCATGAGGCCTAGAGATTGTCTACACAAGAACAGCCGGAAAGATCCTTCCTCGGCCATCAAACTGTGGTATCACGTCACGAAACATGAAAAGGGCTGGCAGTAGCACCCAGAACAGTTCATACAAAACCACAATCCACAGTATTCTTTTCTTCTGGTAGGGGTCGATTTCTTGCGATAGCGATAGATCCCAAACAGAGGAATTAAATAGGCTCCAGAGTAAGCATTTAGCAGAATATCATGGAGCTTAAAAGCATGTTCTGTTGCTTTTTGTTCATTTCGATGCAGATAGCGCTTCAAGCTCTCCCGGTCATTGTGGCGGGATATCATCATCAATGTTGTTTCGCTGACCTCTGTTTCAGCAACTTCTGTTAGGAAGGGGGGCGCCAGATATCTGTATGACATTGCGTTAAAATGGGTAAAGTGCCTCTGGAGGCATCTTGTCGCTGTCTTCCATGGATGAAGATTGAGTGCTGAGTCTGTGAACTTTGATAAGGTTGGTCGTGCCCGGGTCTGATAAGGGGCTTCCCATGGTAATCACAACGATATCACCTTCGTTCAGAACACCAGATGTCAATACGGCCTTTTCCACGGAACAGATCTGTGCTTCGGTAGTCCCCTCAATATCGACTCGAATCGAACGGACTCCGGCATAAAGAGCCATTCTGCGACGAACCTCATGTGCCGGGGTGACTGCATAAATAGGCAATCCAGGTCTATATTTTGCGACCAGGGACGCAGTGTTTCCGGTTTGGGTGAATGCCAGAATGGCTTTAGCCTGGACGCTGTTAGCGATATTGCAGGCACCCTGCCCAATAGCTTCAGTCAGATCGTCCACAGTTTTAATCTGCAATGGTCGGCGCCCCGAAAACAGAATTTCCTTTTCCACGTCATAGGCGACCTTCTCCATAACCGAAACAGCTTCCATGGGATATTTGCCCACCGCTGTTTCTGCCGAAAGCATGACTGCATCAGTTCCGTCGAGGATTGCGTTGGCGACGTCCGATGTCTCCGCTCGAGTCGGTCGTGGATTGTGGACCATGCTTTCGAGCATCTGCGTTGCGGTGATGACAGGTTTCCCCGCGCTATTACATTTCTGAATGATGCTTTTTTGAATCAGGGGGACCTTCTCCGGGCTGATTTCCACGCCCAGGTCTCCACGTGCGACCATGACAGCATCGGTCACTTTGAGGATTTGGTCAAAATTTCTAACTCCTTCAGGTTTTTCGATCTTAGCGACCACTTGGAGGGCTGATTTTTCCTTTGCGAGAATTGTTTTTACTTCTTCAATGTCACCGGCCGTACGCACAAAAGAGAGCGCTATATAGTCCAGTTTTTGGGCGATACAGAACTCTAAGTCCTTGATGTCCTTTTCGGTCAGGGCCGGTGCGGACACTTTAACTCCCGGTAAATTGATGCCTTTGCGATCTTTAAGTACGCCACCGCTGATAACCCGGCATTTCACCTCGCTGGAACTTGAGCCGAGGACTTCCAGTTCCATCAACCCATCGTCAAGGAGGATCCGGTTGCCCCGGACGACGTCATCGGGAAGTTTTTTGTATGTCGTCGGTATAAGGCCCTCTGCCCCTAGGACCTCTCTTGCTGTGATAGTAACTTCCGCATTCGCCTGAAGGACCATTTCTCCATCCTTCATCAGTCCTGTACGGATTTTTGGTCCTTGGAGATCGCCGAGGATAGCCACCGCCCTTTTGATTTTTCGGGAGAGGGTCCGTATGCAATCGATGATAATTTTTTTATCTGCATGCCTGCCGTGGGAAAAATTCAGGCGGAAAACATCAACTCCGGCTGCCATTAAAGCCTCTATCTGTTCGTTGCTGGAGCTAGCAGGGCCTATAGTTGCAACTATTTTGGTGCGACGAAACATGCTTGATTTACTCCTGTGTAATCTGCCCCGACAGGATATCACTGACGGTGCCTGGTTGAATCATAGCTCAGCACATAACAAAGTGAGCGGCAATACTCCTAGGGAAGTTTGGCTGGGTGGCTCAGGTTGTCTGTCTTTCGATAAGCTGAAAACCGACATCAACAATTTTCTGGTCGAATTTTTCGTTGTTAAAGCGGGAGATGAGGGCATCGGCCGCTTTCTGTCCGATCAGGGCCCGATCGAACTTGACCGTGGTGAGAGGTGGAACCGTATGAGCTGCATATGGCTGGTCCCCGAACCCGACCAAGGCGATCTGTCTCGGGATTTCCAGCCCTCGGGATTGGATCTCCGCTAGGGCGCCCTGAGCCAGAGTATCTGAACTGCTGAACACCGCGCCATCAATAAAGCCCTCATCCAGGAGCCTAGCCATACCGATCCGCCCAGCAAGAAAGCTCGTGGGGACAGGTACGGTACTAATGGACACGTCGGTCTTTCCTTTTCTCTCCAGTACCTTCAGGAAGGACTGCTGACGCAATTGAGCACGATGGTCCTCGGCCGAAAGAATGCCGATTCGCTCAAAGCCCTTGTCCACAAAATATTCTGCAACAGCCCGGCCGACGTCTTGATGAGAAAAACCAACGACGACGTCGAGGGGGGTTGGCGTAATGTCCCAGGTTTCTACAACCGGAATGTTGGCCGCAAACAACATTTTTTTCGCTTGGGGGGAATGGTTAATCCCGGTCAGAAATATACCGTCCGGGCGGCTTCTCAGGATGGTCGCAATCAGCGACTCCTCTTGCTCCTGTTTGTGCCCCGATTCTCCGAGCAGGACCTGGTAGCCGGCATCGCGCATTCTTTCGCTAAAAAACTTGATGGTTTCGGCATAGACCGAGTTAGCGATGGAGGGCACGATTGCGGCGATAAGACGGCTACGTTTGGAGGCCAGTCCACCGGCCAGCATATTTGGGACATAGCCGGTCAGCGCGATCGCTTTCTGAACTTTCTCCAGCGTTTTTACCGCAACCTTATCTGGATGATTGAGAACACGTGAAACAGTAATCGGTGACACCCCGGCCAGTTTTGCAACATCGTCGAGGGTAACGCTTCTTGTGGCTCGTGTTCTGTTGTTCTCCGGGGGTGAGGACTGCATGCTGTGAGACTCCTTTGCCGCAAGTGTGATCTTGCCACTTGATAGAAATATGTTAGCGTTACCACTATCAACTGTCAATAGGAGAGTTTAGCCGGCCATTTATGTTTATCTTTTTGTAATTAACTGTTTAATAGCATAAATAGTAATGATACTGTTTAAAAAAGCCTAGAGATTGATTAGTCTATTTTAGAAATATTTTCAGTTGACAGAGATAAATGATAGCGCTACCATCTGCTCCAGTTAAATTAACTATGCTTCTCCTCGGAGCAATGGATTAGAAAAGGAGCCTATCTTGAACCATCATCCCTCCACTGCGGCCGGTGCACCGGTTGTTACAGATTTTCAGGTTATCCCTGTAGCTGGACATGACAGCATGCTGCTGAATTTGAGCGGCGCACACGGGCCATACTTCACCCGTAACATCCTGATCCTTGGTGACAGCTCGGGCAACATCGGGGTCGGCGAAGTCCCCGGGGGCGAAGGTATTCGGAAAACCCTCGAAGAAGCCAGATCGCTGGTGGTCGGCCAACCAATTGGTCGTTACAATAATATTCTCAATCAAGCACGCAAGGCTTTTGCTGATCGCGATGCTGGTGGACGCGGGCTGCAGACCTTCGACCTGCGAGTCATGATCCACGCGGTTACGGCTCTTGAAGCCGCTCTTCTTGATCTGCTCGGTCAGTTCCTCGAGGTACCGGTCGCCGCTCTATTGGGTGAAGGGCAACAACGTTCGGCAGTCGAAGTGCTCGGCTATCTTTTCTATGTCGGTGATCGTGCCAAAACCGACCTTCCCTACCTCTCAGATCCCGGCAATACAGATGATTGGCTGCGTCTGCGTCACGAGGAGGCCATGACCCCTGAGGCAATCGTACGCCTAGCCGAGGCAACCCACGCCCGTTACGGCTTCAACGATTTTAAATTAAAGGGTGGCGTGCTCTCGGGTGAAGAAGAAATCGCTGCCGTCACTGCTCTGGCCAAGCGCTTCCCCAAGGCGCGGATCACCATCGATCCAAACGGTGCATGGTCCCTGGATGAAGCGGTGAGTCTTTGTCGCGATCAGCATGATGTCCTGGCTTATGCCGAAGACCCCTGTGGTGCAGAGCGAGGCTTCTCCGGGCGCGAGGTGATGGCCGAGTTCCGGCGTGCCACCGAGCTGCCCACTGCGACCAACATGATTGCCACCGATTGGCGGCAGATGGGCCATGCCATCCAACTGCATTCCGTCGATATCCCTCTGGCCGACCCGCATTTCTGGACCATGCAGGGTTCAGTCAGGGTCGCGCAGATGTGCCACGAATGGGGACTGACCTGGGGATCACACTCCAACAACCATTTCGATATTTCGCTGGCGATGTTCACCCATGTCGCCGCCGCGGCACCGGGCAAGATTACCGCTATCGATACGCACTGGATCTGGCAGGACGGTCAGCATCTGACGAAAAACCCGTACCAGATAGAAGGCGGCCTGCTTAGCATCCCTGAAAAGCCGGGTCTAGGCGTGGAGATCGATATGTCCGCCATCGGAAAAGCTAACCAGCTTTATCAGTCGATGGGACTAGGCGGACGGGATGATGCAGTCGCCATGCAGTACCTGATTCCCGGCTGGACATTCGATAACAAGCGTCCCTGTATGGTGCGCTGAAGAGAGGTCAGAAAGGATTGATTATGGACACCAGCTTTATCAAAGGCGTCATTCCGCCAATCGTTACCCCTATTGATGACGAGGAACGAGTGAACGAAAAGCCCCTGCGTCAGATCGTTGACCACATCATCAACGGCGGGGTGCACGGCATTCTTTCACTTGGCAGCAACGGCGAGTTCTACGGGCTGGAACGAGAGGAGCAACAGCGCGCTGCAGCGATTACACTGGATCAGGCGAAGGATCGGGTGCCGGTCTATATCGGTATTGCCGAGATCACCACCCGCGAATGCGTCCGCTGGGCCCAATGGGCAGAGCAACAGCAAGCTCAGGCGATTTCGGTGCTTCATCCGATGTTTCTCAGCCCGAGCGATGAGGAGCTCTATCAACATTTTAAAGCGGTCGCTGAAGCGACCTCCTTACCGGTTCTCCTCTATAACAATCCGGATCGGATGCGCTGTGGGATCTCTGCCAGCCTGATTGACCGACTGGCCGACATTCCCAATATCGTCGGAGTCAAAGAGAGCAGCGGCGATATGACGCTGACCGCGGAATTTATTCGCCGAACGCGTGATCGTGATTTCAAGGTCATCGCCGGGCGCGACATCCTGATCCTCAGCACTCTGGTTTACGGAGGGGCAGGTACCGTCGCCTCTTCGGCGAACATCGTGCCCGAACTGGTGGTGGATATTTACGACAAGTTTGTGGCCGGCGATCATGCCGGTGCGCTTGAGGCGCAGTACCGTCTGGCTCCACTTCGCATGGCTTACAACCTCGGCAGCTTCCCGGTTGTGACCAAGGATTACATGAGGCTGCTCGGGTTTGAGGTTGGCGAATCGGTCCGGCCGAACACCCGCAGCAACTCCGATAATATGGCAAAACTGCAGAAGCTACTGGATGAGCTCGGAGCAAAGCGGCTCGACTGAATAACGTAATTATTATCTGAAAAGGAGATGGACTAATGAAAGTCGGATTTATCGGATTAGGGATCATGGGCAAACCTATGGCCAAGAACCTGCTCAAAGCAGGCTACGAACTTGTAGTGATGGACAAGAATATGGATGTGACCGATGAATTTGTCGGCCGTGGGGTCAAGGTCGTGACCACCCCAAAGGCTGTCACTCAGGAGGTCAATATCGTCATTACCATGCTGCCCAATTCACCCCATGTGAAAGAGGTCGTGCTTGGTAGGGATGGAATCATCGAGGCTGCTCGCCCTGGGACAATTGTTGTAGACATGAGCTCCATTGCCCCGCTGGTGAGCCGGGACATTGCAAAGCAACTCGCTGAAAAAGGGGCCGAACTGCTCGACGCACCGGTTAGTGGTGGCGAACCAAAAGCAATCGACGGCACCCTCTCAGTAATGGTCGGTGGGAAAAAAGAGGTGTTCGACAAATGCTATGACATCATGAAGTCCATGGCCGGCTCGGTGGTCCTGACCGGGGATATTGGTGCCGGGAATATCACCAAACTGGCCAACCAGATCATCGTCGCGCTTAACATCGCCGCCATGTCCGAAGCCCTGGTTTTGGCGAGCAAAGCAGGGGTCGAGCCGGAACTGGTTTACCAGGCAATCCGCGGCGGTTTGGCCGGTAGTACGGTCCTTGACGCAAAAGCACCGCTGATACTCGACCGCAAGTTTGAGCCCGGTTTCCGTATCAACCTTCATGTCAAGGACCTTGCCAATGTGCTGGAGACTTCCCACGAGGTTGGCGTTCCCCTTCCGCTTACCGCGGCGGTTATGGAAGTCATGCAGGCAATGAAAGTCGACGGCATGGGTGACCTTGATCATGGCGCGCTCGTGCGTCACTACGAGAAACTTGCAAAAGTGGAAGTCAAGCGCTGAAAGGACAAAAGGATGCCGTCCGCTACGGGCGGCATCCGGAATATAACAATGACTAGGCCCCGCACTGGAAAATTACCCCTACTTCAGATCGGACGACTGACCGACGCAACCGAAGATCGCCTTCACCAGGAATATTCGGTGACGGCCCTCTGGGAGCAGGCCGATCAAGAGAAATTTCTTGCCCGGGAAGGAAAACGATTCCGCGCGCTGGTTACCGCGGGAGGAGTAAAGGTCCCGTCTAGCCTGATCGCCGTCCTGCCTGCATTGCAGGTGATCAGTACCCGCGGGGTTGGCATTGATCATATTGACTGCGAGGCGGCCCGTTCCCGTGGCATCGCCGTTAGTAATACTCCGGGGGTGTTGACAGATTGTGTTGCCGATCTGGCGTTCGGTGCGCTCATTGCCACGGCTCGACAACTGGCAACAGCTGATCGTTTTGTGCGTGGCGGGACCTGGCTTAATATGCGTTACCCCCTGGCCACCAGGGTCTCAAGAAAACGTCTGGGGATCGTCGGTCTGGGACGTATCGGGCAAGCAGTCTGCAAGCGTGCCGGCGGGTTCGATATGGAGGTACGTTACCATTCTCGTTCTGAACGGTCAGACAGTTCGGAGGAGTATTGCCCCTCGCTACTTGACTTAGCGGCATGGGCAGATTTTCTCGTAATTTGTGTTCCTGGCGGAAAAGAAACGCGACATCTTGTTTCTGAAGCTGTGCTAAATGCTCTGGGTCCGCAGGGGTATCTGATCAATGTGGCTCGCGGTTCCGTGGTTGATGAAGATGCCCTGATCAGTTTGCTGATCAACGGACAAATTGCTGGTGCCGCACTGGATGTGTATGAAAGGGAGCCCAACGTTCCGACGGAACTGCTTGAGCTCGAGAATGTTCTGCTGCTGCCACACATCGCAAGCAGCACCAAGGAAACTTTTGCGGATATGGAAACGCTACTTATGGACAACCTGCACAGCTTCTTTGCTCACGGTCAACTGCTGACCCCGGTCATCAAGGACTGATGGGATGAAAGTCATCATTGCCCCCGATTCTTTCAAGGAGAGCCTTTCCTCCATGGATGTGGCTCAGCAGATTGAAGCAGGGTTCAGGGACGTCTACCCCGAGGCCGAATATATCAAACTGCCGGTCGCGGATGGCGGTGAGGGGACTGTTGAGGCCCTGGTTTCGGCAACCTCAGGTGAAATCCGTAAGGCGTGGGTCCGTGGGCCGTTGGGGAAACAGGTCGAAGCCTTCTACGGTATCTGTGGTGATGGG
>PKUD01000145.1 GCA_002869695.1 Desulfuromonas sp. | reverse complement strand
TTGAGTGTAAAATTGTAATATCTAAGCACCTGATCAATGCAATGCCTGTTTAACTGATATTTAATGCTTTCAGTCTGTTGCTGCCCCCCAAAGGGAGATGATTATGAAAACAAAAAATGAGATCCCGAAAATCAATCGATTCCGGCAACACAAAAACAGATCGCAATCCCTGGCTCTGTTGATTCTATTTGCGGTCATACTCTCAGCATGTGGCGGAGGGGGTGGTAGTGGCGGGAGCTTTCCTACCACGGCGATCGGAATCAACGATTCTATTAACGGAGCGCTAACGGCATCAAGCATCACAGCCCCAGATGGCACGTATGTCAATCTCTATACGATCGAACTTTCATCACCAACTGAGTTGACTGTACGTGTCGAATCTATTGAGTTTGATACCATCCTGGGACTTTTCAGCGGGACAGCCCTGAGCGAGTCGAATCTTAATAATTGGGATACCTATTCTCTTGCTGAAAACGATGATGAAAGTTCAGAAAGTACAAACTCGGCCCTGACGATTCAGCTAACTGCAGGAAAATACGTTATTGTGGTCAATTCATTCGATCCGGCTACCGGTACCTATACACTGGCGACCGCCGAAGGCGGGAGCGGCCTCACCGATTCAGGCCAGTCTCTGGGGAAATGGGATACCGTGTCTGTGGCTCTTGGCGATCTGGATAGTGATGGCGATCTCGACATGGTGGAAGGGAACTATTTCCAAGCCAATATCGTCTGGCTTAACAACGGCAGTGGAACTTTCAACAATTCGGGTCAATCCCTGGGCGCTGCGGAAACCGATTCAGTGGCCCTCGGTGACCTGGATGGAGATGGTGATCTTGATCTGGTGGAAGGGGTTTATGGTCAAGGCAACACCATCTGGTTCAATGATGGAAGTGCTAATTTCACAGACTCGGGGCAATCCTTGGGTAATGCAGCGACCATGTCCGTGGCGCTTGGTGACCTGGATGGTGACGGCGATCTCGACCTTGTGTCAGGAAACCTGTACCAAGGCAACTCAGTCTGGCTCAACAACGGCAGCGGCATCTTCACTGACTCAGGTCAAACGCTGGGCAACTGGAATACCGTGTCTGTGGCCCTCGGCGATCTGGATGGTGATGGTGATCTCGATTTGGCTGCAGGAAACTTTTTTGATCATGCCAATACTATTTGGCTGAATGACGGCAATGGGACCTTCAGTGACACCGGGCAAGCCTTGGGAAGTTTAAAGACCCGGAGCGTGGCACTAGGCGATCTGGACGCTGACGGTGATCTCGACCTGGTGACAGGTGAAGGCGGCCAGGGCAATACTGTCTGGCGAAATAACGGCAGCGCAATCTTCTCGGATACAGGCCAGTCGCTAGACAATCTGGAAACCTGGTCTGTAGCCCTCGGCGACCTGAACGGTGACGGACATCTCGACTTAGTCGCAGGAAACATTGCCCCACCTCCGCCTCCGGAGCCAGAACCGGGTGAAGCCAATACAGTCTGGTTGAATGAAGGTGGTGGCACCTTCATCAATTCAGGACAGCTTCTAGGTCATTCGGATACCCGGTCTGTAGCCCTCGGTGACCTGGACGATGACGGCGATATCGATCTGGTCACAGGAAACAATTACGGCCAAGCCAATAGAGTCTACATAAACTCCACCAAGTAAGGACTTGCGCCGAGTTGAATCACAGAATGACAGGCGTGCAAGACCCATATGGCTGGCAGGGATATAGATCTTTCCGAGATGTTCATTCTGGTAGGAAGGCACTCAGGAGCGAGGAAACGGAGCGGATCTGATTGAATTTGGGACCAAGATGGCGGAGGTTCGAAACCTCTCGCTCCGACCACTAAAATAAAGCACTTAGCCGTCACCGGTTAGGTGCTTTTTTATTGCTCCGGGCCAAGTCCGTTCAGAGTCCGGTCGCTAGTCCTAACTGACTTGACTCTTTAATGCGACTTTATCTATGTTCGTTGTTCCGGGGCGGGAATTTTCCTCTGGGCTGGATAAAAGGAAGGCCCCCGAGGAGTTCTCTCAGGGGCCTCTAGATGTGGCTCGAAAGATTCTCAAGACCATAGCTGAAGGTGATCTCTCAAATAAGGTAACGCCTCAGGGACTAATCTTTGTCCTTCACCTTATTTTTAAAGCCATCGGAAAGCGTCAACATAAAAGCGACAATAGCGTCCTCTTCTTCATCAGTCAAACCAAGATTGCCCAGCTCATCGGTGTTGACATTTTCGGCCACTTCAGGCGCTGGCCACTCCTCAACATCACGAGTGTTGTAGAAATGAACAACCTCCTTTAATGACTTGAAAACACCGTTGTGCATATAGGCCTTAGGAAATTGCTTACTCGGTGCCAAACCGACATTGCGCAGGGTCGGAACCTTGTGTTTGCCCATATTGTCTTCAGCAAAGTCTGCCCATTCCGTCCTGGTCTGCAAGAAACCACCTAGCCCCGGATCGATCCAATCATCACCATCCGGGTTGAAGATTTCCGGCATATCATAAAAAGGATTTTCCGGGTTTTTGGGGCCCCCCAGATTATCAAAAGTGAAATCTGTAAAAAGTGGCGATTCACCTGCTGGACCGAGTTCACTCGGATGGCAGAGATTACACTTCCCGTCACCCTCGAACAATTCCAGACCCCATGCCTCCTGATCGGTCAGTTCAACGTCCCCAGCCAGATAGGCATCATACTTGGAGGAGAAGGCGTTGACTTCGGAAGAGGCCTCATAAGCAGCGATCGACAAACCAACCCGGTCGTAGTTTTCCTCAACATCTTCAGTTGTTTCATAATTGATAGGTTCGCCCCATACCACCTCCCAAAGATCAGCATATTTGGCACTCGCAATTTGCATCAGGACTGCTTCCTTGCTTGCATTGTTCTGCTCCACTGGATTGAGGAAGGGCCCCAGGGCTTGATCAGCCGCCGGGTTTCCAAGTCTCTCCCCAGTCGCTCGTCCGTCCCAGAAGTTGCCACCGACAAATAACTCCTCGTCACTGTCATAGTAAAAGATCGGGCTGAATGTTGCGTAGGCGGCGCTTGGCGGTTTGCGGTTACCAAAACGGACAGGAACTGCACCACGGTAGACAGCTCCATGTGCATTGATCCCAGGAATTGGTCCAGTCCAACCAACGGAAGGATCATGGCATTCAGAACAAGACATCCAATCCGGGTCAGAGATGTCATCGAAAAAAATCTCTTTTCCGAGTTGTTCCATAGGTGTCAGATCACCTGCCCAGACGGGAAAACTAAAGCACAGAAGCAAGACAGGGATGGGCAACAATTTGCAGATCATCTTTAACATGTGGACCTCCTTTGCCGGTGTCATAGATTCGCAAGACCTAAGTTCCAGTCTGCCCGATTCGGTGAATCACGAGATAAAGCTAAGTGGGCTATAAAGAAGGGGGCCGTAGGAGCATTAAATGAAAATGGCAATCACAGCGAGGCAATCACTGATTCAATATGCTCATTAATAACAAAGAATTTCCGAATTTCAATGGGAGAGGTCCAGACCGGGGCTTATTCTCAGGGGCGGGTCTGGTACGTTCTGGGACTGGACACTGAAAATGTCTCTTTTTAACACCTTTGCTCTCCAGCCTTATTCGATGCAATGGACGGTCAAGATGGTATTTTCAGGTATTCCAAATAATCCAACCCTGAGGGAGAAATACTGCTTTTAGGTGGTCCACCATGCTTTTTCATGAAATCAAGTCTGTAACATTTTTTCTGTAAAGGGCCGCGGCAAAAAACCTTCACATATTCATTCAAGACATCCATGTCTTCATGATCTTTTGCTTCCTTAAAAAACGCACAAAACTTTAGATATTTACACTCATTCATTGAGTTGTTCTCCTAAAATTTATCCAGTTTGTTTATCAGGTTAATCCCTGGTTTGACTCGTATTACAGAATTGGGTCTGGTTCTCGCCAAATCCAGTACAGTCAATGGTCAAATCACACGCGTAAAAGGGATCGCGCCGTTAGCTATGGGACTGGACGGAGATATCAGCCAAAGCTTTCAAGAACTCAAGTAAACTCCCTTGGCATCAATTGCGAGTCAGCCCTTTTAAGGAGTGGAGACATTTATGATGAAGCATATAGAGATCCATAACTTTATTGTCGTTTAACGATTGAGCCCAGTTCACTTTTTCATCAAAGGAAAGGACCCTTTCCTTCTTTAGAAAGCAGTGATCCGGCTTTTTATCCATCGGGCAATCGACGCTAAGGCCTACCAACAGTGTTCTGTAGAAGTCAATATCTCTAGATGGTGCCCATTCACTCAATGATATTTTATTTTCTGCAGCCACCATTTGCCTTCCCTTCTGAATCGGGATATTTTGCGTATTGTCACGCAAAAAAATTACTATTTTTGCAAGACGGCCAAGTAAACCACTCATTTGCGATCTCCCTTCAGAGAGACAGATATACCTCGTAATTTCTCACAAACGACAGGACTGTCTGTTTCCAGGCTGTGCATGATTCTAGAATTGCCTGCCTTAACCTTTGGGGCCCGATCCGCGTCGATGCAGCGCCAGCCACTCTATTGAGTCATTCAAGTAGTTGGTTGATATCTTGAGATTTTCACAATCTGATTCTTTGAGTAACTTGCGTGCTTCCTTGAGCAATTCAAGAGCTTTTTGGATATCTTTTCCAGGCATCAATAACCCCTCTTTTTTTGAGACAAATCACGAATCTTAAATAAAAAAGGTGAAGCAACTGATTTTTGCAATTATCCCCCCCCAAAAAAAACGCCCCCAAACTGAGACTATTTACCTAATAAGAAACCCCGATTTTCCGTATTTGGCGCCTGGATTGTCTTTTCCAATTACCCACGAACTTTAATATGAACCTGATTTCCCTAAACCGACAAAGAACTGAAGACGTCGTCGATTTGCAGAAGAACCCCTGTTGGCCTACCGTTAGCGAGAAGAGAATCGCCTATCCCAAGTCACTTATTCGCTCTTCTTAGAACGAAGTCAAATAATATAGACACGGTCCCCATTAACCCCTTAGCAATGAATGTGCCGCAATATTTCAGCAGGAGCAGGCCTTGTTCATTATGCGGTCGCCAAAAAACTACACGCGATGCGCATATCTTTTTTTCCGTGATTGCCTTCTTAGATCTTATCCGAGACGGAGACCAAACACCGCATTTGGTGTCCGTCCATTTTTCAGGTTCCATATTTGGCTTTTTTTTGTTATTACTTCATGTACATTATACCGTTTTTGGTGTTTTTTTTGGTTGCCGGCTAACGAAATAAGGACAGTGACAAAATGCACAGCAAAATCAACAGAGATGAATTCCTCAAAGAAGCGACGTTACGTATATGCAGCACTCTGGAGCTTGATGAGGCACTTCAGCGCACCCGGGACTATATCTCTCAGTTCATTCCCATAGATGGGCTTTTTGTCAATATTTATGAAAAAGAGAAAAAGGCAATCAGGACCATTGTCTGTTCGACCGTCGCCGATGGAACCCGCAAAGACATTATTACTCCACTGAACGAAGAAGCCATCTGCTACGTTGAAGACGTTGCGGTCTCCCAAATCGCTAGAATTGAGCACAAGAAACACCCTACTGACTCCATCATGGGCGTTCTTGAAGCACCAATTTTAGGCTATATCGATAGAGAGATTCTTGCGTTGCACCTAAGCGTTGAAAGTCAGCATATTGGGGTCACCCTTGCCTCAGCACTTCCCGGCAGTAAATTCAACGAGGAAGATATCCGCCTCTTTGAAACCCTGCATGAGCCATTCACTATGGCGCTCATCAATGCCTTGACTCATGAAAAGACAAACCATTTAAACCAAAGGTTGCTTGACGACAATCGTGATTTTATCCGGCAGCTGAGTGCGTGCAAGGAAGGAAGGATTGTAGGCTCTTCAGGGGGGCTGAAAAACCTTATGGAGATTGTCGAACAAGTCGCACCAATGAACAATAGCGTTCTCCTGCTTGGCTAAACTGGCGTTGGCAAGGAAATCATTGCAAATGCGATCCACTGCATGTCCCCGCGCAAAGATGGCCCCTTGATCAAGGTCAACTGCGGAGCCATCCCGGAAGAGCTTATCGACAGTGAATTGTTCGGCCATGAAAAAGGTGCCTTTACTGGTGCAAGCCAACTCAAACGGGGTCGCTTTGAAAGAGCAGATGGTGGCACAATTTTCCTTGATGAGATTGGCGAACTTCCTCCAGCGGCACAGGTGAGGCTCTTACGTGTTTTACAAACCCATGAAATTGAGCGAGTTGGCGGCACGACCACGATACCGGTAAATATACGTGTGATTGCAGCCACACACCGCAATTTGGAGCGGATGGTTATTGAAAATAAGTTTCGTGAAGACCTCTGGTTCCGAATCAATGTATTTCCACTTGTCATCCCGCCATTACGGCAACGCACTGAAGACATTCCAGATCTGGTCAGATATTTTATTGAAAAGATATCCCGGGAGATGGGCCTACGCAATCCACCTGAAATTGCAGACGGGGCTCTAGAGCAATTGAAACGTTACCCCTGGCCAGGAAATGTTCGTGAAGTGGAAAATGCTGTCGAACGCGCCTTGATTCAAAGTCGAGGCAGAACCCTGAAAATCGATCCGCTTTATTTTGCCTCAAGACTTGAGGCTCCTGAAGCTAGATTGAATGCGGAAAAGGGTTGTATCTTCCCTTGCCTGGGAGAGCGAACGTGTGATGTTGGTATTATAAAAAATGACGATGGGAAAATTGCACGTCTGGATGAAGCGATCTACAAACATATCAAGGAAGTGCTTAGCATGACCAAAGGAAAAGTAAATGGTGCTGGCGGTGCGGCAGAACTCCTCGGGGTCCATCCAAGCACACTTCGAAATAAAATGAACAAGCTTGGAATCGAGTATGGAAAGATTGCATAAAGCCAGGGTCAGAGCTATTGCCTAAAGGAATCGACACTCGTATCCCAGACAGGACACTCCCGGAGAGGTGTATTCTGGCAGGCTGGCGCGCTGAGGAGCGTTAGCGGTCCTGCTTGATGTGACCAAGATGTCGGAGGTTCGAACCCTCTCGCTCCGACCACTCAAATAAAGCACTTGGCCGTCACCGGTCAGGTGCTTTGTTACTGCTCCGGTCCAGCCCGGTCTCTCGTCCTGGCTGGTTTGATTCATGAATGGCCGCCGAGGGAGGCTCGAATACCGGTAAAAACCTGACATGTTTGGTAATTTTAGTTCTCTGCCGATATGAACAGCAGGCACAGAGATTATCGCTTCATCTGTTAAAAAGACTATTGTAAACTCAAAATTCTTCCTCTATCCAAGATTTAATTTATTTAAAATATTGTCGAGCAGTGATCATATGTTTGTCAGTCATCATGAATTATTGTGGATGTTAAGACAGGTTGACGGTCAAAGGGTCAATCAAGAAAAATTAGTTCGCAAATTTAAAAATCATGGCATTTCCAGCTTATTGCCTTACTTTGACGGTATTGAATCTCTTTTTAATAAATCAAAGGACAAGGATGGAGTTCTGAAAAGTTTTATTCGTGGTTTAGAGTCAAGGATCAACCATGAAATAAATTTGACTGATCAGATTACAAAAGATCTATCTTACCGTGATCTTGAAAATCACCTACTCCCAATTCTTATTGAATCCATAAAACTTGAAAATTTTTCTACTTTAGAAAAAGGTGCCAGGATTTGCGTGAGACTGGATAGCGCTTCCAGTTACGTCCAGCCTGGAAGTGAAGGCTTTATTACAGAAAAATCAGAAGGAGTATCAAAGGTTAGGTTTTACTCCTGTGCTGGTCGTTATTGCGTGGATATTCCAGCAAAGGAAATTCCTGATGAAAAACTTCAACTATTAACCGTAGATAAACTTTTAGATAGACATCAAGATTTTGCTGGCGTTGCTCAATATTTCATCAATGATTCCATACTGAGAGCTATGAGATCCAGTCTTGATGCTTCTGTCTATTCTTTTGCAGCGAACCTCGCGGTTAAGTTCCTGGTTGAAGCAGGTTTCATAAAAAGAGTAGATGATTATTTTATGAGTGTTCCGGGTCGAGTCTTTTCCGTACTTGCTCCCAAGTTGGATG
>PKUD01000176.1 GCA_002869695.1 Desulfuromonas sp. | reverse complement strand
GAGGTCGAGGGATTTTAAGTCCCTTGCGTCTACCAGTTCCGCCACCCGGGCATAAGATTTCTTATCTTAGAGAATCGTTCCTCTCTGTCAACCGCAAAGCGTATCCATTTATTAATTTTCCCCTGGAGGAAGAAACTCAAGCTGTGCGGGTTCATCCAGCAGCTGATATTTCAGGCAGAGATCAAAGAACAGTTCTAATCCAGCCAAGTGCTTTTCGTCCAGTCCGTAATCGATGGTACGCCAGTAGGCGGCCTTACCCTGATCTGTCAGGCAACTTTCCGGGCAAAGAATTTCCGCCAGCGAATCGACTTCAGCCAGAAAGCGGCTTCTCGACTGATCAAGCTGCCCACAAAGAGCAGAAAGCTCTTCTCCATATGTTTTCACGGAATCACGCCGAGCCATCCACAGGGCGAAGACAAACGGCAGTCCTGTGTACTGATACCAGAGCTGTCCCAGATCGAAACGGTGCATGCTGTGGGGCCGATTGCAGGCCATCTGCAACGCCCGGTCACCAATCAACAGGGCTGGCTTGCCTTTTTCGATAAGTGCCTCTACCGGCTGGTCTGGAACCTCGTCGACAACCTGGTCCAGGCCGACGAACTCACGCAGCAGAATGCGCAGCAAATTGATCGAGGTTGCCGAGTCTCCGGTAATGGCGATGGTTTCTCCTGCGAGGTCAGAGAGAGGCAGAGGGCTGAACAACAGAACACTCTCCACAGGACCGGCCGAAGAGATTGAATGCCCCGGGAGCAGCAGGTAGTTGCGCCAGTTTCTGGCGTATTCGAAGGACGAGGAAGGGCTGACGTCCAGTTCCGCCTGCTGCAACATTCTGTTCAGTGCGGACGGAACGCCCGAAATCAGTTTCCCGGAAAACCCGTACTTACTGAGATAGTGAAAAAATGGGACACAGTTAAGATACGGAATATGCCCGACGGTAAATGGTCTATTGTCACTCATGAATCCGCAATCCCTTTCATGGTCCAGGCCGGATTTGCGTATTTGATCTGTTCTAGTTCCTTGGCCAGTGCAATCTCCGGCGCTGTCGGCTGGTCGTCAACAAAACGCCCGGGGAAAATGTGCGCGAAAGAAGCAGTAAACTGTTCTTCCACCTGCTCGACGGTCACCTGATGTTCCAGCCAGCGGTTAATCCAGCCAACATGTCTGGCCAAGGAACGTCCTCCTGCCTCGGCATCCAGGTCACTTTCACAGTTCAGGGTGGAAAACAGCATGACCGGATCGAGCTCAACCGGCAACGAGCCATGCTGCAGAAAACAGCCTGCGTCCCTCTTCTGGGCGCTGCCACAGATTTTCCGCCCGTTGCAGGACAGTTCAAAATACGAGGGTGCGGTGAAACAGGCGCTCTGTTCGGCGGACGAAGTCCCCTGGCTTTCATGACGCCCGGAGACCATCTCCACTGCGAGTCCCAGTTGCTGAAGGCAGTGTTGCAGAGCCACAGCAATCCGCCGATAATTATCCAGTATGTTGGCGCTGAAAATGCCTGTTTCAGGAGTAATCACCGCATAGGTCATTTCGGTGGCATGAAGCACCGCACGCCCGCCGGTCAAACGCCGTACCACATCAACCCCCAGTTTGTCACAAGCACTCAAGTTGACCTGCCGGTCACCCCGTTGGCCGTAACCCAACGTGACGGTTGCCGGGTGCCAGCGATACAAACGCAGTACAGGCGGGGAATTCCCCGCCTGTACTGATCGAAACAGGGCCTCGTCGAGGGCCATATTCGCTGCACCGGTCATCGGTCCGGAAACAATTCTGCGCCAGAACGGTTCAGTCATGCAGACAACCTGGGACAAGTCTAGATTTTAACTCGTTCAAGGAAATTGGTATCGATATTACCATCGGCAAAATCCTTGTTCGCCATCATCTTCTGATGAAACGGAATCGTGGTTTTGATCCCTTCAATGATGTATTCATCGAGGGCACTGGCCATCCGCTTGATCGCTTCCTCGCGGGTATTGGCATGGACAATCAGCTTGCCGATCATCGAGTCGTAGTGGGGCAGAACCGTGTACTGATCGTACATGGCACTCTCGACCCGCACTCCCATGCCACCAGGGGTATGATAACCGGTAATCTTGCCGGGGAACGGGGTAAACTTTTCCGGGTCCTCGGCATTAATCCGACACTCGATAGCATGACCGTTAATCTTGATGTCAGATTGCTTATAGCTGAGTTTTTCCCCGGCTGCTGCGCGGATCTGCTCTTTGATGATATCAACACCGGTAACCATCTCGGTAACCGGATGCTCCACCTGGACCCGGGTGTTCATCTCCATGAAGTAGAAGCTGCCATCTGTGTCGAGAAGGTACTCGACGGTCCCTGCGCTGGCATAGTTGACCGCCTTGGCCGCAGCAACAGCGCACTCACCCATCTTCTTCCGCTGAGCGGCGGTCAGTACCGGACAGGGAGCCTCTTCGATCAACTTCTGGTGGCGGCGCTGAATCGAACAATCGCGCTCGCCGAGGTGGATGACATTGCCATGCTTGTCGCCAAGTACCTGAATTTCAACGTGCCGGGGATGCTCGCAGAATTTTTCGATGTAGACATCCGCCTTGCCGAAACCGGCCTGGGCTTCTGTTCTGGCAGTCGCCAGAGCGTTGGGCAGCGATGCGGGGGAATGGACAATCTTCATCCCACGGCCGCCACCACCGGCTGAGGCTTTGATAATCACCGGATAACCGATTTCGCCGGCAATTTTCAACGCTTCATCAGTGGTTTCAACACTTTCGTTGGTCCCCGGCAAGATGGGCACGCCAGCAGCGGTTACGGTCTGCCGCGCTGAAATCTTGTCACCCATCAGGCGCATACTCTCGGCGGAAGGACCAATAAAGGTGATTCCACACTGCTGACAGACTTCAGCAAACTCAGCATTTTCAGAGAGGAATCCATAGCCAGGGTGAATGGCATCGGCATCGGCGACTTCAGCTGCGCTGATAATCGCCTTCATGTTCAGATAACTGTCGGCGCTGGTCGCGGGACCGATGCAGATACTTTCATCGGCCAGGCTGACATGCAGCGCTTCGCTGTCCACATCTGAGTAAACAGCCACCGTCTTGATCCCCATCTCTTTGCAGGCCCGGACGATCCGCAAGGCGATTTCACCGCGGTTGGCAATCAGTATTTTATGAAACATAGGTCATTAACTCCGAACGTCCGGCTCTACATCAACCGGTCCTTGCAGTTTAGATTGCGGTCTGGATCAAACACGCTCGACGAGGAACATGGCTTCGCCATACTCAACAGGTGTTGCATCAGCCTTGAGAATTTCCACAATCTTGCACTTGAATTCTGCTTCGATCTCATTGAATAACTTCATTGCTTCGACCAGACAGAACGGTTGACCTGGCTCGACTATACTGCCGACCTGGACAAACGGGTCCGCATCCGGTGAAGGCCTATGATAGACCGTACCGACAATCGGAGACATAATTTTTTCATAGCGATCGTCCTCAACTGCGGTCTCAGCAGCTGGAGGGGCGGCGGCAGGAGCAGGCGACGGGGCAACAGCAGGCGCGGGAGCTGCGGGCATCATATGTGCTTGAGCCGGCGCCGAAACCTGAATGATTTCCTTCTCCTGACCACGCCTGATCAGTATTTTCTCATCCTGATCTTCCATCTTGAATTCGGTAATATCGGTGTCGGTCACCAGTTTGATCAGACTTTTCAGATCCTTGAGTTCCATTATAGTTTTCCTCCTGATTACTTTGTTGAGCTGGGCTGTCAAATACAGACATAGAATCGTAGACTATTCTATGGGTAAGAAATTTTGTCAAGCAGGGAACTGCTGAAATTTTTTCGCGATCCGGGTGAGACAGCGGCAGCCGTGAGCAGTCACCACAACGCTATCCTCGATTCTTACACCACCGATATCCGGCATATAGATACCGGGCTCTATGGTTATAACCATCCCCTCTTCAAGGTCTCCTTCCGAGTTCGGCGACAAAGCCGGGAATTCATGGACGTTTAAGCCGAGACCATGGCCGAGGCCGTGACCAAAAAAGTCCCCGTAGCCTTTGCTGGTAATGTACTCTCTGGCAACTGCGTCCAGTTCAACGATTCCGATCCCTGGTTTGACTGCCGCCAGGGCCAGATCATGTGCCATTAGTACTGTATCATAAATGTCCCGCAGTTTTTGCTCCACAGCACCGATTGCCACCGTCACGGTCTCGTCCGAGTGATAACCCGCAACCCGGGTTCCGAAGTCGATCGTCACCAGTTCACCACTTCTCAGTTGTTTTTCCGAAGCCAAGCCGTGTGGCATCGCCCCACGCTCACCGGAGGCAATAATAAAATCGAAGGCTTTTTCTTCACCGCCAAGCGTCTTGAGGGCAAACTCCAGCGCCAGGGCGATCTCTCTTTCGGTGGTACCTGGTTTCAACAGTGGAGTGATTTCATCGAACGCCTGTTGGTTGAGAAGTGCCGCATGTTCAAGCGCAGCAATTTCCTCTTTATCCTTGATCGACCGCAATGCGCGCAGCGGCTTGGTGACAGCAATCCAATCGATCTGTCCATTGGCCTTTTTTTTCAGGTCTTCCCAGGTCGCCACCGTCAGGGTTTCTGCTTCAAAACCGACGCGACGCGTACCGAGCCGCAGCAGTTCAGCAACCAGGCCATCCAGTTTCTTCTGATAACAGATGACCGACTCGACCGTAACCTGCTGACACGCCTGGGTCTGGTATCTTGAGTCAGTCAGAAAAGTGGCGGCCTGTCGGGTCACCACAAGCACTCCATCCGTTCCAGTAAAATCAGACAGGTAGCGGATATTGGCCAAGTCAAAGAAAACGAAGGCATCAACCTCTGCCTCCGTTAACAGCTCCTCAATATATTTTTTTCGCGCAGGTTTCACGTTGCGGGCTGTTCCTTTCGGCAATGGGAGATCAGCGCAGTCAAGGCAAGCTCATAGCCCAAGGCACCGAAACCACAGATCTGTCCTGTTGAAACGGGAGCAATCAGGGATTTCTGGCGGAATTCTTCGCGCGCATGAATATTGGACAGGTGGACTTCCACCGTTGGCAGGGCAACACCGGCGATGGCATCACGCAGCGCAACGCTGGTGTGGGTATAGGCCCCGGGATTGAAGATCAGCCCGGCAACGTTATCATGTGACGCCTGATGAATCCGGTCGATCAGCTCCCCTTCATGATTCGATTGAAAGGCCTCCAGGGTCATTCCCTGCAGCGCTGCGATTTCAGTCAGTCGCTGCATTATTTGTGCAAGCGTTTCACGGCCATAGATACCTGGCTCACGGGTTCCAAGCAGATTCAGGTTCGGGCCATTCAGCACTAGAATTTTCATGTTCAGGCCAGTGCTTCACGCAGTTGGGGTGCATCCCGCATCAGCAGGTATCGTCCCTTACCGAAGTTGCCCTCCCGGATCAGAGTCAGGGCGACAAAATAATCTGGGGTTAAAGCATGAATGATGACAAAATACCGGCCAGTTTTTACCGAGACTTCCTGCAATTCGCCAGTGCCAAGAATTTCAGCTGTTTTGCGGATTTCCTTGACAACATTCGAATATTCAATTGCAACCAGCTGCAGGTCGACATTGTCCCCTTCATTGATATATTGCTCAATCGCAATCCCATCATAGCCCATCAAGACGGCACCGACCGAACCCGGTGTCTGGGTCACAATCTCCTGTAAAATCTCCTTAAACATTGGCTCTCCTTTTCTCTATATTCTTCAGCCACTGGGTAAAAATATCCAGAGGTTGTTGAGCAACCTGTTCCTCGATTGGGGCAGCGGCAGTTAATTCCGCCGTGAGCGGTTCAGCAACTTCAGATTCTACCTCTTCGCCAATCGGAACATCGGCTAATTCCGGCAGCTCTGCCGCAATGTCTTCCTCAATTTCCGTTTCTGATTCAACCTCAAGGTCAGAGGTTGTCTCATCGTTGGCCGGCAACGGCGACTCTGTTTCCTGTTGATCCGGCATCGCCTCTTCGGCATCGCGGATGAGTCGTCTCAGTTTCAGGTTGTCCGGGTCATTGCGAAGCAATTCTCGCAGGATCTCCAAAGCCTTCTCTGGCAATCCTTGTTTCATATAGAGGTCCGCCAGGGTTTCAGAGATCAATGGAGCGGAAAACTGGCGGATCTGATCTGGCTCTTCTTCAGCCTCATTTTCGACTGGCGAAGGAAGAGTGTTCAGCAACTTGTTAATGACTGGATCGGCAGGACTGAAACCGCGGGCTTTCAGCAGCAGATTACGCGCCTTCTCTTCCTGCCCGATCAGTATTGCGAGGCGGGCATATCCAACCAGCGCGGCAAGGCTGCCCTCATCAAGCTCAAGCGCCTTAGTGAAAGCAGCAGCAGACCCATCGTAGTCGCTTCGCTGGCAGAGCACGCGCGCCCTTACAACATGCGCCGGACTGAAATCTGGGTGCACCTCAAGTCCTTTTTCAACAATCCGCAGGGCATCATCCAAATGTCCTATTTTTCGATATGATTCTGCAAGGGTCACAAAGATTGTTGACAAAGGATCTTTGGTGAGAATTTCCGTAAACGCCGCGATCTTACTTAGCAGTGCGGCTTCGGACGTCTCTTCAATCATTTGGGTCTCCCTGTTTCAACAAACGGGGTGAACACGGCCTCAATATCAGCAATTTTTTCGAGCCGGGCAGATCCAATTCCAGAATTCAGGACCATTGTCAGAGTCCCTCCACTCACTTTTTTATCTCGCTGCATCGACTGAACATAGTCAGTTAATGAGTAAGGCGGGGGCTGCGTTGGAAGGTTCAACCGCTCAAGCAAGTTAACAATCCGCTCAACATCAGTTTCACTGCAGAAGCCAAGCGCAGCGGATATCCGCGCCGCGATCACCATCCCGGCAGCAACAGCTTCCCCATGTCGCCACTTGCCATATCCGGCCAGCGATTCAATCGCGTGGCCGAAGGTGTGTCCGTAATTAAGCAGAGCTCTGATTGAACTTTCCGTCTCATCGATTTCTACAATATCGGACTTGATTTGACAAGATGTCTTGATTGCATGAATCAAGCAATCTCGGTCTAAGGAAAGCAGATCTTCAGCATGGTCCTCCAGCCAAAGGAAAAAATCAGGATCTTTAATCACCCCGCACTTCACAACTTCGGCCAGCCCGGATACCTTCTCCCGCGGATCGAGCGTCAACAACGTTTCAATATCGATCAGCACAAGCCGGGGTTGATAAAAAGCTCCGATCAGGTTTTTACCCAGTGGATGGTTAACTGCGGTTTTTCCGCCAACCGAACTGTCAACCTGGGCCAGCAGTGTCGTCGGGATCTGTACAAACGGAACACCACGCAGAAAAGTCGCGGCGGCAAATCCAGCGGTGTCACCGATAACTCCTCCCCCAAGAGCGATCAGTCCACAACTGCGGTCGAAACCATGAGCGATGAGTTCGTCATAAATCAGCTGAAGCGTCTCAAGGTTTTTATTTTCTTCTCCCTGAGGAACAGTGACCAGCCTGACAACCCTGCCACCCTCATTGAGATGACAGCAGATCCTATCTGCATAGAGTGAGGCTATATTAGGATCGCTGATAACTGCGATTTTTTGTGAAAATCCGATATTGTTAAGTTCATCATTCAGATCGGAAAGGTTACCTGCCCCCAGCAGGATATCATAACTGCGTTTTCCAAGACCGACCTTGACGATATCCGATGTTTTCCCCATAACCTATCTCTGCCGCTAAAAATGCCCGTGACAGTTCCTGCTACGGGTTTTAAAAAAAATGGGCAGGTTTCCCTGCCCATTTGGGATAAGTATCATTTCCCCTGAATTATCCTGGGTGTAATGAAGATCATCAACTCTGCCTTGGTATTGGCTTTTGCTCTTGATTTAAACAGATTCCCCAGAATCGGTATCTCTTTCAGCAACGGCACCCCGGAATTACTCTGGGAGTCATTCTCGACGAAAATACCGCCGATGACCGTCGTATTACCATCCATGACCATCACTTTGGTCTCCGCTTTTTTCGTATCGATCTGGGGAGCATCCGAAGTACCTCCGGTCAGAGAAGGTGAATCATTCGTTGCCAGAATCTCAAGAATAACGCTTCCGTCCGGGTTAATGACCGGAGTGACTTCAAGCTTTAGCTCAGCATTGACAAATTCCGTCTTCGGCAGACCATCGTCACCAGAAGACTGGTACGGGATGGTCGTCCCCTGGCTGATCAGAGCCGTCTCACCATTCAATGTTGTCACCCGCGGAGTTGAAACAACCTTGGCGTTGCCCGCAGCCTCAAGTGCACTGATGCGCATACTCAGGACAGTGTTGTCGACCAGCACATCACCAAAGGTCATCCCGACACCCAGTCCGGGAGTGGTGGCCACCCCACCAGCGGCGGGCAGGCCAATCAGGAAAGAACCGCCGGCACCGGCGTCCAGAGTCCGGTCAGACTGTCCACCGGAACGATCGTTCTCATCAGAGAGACCCCAGTTGACCCCAAGATCCTGGCTGTAACTTGAATTCACTTCAACGATACGGGCTTCTATCATCACCTGTCGCTCAGGTGTGTCGAGCAGTTGGACAAGTTCCTTGATTTTTTCGATACGAGCAGGCACATCGGTAATCACCAGAGCCTTATTGCGCTGATCGTTCGTGATCTTGCCACGATCGCTCAGCAGGTCCTGGGCCGGGCCGGAGACGCTGCCAAGGTCGGCGTAATTCACTGGAACAATCTCAGTTTCAAGCGGCTCCAACTTCTCAGCCGTCGTCGCAGCGGTCAGCTCAGCATTTTTCATTGCCCGCAACGTCTCTTTGGGCAGGACTCGAACGACATTACCCTCCTGAACCATTCCGAGCCCAGTGATATCCAGGACAAGGGCCAACGCCTGATCCCAGGGCACATCGATCAACCTCAGAGTCACATTCCCTTTCACTTCATCCGAAGCGATAATATTCTGATCACTGACTTCGGCAATCAGTTGCAGGATGTTTTTCACGTTGGCATTATCAAACACCAGCGAGATTGTCTCACCGGTATAAACCTTCGCTTCTTTGNNTGATCACTGACTTCGGCAATCAGTTGCAGGATGTTTTTCACGTTGGCATTATCAAACACCAGCGAGATTGTCTCACCGGTATAAACCTTCGCTTCTTTGCTGCCATCGAGAACGGTAACAGGCAGTTCGGCTTGGGTCTGTCCCGGTTGGGGCTGCGCAGCAACCTTGCCCGGTGTTCCGACTGCAGTCGAGCTACCTGTCTCAGTTGCAACAGGAACCAATACGACTTCGCCGTCCATTGGCTGTTTCTCGGCATAAGGTCCATCTTCGACCGTCAATACAACACTGTTGCCCGATGCGGCTAGCGTGGTCTTTACGTCACCTTTCAATTGAACGGAGAAACGCACCTCGGTACTGTCTCCGACCGCAACCAGGTAGGGTGTCGCTGAATGGATCGCACTGGGAAATGCCAGGGCATCAAACACACGGCGAAGAGAGCGAGGGATGGTCGTGTCCGGCAGAGCAAACTGAACTTTGTCACCATCGGTAGCAATGGGACGAGGCTTCACCGGGCTGTCAAGCTCA
>PKUD01000035.1 GCA_002869695.1 Desulfuromonas sp. | reverse complement strand
ACAGTATCGAAACAGAAGATAATCACCCCGAGCCAGATCAAAATAAATGTAACAACATTGTGGCTGTCGAACGGTTCCTGGTAGACGAACACGCCGAGGGCAAAGGCGATCGACGGGGCCAGGTACTGCATGATGCCGATGGTCGACAGCTTGAGGGTTTTCGCTGCGGTGGCGAACCACAGCAGCGGCAGACTGGTGGCGATGCCGGAGCCGATCAGCCAGAGGGAAACGGCCAGGTGAGAGCCGAACAGGCTGTCAAAATAGAACTGCCGGTAAAGCAGGTAGCCGAGCGCTGGGACGAGCAGGACGCTGGTTTCAACCAGCAGGCCGGGGATCGGCGCCACCGGGATCTTTTTCCGCGCGTAGCCGTAAAAGGCGAAGCTGAACGCCAGTGACAGGGCGAACCATGGCGGCTTGCCGTAGGCGAGCAGCGAATAGCCGACTCCGGCTATGGCGAACAGCAGGGCCGAGGATTGCAGGCGGGAAAACCTCTCGCGCAGCAGCAGAAAGCCGATGGCGACGTTGACCATCGGGTTGATATAGTAGCCCAGGCTGGTCTCGACGACGTGGCCGCTGTTCACCGCCCAGATGTAGATGAACCAGTTGGCCGCGATCAGCAGGCCGCTGGCGCAGAGTTTTTTCAGGTGGCCCGCATCCCGGACGATCTGCCGCACCTCGGGCCAGCGCTTCTGACCCGCGATGATCAGGCAGAGGAACAGGCATGACCAGACAACGCGGTGGCAGATGATTTCAAAGGGGGCGACCGCCTGCAGCTGCTTCCAGTACGCGGGCAGGAAGCCCCAGGCCAGAAAGGCGGCGAGGCCGAAGAGTATGGCTGGCAGCTGTCGATTCATCTTCCCAAACCCTGGATTGCAGCGGATCATCCCGTTGGCGGAACCCTGCAGAGGATAATTTATAATCACCGAAAAGGCCCGCCTTAAATGTCAGGCGGGGCTTTTCATAACCAGGGTCAACGACAGGGTGCTGCTCAATACCAGGTCAGCCTGCTGACCTTCGCCCCGCTCACCAGGCGCTCAAACAGATCGATATCGCTCATCTCCGGTTTCCCGCGATAATGATAGGGGATGACGATTTTCGGCTTGAACTCGTTGACCGCCGAGGCGGCCTGCTCGACGCTCATGGTGAACGGCAGGTTCATGCAGACGAAGGCGACGTCGATATCTTTCAGCGCCCGCATCTCGGGGATGTCCTCGGTGTCGCCGGAGATGTAGAGCCGCGTCCCCGCTTTGCTGAGCAGGTAGCCGTTGTCGCGCCCTTTGGGGTGGTAGTTCAACCGTTCCGCCGTCGTGTTGTAGGCGGGCAGGGTTTCGATCTCGAGGCCGTGGGCGACCGTGGATTCACCGTTGCCCATCGCGATTCCGTAGCCGAGCTGTTCGATGACCGTCGGCGAGCCGATGATCGTGGTGTCGGCCTGCTTGAGCGTTGCGAGCAGCTCCGGGGCGAGATGGTCCTTGTGGATGTGGGTGATCAGGATCAGGTCGGGCGGGGGGAAGGCCGCGTATTCCCCGGGGTCGCCGACCGGGTCGACGTAGACCGTTGTCGCGCCGGCCTGCAGGATGAAGCTGGCGTGCTTGACCGGGGTGTAGCTGAACACGTCTTGGGCATCGGCTGTGAGCGGGGGCAACAGCATCAGCAGGGACAGAACGACTCCGAATCTTGTCATGGTCTCCTCCTTGATTGGCATGATCCAGTCAGGAAGTATAGCCTCTGTTATGAGATTGCCAATAGCCGGGCAAAAAGAATCCCCTGTCTTTCGTTGTCACAGACGCAGCAGCTGCCGCAGAGCCGAGAACCGGTGACCCCTGCAGGCCGCTTCCTGTTGCGACACGTCCCCGCTGCATCTCCCGATCGAGCGTGTGAGTCCATAAAAAGATTGGCTTTCTGCCCCTTTCGCGGCTACCTTAGCCGGGCCGGAATTTCGGGCCGGACTTCAGCAGGGGACGCAATGACCGGGAAACGCCAGACGCTAGTCAACTTGATACCGATGATCTTCGTTTTTTTATGGAGTACCGGCTTCATTGCGGCCAAGTACGCCCTGCCGTTTATCGAGCCGTTCTTTTTTCTGTTTATCCGCATGGTTCTGAGCATCGCGGTTTTTATCCTCCTCTGCCTCTACTTCCGCGCGGATCGGCTGTCGCCCCGTCAGGCCGGCCACCAGATGGTCACCGGCTTCCTGGTGCATGGCGCGTACCTGGGCGGGGTGTTCGCCGCGATCAAGTGGGGGATGCCGGCGGGGATCACCGCGATCGTGGTGGGCGTGCAGCCGGTGCTGACCGCCTGCCTGGGGTGGCGCTTTCTGGGCGAGCGGCTGCGTCCCCGGCAATGGCTGGGGCTCGGGCTGGGGCTGGCCGGGGTGGTCACGGTGCTGCTCAGCACCCAGCGGCAGGAGGGTGTCGTTCTGACCTGGCCAGCGGTGCTGGCGGCCATCTCCGCGCTGGTCGGAATCTCGCTGGGGACCCTGTATCAGAAGCGCTTCGGCGGCGGCACCAACCTGCTGGCCGGGTCGGTCTGGCAGTATGTCAGCGTGGCGCTGCTGATGGCGCTGATGACCTGGGCCTTCGAGGTGCAGGAGGTGGTCTGGGATCTGCAGCTGATCCTCGCGCTGGGCTGGCTGGTGCTGGGGATCTCGGTGACCGCCATCCTGCTGCTGATGTACATGATCCGCGAGGGGGCGACCGCCAAAGTGGCAAGTTACTTTTACCTGGTCCCGCCGGTTGCCAGCATCGAGGCCTGGATCCTGTTTGGTGAGTCATTGTCGGCCGTGGCGATCGCGGCGATCGCGGCAACCGTGCTGGGCGTCTACCTGGTGGTCCGGAGGGTTTAATTGAAAATAATGCGTGACCACGGAGACACGGAGGGTCATTCAGGATAAACTCGGTGGGTAATGGCTTACCCCGGTGTCCTCAGTGACCCTGTGGTGATCCCATTGCTCTGGTTACAGGTTTGAAATTTATGCTTTCCCGTCACCCAGGCCTCGCCGATGGTTAATTCCGATTACCGGGCCCCGTTTCTGGTCCGCAACGGGCACGTTCACACCATCTATCCGAACCTGTTCAGGAGGGTGAAGGACGTCTCCTACCGGCGTGAGCGGATCGACACCCCGGACGGGGATTTCCTCGACCTGGACTGGTCAAAAGCCGGCAGCGACAGCCTGACGATCATCTCGCACGGCCTGGAAGGCGATTCCCGGCGGCGTTATGTCAGGGGGATGGTGCGGGCGATGAACCGGGCGGGGCTCGACGCCCTGGCCTGGAACTTCCGCGGCTGCAGCGGCGAGACCAACCGGCTGCTGGGCCTCTACCACAACGGCTCGATCGACGACCTGCATACGGTCGTCAGCCACGCCGCACCGGCCTACCGGAATATCTTCCTCATCGGTTTCAGCATGGGCGGCAACCTGGGCCTGCTGTATCTCGGCAAGATGGCGCAGACGGTCCCGGCGCCGGTGAAAGGGAGCGTCAGCTTCTCGGTCCCCTGCGACCTGACCGACGCCTCGGTGGCGCTGGCCAGAAAAGAGAACAGGATTTACATGAAGCGTTTCCTGCTGTTGCTGCATCAGAAGATCAAGCAGAAGCAGGCCCTTTTCCCGCAGCAGATTGATGATCATGATTATCACACGCTGAAATCGTTCAAGGATTTTGACGGACGCTACACCGCGCCCATCCACGGCTTTGCCAGCGCCGAGGACTACTGGCAGAAATGCAGCTGCCGCCCCTGGCTGAACCGGATCAAGGTGCCGTCGCTGATCGTCAATGCGCTGGATGACCCCTTTCTGGCCGGCGGCTGCTACCCCATGGAGGAATGCGCGGGCAACCCGCACACCAGGCTCGAGATCACCCGGCACGGGGGGCATGTCGGCTTCATGGCGGCAAACGGTGAACAGAACTACTGGTCCGAAGAGCGGGCCGTGGCCTTCATCGGGCAACTTGAATAGCGCTGAAAGATCGGCTCATGAATGCGTTATGTTCGTAGAGTAAGCGTATCGCAGACCCGTTTTGCCTCGCGATAAGGTCCTTGATAACGACCTGATTCTAAGAACCATCCATTGGGTTTTAACGTGCCTTCCCTGCGTCTATCTCGAAGGGATCATGGGCTCATTCCAGCCATGTTTCGATCCAGTCCGGCGTGCCTGGTGGACAGCGCCCGTTTCCATTGTTGAACCCGGGGGAACCTTCCTATAGACTCAGCAAAACTCAAACCGAACGGGCGGTCCATGCGCTTCATCCACACTTCCGACATCCACCTCGGCAAAACCTACCGCAACTCTAGCGGTGAAGCGGAGCGCTACGAGGATTTCTTCCGCTGCCTGGCCGGGATCGTCGCCGACGCAGTCGCAGGACAGGTCGATTTCATGCTGATCGGCGGCGACCTGTTCCATGTCGGCCAGATTCTGCCGAAAACCTTCGCCAAAACCATCGAAACCCTGCAACCACTCAAAGACGCCAACATCCCCTGCATCGCCATTGAGGGGAACCACGACTGGATTCACCGTCGTGACAGCATCTCGTGGATGGAAGCACTCTCTCAGATGGGTTACATCAAGCTGCTGCGTCCGTCCCGAACCGAAGAGGGCGGCTACCGCTTCGATCCGTTCGACGAAGAGACCGGCATGGGAGGTCACGTTGAAATCGATGGCGTCAATGTCCATGGCCTCGGCTACATCGGTGCCCAGGCGGGCAGTCACGTCGAGCGTATCTGCGAGGCGGTCGCCACCGACAATAACCTGCTGCTTTTCCATGTCGGTATCTGGACCTATTCCCCGGTCGAAATCGGCAACATGAAGCTCGAAGAGGCGCATCCGCTGGCCGAGAAATTCGGTTATGTCGCTCTCGGCCACGGACACAAACCCTACGTCATCGAAACCCCTGAAAAGAAACCTTATGCCTACAATCCAGGTTCGCCCGAACGGGTCAACTTTGGTGAAGAGAAGTACGACAAGGGCTACTACCTGGTGTCGGTGGAGGACGGTAATTTCTCTACCGAATTCAGGACAACATCACCCCGCCCGATGATCGTAACGACGATCGACCTCGAAGGTGCTGAGAATGCTGCTGATGCTCTGGCACGTTTCACTGAACAGGTGAAAGAAAAACTTGCCGATGTCCAGGATGATAGACAGCCTCTCCTGGAATTAAAACTGGTCGGACGAGTCAAGTTTCATCCTTTTGAACTGGGCCGTGAGCGTTTGCGGGTCGCTCTGGAAGAGATCGCTGATCCTCTGCATGTTGAAATCAAAAATCACCTTTCGGTGTTAAGTGGTTCAGGAGAAACTGATACGACCAAGAAAAGCCTGACTGAGATAGAGCAGGATGTTCTGCGCGACCTGATCGGGTCCGGCAGTGACTACCAGGGCCGCGAAGAGGAGCTGATCCGCCTCTCCATGGCTCTGCGCAGTGCGGTGCAGAAGGGCGATGTTGACGGCGATGAGCTGCTGGCGTTATTGGATGGGGAGGGTTGAGTATGCAGATCCTTTCTATTCACCTGAAAAACATCAAGTCTCACCGCGACACCGAACTGAGCTTTTCGCCGGGGATCAACGTCCTCTCCGGTCCCAACGGCATTGGTAAAAGTACCATCTTCGAAGCGATCGGTTACGCCCTGTTCGGTGTCGATGCGCAAAGCTTCGTCGGTAATGTAGAGCGATTTATCACCATCGGTGCCAAGCGGGGTGACATCTCGCTGGTATTCCAAATTGGTGATGAAGAGAAGTTCCGGGTCAGTCGCACTGTCGGGACACCCTCAAAATGGTTGTTGGCCAAAGAGGTGAGTGGTGATTTCGAGGTTGAGGAACACAAGGATGCCAAGGAGACTGAGGCACGACTGAAGGAGTTGCTCGGTCTAAATAATGGACGATCCCTCTCTGAGCAGTTCACGCTTGTAATTGGACCCTTTCAAAACGAGTTCCTCGGTCCTTTCGTCATCAAACAAGCGACCAAGCGTCGTGATGAATTTGATGCAATCCTCGGCATCGACACCTGGCGTAAAACCTTCAACGAAACCAGACACCTTGCCAGTGCTATCAAGTCGAAAGTGGAATCGCTGCAGAGTGCTATTGGCCCACTCAAGGACCAGGCTGCAGCATTGCCGGAAATTCGTGAAACACACAAAGGAGCGAAGCAAGAACTTGAAAATACGGATAAGGAGTTAAAAGAAAAAGGTCGCGAATTGAAGACGCTTGAGGGTCAACTGGTTGAAGTAGATAAACGTGAACAGTCGGTCAAGACTCTTGCCGTAGAGATCGAAAAGCTCAAAGAGCGGATCGACAACGGCAAAGAAAAGATAGCGAGCCAAAAGACCCTGATCGGTGAGGCGGAAAAAGCCCAAAAGATAGTAACCGAAAATACTGCTGGAAAACAGGCCTTCGAGTTGGCTGACGAGCAGCTTGCCGGGTTACGGGGGCAGGTGAGGTTGCAGCGCCAGCTGGAACAGGACGTCGCGACTCTTGACAAGCAGGTGAGCACTTTGACCGAACGTTATGATTCGGAGGTGCGAGCTATTGAGCAGATAAGCAAGGAACTCGACAACGAAGAACAGGAGCTGATCAAAAGGCGTCAGGAACTGGCAGCCGATAAGAGCTTATTGCAGTTGGTCGGACGACTCCCGGAAATCCGTGAATCGATCAACACTGTGCGTGCCAAGGTGGGGACCCTTGACGGTCGCAGGGCCGGTCTGGAAGAGGGGTGTGAAAAACTTGCCGAGGGAATCTGCCCGTTCTTCCAGGAGCCATGTCAGAATATTGCCGAGAAACCGCCGGGAGATGTGTTCACCGAGAAGTATGATGAACTCCAAGTGGAACGTGAGCTGGTAAGCGCAGAACTGACACGGTTGGAAAAGGAAGAGGGCGAAGCACTAGCGGCGAGTAATCAGGCCAAAGCGTTTGAAGGTCAGATCAAGGGGCTTGACGAGCAGGCTGAGAAATTGGCTGGTAAAAGGAAAATAAACGAAGATCGCTCTGCAGGATTGGGTGAACTGCGGCAGAAACAAACAGAAGCAAAAAGGCGACTTGAAGAAAAGCTGCAGGCCCTGAAAGTGTACAGCTCCTTGCAGTCTGATATTGAGAGGGCAGAAGCGAAACAGAAAAACCATCAGGTGGCACGCGACCTCTATGTCGCCAACCAGGTACAGGCTGCAAAGCTGGAAGGGCTGCGAACCGAGTTGCAGAAGTTCGAAGATTTCCTTGAGAAGCTGCAGAACGACTTGACAGGCAAAGAGAACGAACTGTCGGCTGTGGGCAAGGAATACGACGCTGACCAACACCAGAAACTGCGTGCGCAGAAGGATGAGTTGGGGAGGGAAGTCGGAGCTCTGGAGCAGAAGGTCGAGGGGCTCAAGCGCGATGTGGAGCGGCTGGCCGGAGAGATTGAAAAACTCATGCAGATTGAGGGGGAAATCAAAACCAAACAGGTGCAGATCAAGACCTACGGGGAGAAGGAGGAGCTGGTCAAGTTCCTGCGCAACAGAGTTTTCAAAAAAGTCTCCGAAAATTTGTCAGAACGTTTCCGCGATGAAATCAGTCATCGGGCCAACCGGATCTACCGGATCATTGCAGAAGTCGACGAGGAACTGGCCTGGGGTGATAATTATCAGATCGTTCTGCGCGATATGGTCGAAGATGAATTGCGTGAGCGAGCTGACGACCAGCTCTCCGGCGGGCAGACCATGAGCGCGGTGGTCGCCCTGCGCCTGGCGATGCTGCAGACCATCGGAGCGCGGATCGCCTTCTTTGATGAGCCAACATCGAACCTTGATGCCGCACGCCGGGAGAACCTAGCTCATGCCTTCCGGGCCATCGATGTCGGAAAGGAGGAAGTCACCGAACACTGGTACGATCAGCTGTTCCTGATCAGCCACGATGTCGCGTTCACCGAGGTGACCGATCAGATTCTGACCCTGGAGTGACAGACAAGGCCCCGACGCTATCGCCCGGGCCTTGCTGGTCAAACCTGCCTGATTAACTCATGCGCTTTTCCCGGCCAGCAAAGTGATCTCGGGTGATTCCGGGTGATACGCTGTTCCGGTCGTATCCGCATAACGCTCCATGATGCTGAAGCCGTTCTCGGCGAATTCCCTGGTCAGGGAGTCCATGCTGTAGTATTGCAGCCAGTTGTAGATCACCCGCGAGCGATCTGCTTCAACCAGGCTGAACTT
>PKUD01000150.1 GCA_002869695.1 Desulfuromonas sp. | reverse complement strand
AAGAGTTTTTCCCCGGCCCAGATGGGGCATAACCTGCTCCGCTCAGCGGTCGAGGCGGCATTGTTGCCGCACCAGGCGGTCCTTTCGCTTGATGCGATCGTGCGGGCCGTTTACCGCTGCATGGTGTCAAAGCGCAACCTGTTGCAATGGACTGCGACTCAGTTAAACACGGCGGGGCCGAAAATCTTTGCCTTTTACCTGTTTCTGACTGTTCCTTTCAGTGTTCTGCTCTGTGTTTTGCTGTATCTGGCGCAACCCGCGAATCTGCCGGTTGCGCTGCCGGTGCTGGTGCTCTGGTGTGCTTCACCACTGCTGGTCTGGTTGCTGAGTCGCCAGCCCGGGGATCAGCAGGAACAGACCCAGATGCCTGAGGCGGACCGCCGTTATCTCAGCGCGGTGACGCGGCGCACCTGGCGCTATTTTGCTGACTTCGTCAGCGAGAAAACCCACTGGCTGCCACCGGATAATTACCAGGTGTCGCACCAGGACATGCTGGCCATGCGCACCAGCCCGACCAATATCGGTCTCTGGATGCTCAGTCTGCAGGGCGCGCATGATGCCGGCTATGTTTCGCCCGCCACCGTGCTGGAACGCTTGGGTCGGACCATGGCCACTATTGATCGGCTGGAACGCTACCAGGGGCACCTGTTGAACTGGTATGACATTGCCTCTCTGCAGCCGTTGGAGCCGCGCTATGTCTCTTCGGTGGACAGCGGCAACCTGCTCGGTTCCCTCTGGGTGCTGGATCAGGGGCTGCAGGAACTGGTGAGCCGTCCGCTGATCAGCACTACCCTGTTCTCCGGACTTCGGGATACGGTCCACCTGGTTCTGGAAGAGAACCTGTCCCAGTTGACCGATGATGATCGGGCCAGGCTGGGACAGGTTCTGAGTCTCTGTGCCGGGCCGGTTGGACCGCTTGACCACCTGCTGACGACCCTGCAGGAATGTGGCGAGCTGGTCGCTGCTATTGCCGTCACGTCATCTTTGAATGGGGACCTGGAACAGCGTGAAGCAGCCCGAGAAGACTGGCTGCCCACGCTTCGGCAACAACTGGAGGAGTGGCAGTCTTATGCCAGGGGCCTGCTTGGTTGGGCCGAGCTCGTCGCCTTTCGGCAGGCAGATGATAGTGCGAGGCCCGAACCAGACCTGAACGCCGATCTGCTGGAGGATCTGGCGACGGTTCCGTCTTTGCAGGAGCTGGCGGCTGGAGACGTCGCCAGTTGGCAGCGGCTCAACTCATTGCGGCAGGATGGAGGGTTGACGCCTGAACAGGCGGCTTCGCTTGATGCGGCGTTAGGCGCTTTCGAGCACGCCCGGCAGCAGGCTGCAGAACTCTGCAGGCAGGCCCAACAGCTGTCCACGGAAATCGACAGGCTGGCCTGCTCGATCAATATGGGATTTCTCTACAGTCCCGAGCGGAAGCTGTTTGCCGTCGGTTACAATGTGTCCGCCGACCGGCTCGACACCGCCTACTACGACCTGCTTGCCAGCGAGTCCCGTTTCGGCAGCTTCGTCGCCATCGCCCGCGGTGAAGTGCCGATGGAGCACTGGTTCTCGCTGGGTCGCCCATACGGCCGGGGGGGGCACGGGCGGGTCCTGCTCAGCTGGACCGGGACCATGTTTGAATACCTGATGCCGGTGATTTTCCAGCACAGTTATACCAATTCCCTGCTCGATCGGGCGACCCGTCATGCGGTCGCCGAGCAGATCCGTTATGCCCGCAAGCACAGGATCCCCTGGGGGATATCCGAATCCGCCCATGGTGACCTCGACCTGAACAAGACCTACCAGTACAAGGCCTTCGGTGTGCCGACCCTGGGGTTGAAGCGGATTCTGAAAAACCAGCGGGTGGTGGCTCCTTACGCATCGCTCCTGGCGGTCAGTATTGCCCCCGAAGATGTCGTGCGTAACCTGCGCCGTCTCGAGCGCCTTGGAATGTTGCAGACTTATGGCTTTTACGAGTCGATCGATTTCAGCCGCCGCGATCAACCCAGTGGCGAACGGGGAGTCATGATCAGGGCCTATATGGCCCACCACCAGGGAATGGGTTTCCTGGCGCTGATTAATTTTCTCCATGACAACCCGCTGCCCAGACGGTTTCACGCCGACCCGAGAGTGCGTGCTTTTGAGCTGCTGCTGCAGGAGCGGATTCCGACGCTGCCACCGCTGCACCTGGTTTCGAGCCGCGAATCGGTGCCCAAGGTCAGGGGGGTCGGCGAGGTCTCGACCGCAGCGTTCAGATTTACCACGCCCGACACCCCGATTCCCAAGTCCCAGTTTCTCAGCAACGGGCGCTACGACCTGATGATCACCAATTCCGGCGGCGGCTACAGCCAGTGGGGCGGGAATGAGTTGAACCGCTGGCGGTTGGACCGCACCAGCGAGCAGTGGGGTCGCTTCTGTTACATTCTCGATCAGGACGACCAGCGGGTCTGGTCCAATACCCATCTGCCCACGGCCGGTGACTGGCAGAGCTATACGGTTGAGTTTCCCCTCGATCGGGCGATCTTCAGGCGCCTGGAGCATGGGATAGAAGTCGAGACAGAGGTTGTGGTCTCACCGGAAGATGACGTGGAAATCCACCGCATGACCTTTGTCAATCACTCCGCTCGCAGCCGGCGGCTGACCCTGACCAGTTATCTCGAACTGGCGCTGGCGCCGCACCGGGCCGATCTCCAGCATCCGGCGTTCAATAAACTGTTTATTCAGACCGAGGCGTTACCCGAACTGCGGGCACTGCTGGGCTATCGCCGGCTGCGTAGTGAAGCGGCGGAGCCGCTCTTCATGGCGCATCGCTTCACCTGCGATCAGGGCCGCGATCTCCCGTTCAGCTTTGAAACGGATCGCCGCAGTTTTATCGGGCGTGGCCGGAGTTTGCGCAACCCGCTTGGCTGCCGCCAGCCGCTCGGCAACAATCAGGGGTTTGTCCTCGATCCGGTCTTCAGCCTGCGCCAGGAGATAGAGTTGTCACCGAATCAGCATGTCCAGGTCGCGCTGGTCAATGCGGCCGGTTCCAGCCGGGACCAGCTGATTGCACTGATGTCTAAGTATGGCGAGGAATATGCGATCGACCGGGCCATCGACTTTGCCTGGAGAGCTTCGCAGATCGAACTGCGAATGATGCATATCCAACCTGACGAGGCCCGCCGCTTCCGCCAGCTGGCGGACCACCTGCTGTTTCCGAATCCGCTGCTGCGGGCCTCGAATAAGATTATCGCTGAAAACAGCAAAGGCCAGTCCGGGTTGTGGGCCTACGGGATTTCCGGTGATCTGCCGATCGTACTGATTACGATCGCCGAGGTCCGTGATATCAGCGTGGTCCGGCAGCTGCTGCAGGCCCAGGCCTACTGGCTGCGGCACGGGCTGGTGGCGGATCTGGTGATCCTCAACGAGGAGTCAGGGAGTTATGAAGCGCCACTGCGGGAGCGACTCGAAAATCTGATCCAGGCCCATTCCATGTTTATCGGCCGGGAGCAGCCCGGGGGGATTTTCCTGCGCAGTGTCGATCAGCTGCCGAAGGAGGACATCCGCCTGCTCAAGGCGGTGGCCAGCGTGGTCCTGGTCGCCGCCCGTGGCCCGCTCTCGCAGCAGCTGGGGGTTTCGCGGCAGGTGCCCGATCTTCCCCCCCTGCGTGAGCCGCGCAGGGCCAAGGGAGATGCTTATCCGCAGCTGCCGTTGCCGTCGTTGGCTCTGGAATGCGATAACGGTCTGGGTGGATTTACCCCGGATGGTCGTGAATATGTCGTGACCCTCGGTCCCGGCAGAGAGACCCCGGCGCCCTGGGTCAATGTCATGGCCAATCCGGATTTCGGGGTGATCGTCAGCGAAACCGGCGCCGGCTTCTGCTGGTACGGCAACAGCCAGCGCAATCGGTTGACCCAGTGGTCAAACGATCCGGTCCTTGATCCCCCGGGTGATGTGCTCTACCTCCGGGACGAGGAGAGCGGTGAGTTCTGGACGCCGACCGCGGCTCCGGTCCGTGGTCCGGGTGAGTACCGGGCCCGACATGGCATCGGTTATTCGATCTTTGAACACAACTGTCGCGGGATCGAGCAGTCCTTGACGGTTTTTGTTCCGCTCAGCAGCGGACAGGGAGAGCCGCTCAAACTGCAGCGGCTGCGCCTGCAGAACCGCTCCGGCCATAGCCGCAGGCTGACCCTGTCGGCCTACACCGAACTGGTCCTCGGTGAAACCCGCGAATCCTCCCAGATGCACCTGGTGACCCAGTGGGATAAAGAGTCCGAGGCGCTGCTGGCCTGGAACCGCTATCACCCTGAATATCCGGAACGGGTCACTTTCGTCGCTGCCGACCAACCGGTCCGCGCCTACTGCGGTGACCGCATCTGTTTTATCGGCAGGAACCGCACCCTGGCGGACCCGCTGGCCATGGAACTGGAGCAGCTGGCCTGTCAGACCGGTGCCGGGCTCGATCCCTGCGCCTCTGTGCAGATTGAACTGACCCTGGCGCCCGGCGCTGAGCAGACGATCTGCCTGATGACCGGTCAGGCGGCCGACATCGATGAAGCGCGTGCGCTGATTGTCCGGTTCCGCCAGCAAGCGGTCCAGCAGAACGCTTTTGCCGAGACGGTCAGCTGGTGGGATGAACTTTTGGGTGGTATCGAGGTGAAAACCCCGGAACCCGCCGCTGACGTACTGATCAATCGCTGGTTGCTCTACCAGAGCCTCAGCTGCAGGATCTGGGGCCGTTCGGCGATTTACCAGTCCGGCGGAGCGTTCGGATATCGCGATCAGCTGCAGGACGTGATGGCCTTCCTGCCCACCTTCCCGACGTTGGCCCGCGAGCAGATTCTGCTCGCTGCCAGTCGGCAGTTCAGTGAAGGGGATGTCCAGCACTGGTGGCATCCCCCGGGAGGCGCCGGTATCCGCTCACGGATTTCCGATGACCTGTTCTGGCTGCCCTACGTGGTTGCCCAGTACGTGCGGGTCACCGGAGACCACAGCATTCTGCACGCCGAGGCCCCTTTTCTGCAGGCTCCGGAACTGGACGCGGATCAGCACGAAGTGTTTGCCGTGCCGGAGGTGACGTTTGAGCGGGGCACGGTGTTCGAGCATTGCCGCCGGGTGGTCAAGCGCGGCCTGACTGCCGGTGCCATGGGACTGCCGTTGATCGGGACCGGCGACTGGAATGACGGCATGAACCTGGTCGGTGCCGAGGGGCGGGGTGAGAGCGTCTGGCTCGCCTGGTTCGTTGTCGATGTTCTCCGGGGGATGAGCGAACTGGCGGAGATCGTCGGTGATTCCGACCTGGCCAGCGGTTATCTGGAAGATCGGGCCCGACTGGTGGAAAATATCGAAAAATCCTGTTGGGACGGCGCCTGGTACCTGCGGGCCACCTTCGATGACGGCAGTCCGCTCGGTTCGGTGCACAGCATGGAGGCGAAGATCGACTCGCTGCCGCAGTCCTGGGCCTGGCTGACCGGTGCCGCCGACCCGCAGCGGGCGGAGCAGGCGCTTGACTCGGCCTGGCAGCAGCTGGTGCGGGAGGAGGAAAAGATCGTCCAGCTGTTCGATCCGCCTTTTGACAAATCCCTGCCGTCGCCGGGCTACATCAAGGGATACCCGCCGGGGGTGCGGGAAAACGGTGGACAGTACACCCATGCCGCGCTCTGGTTTGCCATGGCCCTGGCCCGCAAGGGGGACGGGACGCGGGCGGTTCAGATGCTGCGTATGCTCAACCCGGTCGAGCATGCCAGGACACCGGAGGGGCTGCAGCGCTACAAGGTTGAGCCCTATGTTGTCGCCGCCGACGTTTATCGCCTGCCCGGACGGATCGGGCAGGGCGGCTGGTCCTGGTACACGGGATCGGCGGCCTGGATGTATCGCGCCTGGGTGGAAGACGTCCTCGGGCTGAAGATACGCGGCAAACAGATGTGGCTCGACCCGGTGATCCCTGCCGACTGGTCCGGGTTCAGCCTCACCTATCGCCGGGGGAAGAGTGCGTATCGGGTCCAGGTGGAAAATCCGCAGGGCTGCGAGCGGGGTGTCTTGTGGGTGGAACTGGACGGCCGCCGACTGACGGATGGGAAGATCCCCCTGGAGGGGAAGGCGGACTGCTACCGGATTAGTGTACGCATGGGACCCTGAGGAGTGGTTGGTACATGATCTCTTGGTGGCACTGTACGATTGTCGATACGGCCGGGACTGTTCAGCGATAAAAGCCGTCACGGCGGCTTTTGCGGGAAATTTTGCCGATCAGCCAGCCGAAGAAAAACACCCCGCCGCCGGCGAGGAACCAGCGGATTGCTTCTGATCGTTGATAGCCATCAGTTTCTTTGCGCAGCTGCTCGACCTCAGCAGACAAAGTGCTGTGTTCGGCATCGAGCAGGTCCCGTTCCTCTGCCAGCTGGACAATATGCTCCGACTTGAAGCGGAGGTCCTCATATTTCTCGGTCAGGGCCTGCAGTTCTTGTCTGCTCTGGATGAGCGCCTTGTCCATCTCTTCCAGCTCATCTTCCGCGCTGCTTTTCAGCTCGGTCTGCGCCTGGTTGTCCTGCTGCAGACGTTCCAGCTTTTCCCTGAGGCTGTCCCGCTCTTTTTCCAACCGGGAAATCGTGATCGGACTCGGGATCTTTTTGGTTACATACTGTTTCAGGATGTAGCCTTCCTCGCCGCTGGCGATGCGCACCTTGACGAATCTGCTGTCCTCTTCTAGGACTTCCAGCGCGGTCCCGGTCTTCAGGTTTTTCAAGGTGTTGTACTGGCTGGCCTTGCTGTCGCGCAGGTTGACGACGATCTGATCAACCACGTAGCGGGTTTCGGCCAGGGCCGGTGAGGCGGAGAGAAGGAGCAAAAGAACCAAGATGAACAGGTCTGTTCGTCTGAACGTCATAGCGAAAGTCCTTACTGTCTTGAGGTTGGCACGGGGAATAGTACAGCGTTCGGCGGGGGGATTTCAACCCTGCATTTTCCATTTTTTTTCGGTTGGAGGGGAGACCGACGGGGATTTCGCAGGTTTTGAAAAGTCTGTGACAAAAAATTGCTTTTTCGGTGCAGAGATGGAATTATATCCGATCGTTTTTCAATCAGGAGCAAACAAGGAGCAGCGGGTGAAAGACTATATCCAGCAATTACTCGAGCAGGCTGTGGCGCTGATGAAACAGCAGGGCGCACTCCCCGCCGATTGTGAGCCGCAGGTCCAGGTTGACCGGACCAAAGACAAGGCTCATGGCGATCTGGCGACCAACCTGGCGCTGGGTCTGGCCAAGGTCGCAAAGGCCAATCCCCGTGAATTGGCAAAGCAGATTATCGCCTCCCTGCCGCCGTCCGAACTGGTGCAGAAGGTGGAGATCGCCGGACCCGGTTTTATCAACTTCTATCTCAACCCGGACTGGCTGGCCGCTCAGGTTGAAAAGGCCCTGCACGACCTGCGCGCTGGAGTGGCCAGGACCGAGACCCCGCAGAAGGTGGTGGTTGATCTGTCTTCTCCCAATCTGGCCAAAGAGATGCACGTCGGCCATCTGCGGTCGACGGTGATCGGTGATGCCGTGTCGCGTACGCTGGAATTTCTCGGCCACGACGTGGTCCGGCAGAACCACGTCGGTGACTGGGGGACCCAGTTCGGCATGCTGCTGGCATTGATGGAAGAGCTGCAGCGGCAGGGCGGTGAACTGAGTATGCAGCTTGCAGACCTCGAAACCTTCTATCGTCAGGCCAAGTCCCGCTTTGATGATTCTGCGGAGTTTGCCGACCGCTCCCGCCAGCTGGTCGTCGAGCTGCAGTCAGGTGATGCGTATTGCAAAGAGCTCTGGCAGCAGTTTCTCGATATCTCGCTGGCCCATTGTCACGAGATCTACGAACGACTCAATGTGTCCCTGCGGCGTGAAGACGTCATGGGCGAAAGCGCCTACAACGACGATCTGCCAAAGGTCGTCGAGGATCTCGATCGCGTCGGGCTGCTGACCGAAGATCAGGGCGCCCAGTGTGTTTTCCTGGACGAGTTCAAGGGGCAGGACGGAACGCCGCTGCCGATGATCGTGCAGAAGCAGGGGGGCGGCTTCCTCTATTCGACCACCGACCTGGCCGCGATCCGTTATCGCCAGCGGGTCCTGCGAGCCCAGCGGGTCCTTTATTTTGTCGATATCCGCCAGTCCCTGCATTTCCGACAGCTGTTTGCGGTCGCCCGCAAGGCGGGGTTCGTCAACCCCGAGACCGAGCTGGAGCATATGGCCTTCGGCACCGTCATGGGCGAGGACGGAACCCCGTTCAAAACCCGCAGTGGCGGGGTGGCCAAGCTCTCCGACCTGCTGGATGAGGCACAGGAGCGGGCCTATCAGCTGGTCAGCGAGAAGAACAGCGACATGCCGGAGGAAGAGCTGCGCAAGATCAGCCGGGTCGTCGGCGTGGCCGCGGTCAAGTACGCCGACCTGTCAAAAAACCGCGCCAGCGATTACCTGTTCAGCTTCGACAACATGATCAGTTTTGAGGGGAATACCGCTCCCTACCTGCTGTATGCCTATACCCGGGTCGCCAGTATCTTCAGAAAAGGGGAGATCGCAGAGGCAGAGCTGCACGGACCGGTGCTGCTGCAGGAAGAGATCGAAAAGGAGCTGGCCGGGAAGATCGTCCAGTTTGACGAGATCGTCAAGCGGGTCGCCGAGCGCGGCTGTCCCCATTTCCTCTGCGGCTAT
>PKUD01000071.1 GCA_002869695.1 Desulfuromonas sp. | reverse complement strand
GTATAGGCAGCATCGAAGCCCTGTCACAGATCAGAGATAATCCAGAACTGTGGCGGAAAGCCTATGGTTTCTACTCGGTCTGTGCTCAAGAGATTCGGGAGTATTCAACCAAGCAGACCAACCTCTGTCCTGCCGACTATATGAACAGTTCTTGGCCCTGGCGTTTCAAGAAAAAATTCAAGGGAAACAGGCTGTTCATCACCATCAGCCCGTATCCTTTGTTCGGGTATAAAAACACAAGAAGAAGGACATAAGAAAGCCACCTCTGAAAGAGAGGTGGCTTAGGAAAAAACTGTCAACCGGTTTCAGGACGTTACATTGTTGGCGGTAGGTTGATTTTACGGTGGTGCTGGAGGGGGACCAGACTGGCCGTTTTTGTCGAATCAAAATCAGCAGAATCTAGGGCCCAAAATCAGGTTAATGGTCGTGCCCTCCTCCATCGTCACCTGTGACACCACTGACGATATTGATGTGTGTCGCATTGTCCAGGCCGTTGGTCACCAGGATCTCGTCGCCGCCATGCTTGAACAAGAAAGTATCCTTCCCGGTCAACTGGAGGAAGTACCCTGAAACAGGATCGCCGGTTACGGGGAGCTCATGGGCATGATCAGGCCAGTCATTCCAGTGAAAATGGGTGTAGGCACCCGGTGTCGGGATATGCGCCCGCATGACTTGCCATAATGGATGATCACCCTCCTGATGCGCAAGGAAAGTCGCATGGCCCGGGATTCCACGAATCTCCCAACCGACGCTGCACACGACTCCTTCGTCATTGCAGTTTTTATGCTGCGCAATAGGCACGCCATCTTCATTGGTTGCTCCGGTGAAAGTGACGTAGAGATATCCAAAGAGGCTCCCGTCTGGCAGGACTTGTAACTGTTGATGGGAATCAATATGGTTGCCAAACTGGAAATCAAAAGGGCTCTGGTGGTTTTTCCACTCCAGTCCTTTCGCCGAAGCTGCGGTGACGGCAAACGAGAGGACCAGCGTCACAAAGAACATGAATCTCCATAGTTTCATCGNTCTGTATAACGGTAAAGATTGGGTAATTACGGGACCAAAATAAATAGCCGTTGTGATAAAGTAAAGCTGTTGCCACTAATTGTTGTAAAGGTGCGCCAGGATGAAGATAAAGCGAGTCATTCACATTCTGTCAGTCCTGCTCTTTCTTCTTGCCGTCATAGGCTGCCAGCAGGAGCAGGAAACCGCCCAAGCTGAAGGTGTCGTTCAGGCGAATACAGCGTACCTTGATAATTTCGGTGATCCCCCATACGAAACAAAGGGGCGCGCCTACGCCCGGGTTGGCTACCTTCCTCTGCGAAAAAATTCTAATTTGGTTCGGGCGATTCCCCTCTTTCTGTTTACGGACCAGAACCAACTCGGACACATCCTGGAGACGTTAACCAGCGGCCAGTTAAGTCTTTCCGCCGAAAGCGACCTCCAGGATTCCTTTGCAAAAAACATCGACATCTCCGTCAGATCGTTGGAAGGGGGATTGCTGGTTTTGGACCTGGCCTCAACGAATGCCTGGTCAGCCATTGATCTACAGCCTGTTGTTAAGGCATTGACAGAAACCGCTGTGCAGTTTTCTGATGTGACTTATGTTCGTTTCTTGCTCGATGGTCGACCGATGACCAATATGCCTGAAAAAGGTTTTGAGCATAACCCGGAGGACGTGGCTGTCGTGACAAAACCGACGCTGGTTGATATCGCCGGTACATGGCACAACGATGAAGAAGACCTGGAAGAAATTTCAGTTCGGTTTGACCGGCCAATTACGGTCAACCGTTTTGCACTTTATGACAACACAGGAAAAAAAGTGGAGGGGGAATACTTTACCTCTGTCTTACAAATGGCGGTGGTGATCCATCCCGACAATCCCAAAAGGTTCAAAGAGGGGTCCGAGTTGCAAGCAGAATGGGACATAGTTGACGCTCTGGGTCGGACCAACAAAGGAACAACCAGGCTACCTTTGAAACATATTGAACATTAAGGGTAGTACTGGTCACTGAAGAGATTCCTAGTCCAGCGAGAACGTCCCTCCCCCGGAGCCCTTTAGAATGGAGCATAAGAACACTCCCCTGAGGACGCCAAATGGAACACCCCTCTGCGTATCAGCGTGGGGATTTTTTCGTTTGGGCCTGGTCGTAGGTTGGTTTGTGGGTGAGGTCCTCTATCTGACAAGAGCCGTCGACCACCTGATCGAGAGCGTTCCCCATAATGAGATCAAATAAAGAGGCCCATCTATATCGATCTTGATCACAGAGCAACAACCCGGACATCAACAACTAGCTCCGGTGGTGGGTCATTGCTGCCGACGAAGCTTCCAGCAACCGGGGGGACAGTCTCGGGATGTCTGGCCACGGCAACCGGGATATGCCGCCGACCCGCTAATTCACCAGCGGTCGGGTCAAAGCCCTTCCAGCCCGATCCCGGGAGGAAAACTTCAGCCCAGGCATGGGTTGTGGTTGACCATTGCTCACTCTGGGGCAAATGCGCATAACCACTCACAAAACGGCTCGCCAAACCAAGAGTGCGGCAGATCTCGACAAAGAGTGCTGAAAAGTCACGGCAGGACCCTTGATGACT
>PKUD01000200.1 GCA_002869695.1 Desulfuromonas sp. | reverse complement strand
GGGGGGCAATGTCCAATTCTTCACCGAAGCTGCTAGACCAACTGCGAGAGTTGATGCGGGTACGCCACTATGCCCTGCGGACGGAAGAGGCGTACTGCCACTGGGTCAACGCCAGGACAAAAGAACAGGGACGACATCATATTGACGAGACAATCATTCAAAAAGCGGTTAGGTCGGCTGTCAGACGTGCTGGCTTAACCAGGCATGCGACCTGTCACACCTTCAGGCACTCGTTTGCAACTCATTTGCTGGAGGCAGGGTAAGACATTCTGACAGTACAGGAACTGCCAGGCCACAGAGATGTCGAAACAACGATGATTTATACGCATGTATTGAACAAGGGGGGCTGTGCTGTAAATAGCCCAATTGACGGTCTATAAAACATTCATAGGATGGGAAATAGACGGATCCGTCTATAATACCTCACTCATTGGAGTTTAGTTTTAACGTATTGATAATATTGTGAATAAAGAATAGTCTGAACTTTAAACGCGGGGTGCTACACGGACTGAAATCAATTTCAGGGTGCTACACGGATCCGTCTAATCCCTGTTAGCAGGCAAGAATAAAAATGGAGGGGTGGAAACTATCCGTTCAGGTCTTTTTTCCTCTGCAGGAATTCATCCTGGTCAATTTCTCCAGAGGCGTACCGCTTTTCAAGAACAGAAATAGCTGAATCGGGGCGTCCCATATTTAAGTTGTTATCTCGATTCTTCGAAACGACGCCCTGTGAAATTTTGTACAGAAAAAAAAGAACAATGCCCCAAAACAAAAAGGGCATAAAACCACCAAAATGAAACCCAGAAAAAAAGCCGTTGGGTCCACAGAACCAGTTACCGAATGAGTTCATATGCATTGGTCCTACTCCTTTTGTATTGGTTAAATGGCGCGCGGAAGTGACACTTCCGACTCAAGCAATATACAACAGAAAATAGCTACAAATTGTTAACTCTTGCGGAACTTGAGTTAAGTTTTGTAAAGCACGGCACTGAAAAAAACCTGCTAAAAAAACAATCAACCGGCCGGAATATGCTTCTGCGCTGGCCCAAAAACAAATTCTATAAATTGCGGTGGTGGTCGAACATTCGCGTCGCCGCCGGTTATCATGAACCGTTAGGCCTGAAAGGCAGATAATGCGCACAATACGTTTTAAAAAAATAGATGCTTTTGCCTCTGCCACCTCCTCCGGCAATCCTGCCGCAGTGGTTTACCTTGATACGCTCAATGAACTTTCTCAGTCAGAAATGCTTCAGGTCGCAAAAGAGCTGCAGGGGTTTGTGAGCGAAGTCGGGTATGTCAGCCCCGGGACTGACACGGATTACCAACTGCGGTATTTCTCGTCTGAGCGTGAAGTCGCCTTCTGTGGGCATGCAACTATTGCCATTCTCAACGATATCGTTTCAAACAATGAATCAATGCAAGAAAAACCAATGTTGTCCATAGCGACACAAACGGATCGTTTACTGGTCGAAAATCGCTTTAAAGAGGAGAAGAGCGTTTACATCTGCGCGCCACCCCCCAAATTCTCCGACAGGAAAATCGACAGGGCCGAAATTGCCTCGGCACTAAATTGCCCGGCCAACAACCTCAACAAAGAGCTACCCGTTCAAATAGTCAATGGAGGCCTTGAGACGCTCGTTGTACCAATGGCGGGACTGGAATCTACCCTTTCCGTTATGCCTGATCTTCAGAGGCTCAATGAGTTCTGTCTACACATTGGAGTCGACATTATCATTCTCTATACTCCAGAAACCGTGACTCAGGGCAGCAACTACAGGACAAGGGTCTTCGCTCCGACTTTCGGTTATCTGGAAGACCCGGCAACAGGGTCCGGCAACTCCGCTTTTGGATATTATCTGATGAACCTCGGTATGTGGGATGGAGAGTTGATCGGAATAGAGCAAAATGAATGTCGTGATACTCCGAACTTCGTACAGCTTTTTTCCAAACAAAACGACCCTACTGGTACCCGGGTGTGGTTTGGGGGCGGAGCCGTTCTGAAGGTAGAGGGTTTATACTTTTTGAGTTAAGAGTGATTACGGGTAGATTGCCTAACCAAACCCTCAAGCGGCCTGGGTGATACGTCAGTGGTTCGCGTTAAGGTTTCTGCACACGTGAAAAGGACCAGCACCAGCCCGCTTCGCTTGGTCCGTTAGGTGCAAAATAATAAAAAGGTAACCAAATGTGGATGTTGGAATATAAAAAAGACAGTTGGTGGTTTTGGCTTGTCACCGTTATTTTTCTTTCATTCGGCGTCTTGGGTGCGCCCATATTTTTCAAACTTGCGATTTTCCTAACGGTCATCCAAGCGATCTATTTTTCCATTAAGTTGAAAAGTATAATTTCATTTCCAATACAGGTGAGAGTTTGCTACTTCGGCTTACTCTTAATTTCTCAGCCTGAAATACTTCAGTGGCTTTATTGGGTTCCAACTATCGGCACGTGGGCACAGGTTCTTGTCGGCTACTGCCTTATGGCACGTTGTGTTTCAATGTTCCCATGGAACAGGGAAGAAAAATTTTCATTTCAATATTTCAAAGACACAATATTTTCACGGCCGGTCCACGGAAGCATTAAGCAGGGATAGCTGCTTCAACGCACCTAACAAACAAATCAAACGGTCGGACGCCGCGAATTGCCTTTCCGAAAGACAAAATTTAAATAGCGCTTAAATAAACAGAGGGGCTGCCCAAGACAGTCCCTCTGTTTATTATCCTTCCTTGACCCCGATCTTCCGCAAAATGGTAATCATCGGGCACCAGTTGGTGAAGGCGCTCTGAAACAGGTTGAGGCCGACGAAAGCGGTAAAGAAGAACCAGTAGGGCGAATGAAAATAGCCGAGAGCGACGCTGAGCATCACAAAAAATCCGGCAATCATACGCAGGTAACGATTGACTGTCATAATTGATATCCTTTCCTCTCAGTAGGGAGTCCCTTAGAAACTGTAGCGGACTCCGGCATAAATGTTTGAGTTGTCTTCCAGTTGACCGAAAAATGTTTCGGACCTGTCCCCATCGAACAGGTTCCCGCCGCAGGTCAGCAGCCAGGCATCACTCAGCTTGTAGCGCAGCTGGGGGCGCAGGTAGTAGTCCTCATCCGTCGGGGACCAGTAGCTGAACAGGCTGAGGGTCAGCGTTTGGCTGAGCAACTGCTTGGTCAGCCGCAGCGTCCAGACCTGCCGATGTTCATCCCGGATGGGTTGCCCTGCGGCCAGCGACTGCCGGTAGGCGGAGTAGTCCTGCAACTGCTCGAGGTAAAATTGCAGGCTGCCGGTCAGCTCCTGGAGAAGTTCCCGTTCGTAACCGACGAGCAGGCGCATCTCACTGTTCGGTGTCCAGGGATCGCTACCGTCGCTGTCGTTACGGGAATCATAGTAGCCGCTCTCGAGGTTGACTATCCCCCCTTTGAATCCGCCGCGCAGGCTGGCGCCGAAAACGTTGAGACGCGGAAAGATATAGCGGTCGCTGGCTGGGTCGAACCCCTGGGGGCGCTTCCAGTAGCCGCGATAGGCGTAGGCCGCCAGCTCGTAGCCACGAAGATTGCGCGATATGCGCAGGGAGATCTCGTGGTCCTCGAACCAGTCATCCGGTTTGTCATAGCCGATCGGTTCACTGCCGGCGCCGTAGAAGGAGAGGCGCTCGCCGGTCAGGAAACGGTCGCTGTCGAAACGCGGCGTATAGACCAGGTCGAAGTTGGCAAAGCCAGGAAAGAGGCTGACGAGCAGAGCATCGGAGGGGGCCTTGAGATATTCCTCGTCGCGGCCGGTAAAAAACGATTGCCAGTCCTTGGGGAACAGGTCGTTGATGAACAGCAGATCTCCGGTACCCCAGGTCAGGATCTGTCTGCCCAGTTTGACGTCGGCGATGTCGATCGGTGAGAAGGTCAGGTTTGCTTCACGCAGATCGAACGCCCCGACCCCCTCTTCAAGGTCGGGGGTCCTTTCCTCGGCGACATTGTCGTAAACAAAGTCCCCGCGTAGCTGCAGCGTGCTCCGCTCGGCGTAATGTTCCAACGCCAGTTGCAACCTTGTTTCAAGCAGGCTGGTGGAGCGCTGTCCCGGATCGTTGCCGGTGCGCATGCCGCCGCGGGCATCGAGGAAGCCGTGCAGCGGGATACCTTCCGTCAGCTCCAGTGCCAGTCCGCTGGTTGGAACGCCGAGAATCAGGGCAATCAGGAGCAGCAGTTGTCGCCACGTATTCAAGGGTCATCTTCCTTTTCGAGAGTTGTCTAGCGCGTCCGGTTACTGGGAGACTTCACGTGGCGGACGGCGCAGGAAACGTTCACTGAAAATCCGCTTGTTGAGGCCGATGTCGTAGCTGACGTTGCTGAAGCTGTTGATGGTGCTGGTTCCTGCTTTCAGGTCACTGGCCTGCGATTCCATCACCGTCGGGTGCCCGTCCACGCTTTCGACACGCAGCGCCTCGACCCGGCGGTAGAGATCTCCCTGCTTGTTATAATACTCGGCCTTGCGTGGCAGGAAGTCGGTCTTGTCGATCCAGACCAGGTAATGGGCAAATTCCACGCTGCCCGGGTCCTTTGGCTCGTTGCGAACGAGGTAGGTATCGGCCGTCTCTTCCACCAGGCTATGGGCGTCCTCGTCGAGCCCGCGTCCTGAGACATCCTCGTAGAAAAAGTCCGAGCCGACGAAGCTGGTGCGTTTGTCGCCGGGAGCGATCCGTTTGACCAGGTTGAGCGCCGGCAGCCAGAGCCAGCGGTCATCGTCCCGATCAGCGTTTTTCCAGACCAGAAACGCCATCTTGCGGACGTCGGCCGGTGCCTGGAAATAGACATAGAATTTCTGATCCTCCGCCCCGTCATTGAGGCGCAGGATGGTGAACTGCCGTTCGCGGGTTCCGCCATCGGCCGCCTTGATGGTCATGGTGACGTCGGCCTTGCCGTCGGCACCGGCGTAATAAGAGGCCTGGTTGGCCTTGGCGACGATCTCATCTGCGCTCAGTCCGGCGGCATGGAGTGGCGCCGTAGCCAGAAGCAGGCCGAGCAGCGCGATTGGTAGCATCAGGATCTTCTTCATCGTGGTGTTCCTCCGAGGTTCTTTCATGTTAAGCCTCATCTTCAGGCTTGCGAAACGCAATGTTCTGCAGCGGCGTCAGCAGGGCCGGCAGAATGAACAGGGTTGCCAGCCAGGAGACGCCCATGATGGTGGCCAGGAAGAAGCCAACGGTCTGGTAGGGGACCAGCGGCGCCAGCAGAAGCGGGGTGAACCCGATCGCAATAATGATGGCGTTGCGGCTGATGGCCATGGCCGGCTCCTTGAACATCTGTTTGGCTGTTTCGAGCCAGTTGCCGGTCTTCAGCTGAATCTCCCGGGCCCGCTCCAGGAAGTGAATGGCGAAGTCGACACTCAAGCCGAGGGTCAGTGCGGACAGGACAGCCACCGGCATGTCGTACTCCTTGCCGACCAGGCCAATAATCCCGTAGCTGAGGGTGATCGTAATGCTCAGTGGAATCATCGCCAGAATGCCGAACAGGACGGAACGGAACAGCATCATCATCATCACCAGGACCACGACAAAGGAGCTGCCCAGCGAAGTCATCATCCCTTTGACCATCTTGTCCTGCCAGACGACGTTGAGGTAGGTCAGTCCGGCCCATTCGATTTTCATCGGAGTCGGCGGTGGATTCTCCTGCATATAGACCTGCATATCCTTGACCACGGCCGCCATGTCCTGGTTATCGCCGCTGGTCAACTGGACCCAGACGTTGGCTTCCTGGTAGTTGCGGGTGATGAGGTGAAACAGACTGTCCTTCTTTTTCATTCCTTCCAGCTGAACAAAAACCTGGGCCACCGCAGCGGCGGTCTCGGGGATCGCGTTGAATGACTGGTTGCGCTGCCGGTAGGCCGCCTGTTCGCTTTGGCTGAGGCCGCCGGGCGGTTCCAGGTAGTTCAGTTCGTAGGCCGCTTTCTTCAGCGAATCGACCGCCGAAGAGGTCTTGCCGACGACCGGGTTTTCGACCAGATGCGCCTGAAGCTGTTCCAGGTAGGCGAGGATTTTCGGTTTTTTGAACAGTGGCGCGGTAAGTTCCGCCTGCATTTCGTAGACGAAGTCGACAAACGAGTCGGCGGTATAGAGATCGGTGATCTCCAGCGCGGCCTCAAGCAGGTCCTCTCCTTGAAGGTCGTTCAGTGGGGCAACGGCGTCGTGCAGGATCCGCTTATATTCCCGGGGGATCTCTTCCAGCGGTGCGATTCTCTCATGCAAGGTGCGCGCGTTGAGCCCGGCCGGGTCGAGATAGTTGATTTCGTCAGCCAGCTCCCACCACAGCGCGGTGGTCTTGTTGTCCAGGGTTTCCGCCAGTTCCACCAGCTCGACGAAGGCACGGCTGACATCCGGACCACTGATCTGCCCGTAGCGCTTTTTCAGCTCCGCCAGTTTTTCCTGGAATGTGGCAACAGCCTCAGGGTATTTTTCTGCGAATCGTTTTTCCACTTCGACGTGCATGGCATTGGAGTTTGCTTCACAGTCGCAGATTCCGGGTTGGGTTTCAGCCAGCGTCAGGTAGGCTGTATAGGTGCCGCCGAAGTGGCTGTTCAGAACCCGGTCAGCGACCCGTATCTCATGCTTGGGGCTGAACCATTTGACCGGATTGTCGTTGACCTGGATCCGGCTGATCCCGAAGACGGCAATCGCCACCAGCGCCGAAGCCAGCAGCAGGATCGGCCGCCAGCGCCGCGTACTGAAGCTGCCCAGATTTTCCACGATACGATTGAGCAGGCCACCGGCCGGGATCTCTTTAGCGTCTTTCGGGGTGATTTTCTGCAGCTGTTTCTGTGGGACCAGCAGCATGATGTAGGCCGGTATCAGGGTCATGCTCAGCATCCAGGCCAGGCCGACGCCGAAGGCAACATGCAGGCCGAATACCTGGACCGGCGGGATCGGGGTGGTCGCAAGCGAGGCGAAACCGGCCATTGTCGTCAGGCTGGTATAGAGCATCGGGCGGAACAGGTGGCCGATGACATAGCGGATCGTTTCCCGCTTGTCCTGAAAGCGGGGATAGGTATCGTAAAACTCGCTGAGGATATGGACCGAGTCGGCGACCGCAATCGGCATCAGGAAAATGGCGATCATCGAGCTCATGATGTGCACATCATAGCCCAGGCCGATGAGCAGTCCCATGGTGCAGATAACGCTGACGATAGCGACGATCATCGGGGCAATGATCAGGCTCAGATTGCGGAAGAACAGCAGCAGCAGGATGAAGATGGCCAGCCCGGCCAGCGGCGCTGAGGTGGCCATCTGGACCAGCATTTCGATGCCGAAGGTGTCCTCTGCCACCGGCAGCCCGGTAATGTAGACCTTGTCCGTTTCTGGCCAGTCTCCGGTCAGGTTGCGGACCAGGTTGGCAACATTGTGGCTGTAGGTCTTTTTGATGATCGGGATGTAGAGGCAGATGGCTTTTTCGTCTTCGGAGACCAGGGTTCCCGCGTAAAGCGGGTTGCTCATCGCGTCGTCACGAATGACCATGGCCTCTTCACGGGTGGTCGGGGCCTGCTCCATGAGATATTCGAGTTTGAGCGAGCCCAGGTCGGCCTGCTTGATATTGTCGACAACGCTGGGCGCGATCAACTCGCGACCGATGATGACGCTCTGCCCCTGTTCGTCAAACAGCTTGTTCGGCTGGTGATTAAAGGCAACATTGAGAGCCTGTTGCCATGACCTTGCCGGGTTCAGGTCGATGCTGCGATAGCCGCCGGAGCTTGGTTCCCCGCTGTTGAAGTCGCTGACTTCCGGCAGGCCGTTTTCACCCAGGCGCAGGCTCAGCAGTTCACGGGTCAGGTGATCAATGCGGGTCAGTGTTGCGGGATTGAAGATGCCTTCGGGGTCAGCCTCGTTGACAATGCCGACGACCACGAAATCGTAGAGGGCGTATTTCTCTTTCACCTCATGGTGGAAAACCCGAACAGGCTCCTTGGCGGAGAGCATATTTTCAGGGTCGTTGTCGAACTTGACCTTGGGGAATTGCCAGGCAAACAGCAGGGTCAGCAGAGCCACCAGCAGCAGCACGGAGCGGGGAAAGCGCAGACTCACATCGGTCAGGCGTAGTTTCATCAGTGGGTTGTCCTCCTAATAAATATTCTAAAAAGTATATATATTGATATTTCTATTCTTGTCAAGCTTTTCGATTGTGAAATTTTAGCATATAAAGTAGCATACTCCAGTATTTTTGCGGGTTATGCTGACTCGCGTGTTGTCTATGTGAGAGACTTTTTTTGGGGAGGTAGAGATGCTTAAACGATTTTTCCTGTGTCTGATGTTGTCCTTCTGTCTGTCCGGCGGGCTGGTGCTGGCTGCGACTGACCCTCTGGCGGCGTGGAAGCCGGCTTTCGATCCGAGCGGAGCGGAGTATACCTATCTGGTGTCCAATGTCGGTCATCCGGCGATTGAAGGGGTCACTGTCGGTTTCAACATCCGTGACCGGGTCTGGAAAGAGACTGGTGGCCGGCTGTATGTTGATTATCGCCCTTTGTCCCAGTTGGGTGGTGAGAAGGACGTTCTGGCGAAGCTGAAATTGGGCGCGATCCACTGCATGATGTCTTCTTCGGTCATGGCGCCCAATGTCGATCCGCGGCTCGGGTTGGTCAACCTGCCGTTCCTGTTTGACAGCTTTGATAAGCTCAACCGGTTCCGGGATAACGAGGCGCTGTTCGCTGAGTATGGCGCCGGAGCGGAAAAGCAAGGGATCAAGGTGGTTGATTTTACCGGCTACGGCAGTTATGGCTGGGCGACCAATTCTCCGGTTACGTCGCTTGAGGATGCCAAGAAAATGACCTTCAGGATCGCCCAGGCGCCGGTCAATATCGACCTGTACCGGGCCTGGGGTCTCCAGTTCACGGTCATGCCCTGGCCGGATGTGCCGCAGGCGCTGCAGACCGGGGTCATCACCGGGCTGGACCACACCCCGATCGTCTGCAGCATCTCCAAGAAGTTTACCGTTGCAAAAAACTTTACCAGCATCGATTACGCCCAGGGTCTGTACATTCACCTGATGAACAAGCGCTGGTTTGAAAAGCTGCCGCAGGACCTGCAACAGATCCTCATCAGGGTGATTCGCGAAGAGAGTGCCAAGGCGCGGGCGATGACCGAAAAACAGCAGCAGGACGAAATCGCCACGTCGCGGGCGGCGGGGGTCAACTTTGTCGAGCTGCCCGAGGCGGAGATTGCCAAGTTGACCGACATGGCCGAACCGATTGTGCAGAAGTGGGGGGAGAAGATCGGCCAGGACTATTTGAAGCGGGTTCGCGAGTACCTTGCCGAATAACGGCATGAGCGTTTTTTGAAATCCTGTTTTAAGCGCCGGAGTAGATTTGCTCCGGCGCTTTTTTATTTTATTCTGGGAGCAATTTCCTTGACCAAAAGAATCTTTAAAGGCTATATTTCTTTTCTAAGTATCTGTATTTACTGATAATTAACAAAAAGTTGATAATGCCAAACGCTGTTTGTTTCTTCATACTTTACAGGAGGTTTACTACGATGAAAAAACTGCTCGTACTGTTGTTGGCCCTTTGCCTGGCGGCACCTGCACTTGCTGCTGAAAAGAAAGACCCACTGGCGGCCTGGAAGCCGAAATTCGATCCTTCCGGTGCAGAGTACAGTTACATTCTCTCCAATATCTCTCATCCGGTTATCGAGGGCGTCGGTTTCGGTTATCGTCTGCGCGACCGGGTCTGGGAGGACTCCGGCGGGCGGCTCTATGTCGACTTCCGTCCCCTGGCCCAGATGGGCGGCGAGAAAGACGTCATCAACAAGCTCAAGCTGGGTGCCGTGCACGGAATGCTGAGCTCCTCGGTCGCCGCGCAGAACGTTGCGGATACCCTGGGCATCGTTAACATGCCGTATGTTGTCGACACCTTCGACAAGCTCGACACGTTCCGCAACAACCCCGAACTCTGGAATCCTTTTGTCGAGAGCACCCTCAAGGGTGGCATCATGACGGTTGACGTCACCGGTTACGGCCCCTACGGCTGGGCGACCAACAACCCGGTCGGGACGATTGAGGATGCCAAGTCGATCAACTTCCGTATTGCCCAGGCCCCTCTCAATGCCGACTTCTACAAGGCGTGGGGCATGAAGTTCACGGTTATGCCCTGGCCGGACGTTCCCCAGGCGCTGCAGACCGGCGTCATCACCGGCCTTGACCATACCGCGATCGTCTGCAACATCACCAAGAAATTCACCATCGCCAAGAACTTCACCGAACTCGACTACGCCCAGGGCCTGTTCATCCACCTGATGAACAAGCGCTGGTTCGACAAACTGCCCGCCGACCTGCAGCAGATTCTGATGACGGCGATCACTGAAGAGAGTGCCAAGACCCGCGAACTGACCAAGCAGCAGCATGCGACGCAGGTGGCCAAGGCCAAGGAAGCCGGGGTAAGTTTCTTCAAGCTCTCCGACGCCGAGCAGCAGAAGCTGATTGACCTGACCGCACCGGTCTACCAGAAGTGGGGGGAGAAGATCGGCATGGATTACTTCAAAAAGGTCCAGGCTGCGCTCAAATAATTGATTCTTTTGGTGAAAACCGATATGCTTGGCGGCCGGGGAGAATGCTCTCCCCGGCCTTTTTTTGTGCCCAGCCTCTGTGCGGGGTTAAACAGCTAATTGTCGAGAAGGATTACGGCTTGCGCACGCCAGGGAGTTGTCCCGCGCGACCGGCATGTCTATGAAAAAACTCATCAGAAATATCAATCGTGTCTTTTCTTTTGTTGAAGACTGGAGCCTGTTTATTTCGGTTTCGGTGGCTCTGGTCGTCGCCATGGCGAATGTTGCCCTGCGCAAATTGACCAACGACGTCAACCTCTACTGGTCGGATGAAGTGGTCCGCAAAGTCATTTTCTTCAGCACCTATGTCGGCAGTATCTCGGCAATCCGCGCACGCTCGCTGATCCGGATAGACGCCCTGCCGCAGCTGATGCCGGCGCTCAAGAAGCCGCTGACCCTGTTCAGCCACCTTGCAGTCCTGATTTTTTCCGGGTGCATGGTCTGGTTCGGTTACACGATGACCCTGATGGTGTACGAGGACCAGTTTGCCAAGACCGCCTCCCTGCAGATTCCCGAGTGGTATTTCTACGCTGTTCTGCCGATCATGGGGATGATGATGTTCATCAGGACCCTGATTGTCGCCTTCGAGGACTGGTTCGGCGTCGATCTCTGCGCGGAGCCGCTCAAGGGGGAGGTGGAGGCCGAATAGGCCGCTCGTTATGGATAACAACTCCCTGCTCATAGTCGCCCTGCTGATTGGCTGCCTGGCCGGCACCGTACCGGTTTTCATGTCACTTTTCTTCACCGGGCTGGTCGGCCTGGTCTGGATCGCCGGAATCGATCCGATGATCGCCATTGAGGTGCTCTATCGCAGCATGGACAAATTCGCCCTGATCGTAGTGCTGTTTTTTGTCCTCTGCGGCAACATCATGACCACCGGCAGTATTGTCGAGAAGCTGATCAAAACCGCCAATATCATCGTCGGGTGGTTGCCGGGCGGCCTAGCAATGGCCGGGGTCCTCGCCTGTGGCTTCTTTGGCGCGATCTCCGGGTCGACGGTGGCGACCGTGGTCGCCATCGGCGGGTTCATGATTCCGTCCATGCTGAAGCATGGTTACGATGAAAAATTTACCGTCGGCATCATGTCCACGGCCCCGATCCTCGGTGTCATTATCCCGCCGTCGATCTCGATGATTCTTTATGCGATGGTCTCCAACGACCCCCTGGAGGCGCTGTTTCTGACCGGGTTTATCCCGGGGATCCTGATCATCATCGGGATGTCGCTGTACGCCTATTTCTTCTGCAAGCGGACCGATCTGGAAACCATGCCGAAACCGCCCTTCAGTGAGGTCGTGGCGACCCTGAAAGAGAGTGTCTGGGCGCTGCTGCTACCGGTGATTATTTTCGGCGGGATCTATTCCGGTTTCTTCACTGCCAATGAGGCGGCGGTAGTCGCCTGTTTCTATGCCTTTATTGTCGAACTGTTCATCCACCGGGACCTGCGTTTTGGTGACATCAAAAGGGTCATCGTCTCCTCGGCAATGACCTCGGCTACGCTGCTGGTGATCGTCGCCGGAGCTTCGGTCTTCGGAGAATATCTGACCTTCGAGCAGATACCCAACCAGATCGCCAATGCAGTGGTCGACAATATTCAGAGCCCCTGGGTGTTCCTGCTGGCGGTCAATATCCTGCTGCTGATCATCGGCATGTTCATGGATATCATTTCGGCAACCCTGATCCTGACGCCGATCTTTCTGCCGCTGCTCTCCAAGTTCGGCATCGATACCATGCATTTCGGCTTGCTGATGACGCTCAACCTGGGGATCGGGTACTGCACGCCGCCGCTCGGTGTCAGCCTGTATATTTCGGGTGCGGTGGCCGACCGTGACCTGATCTATGTCTCCAAGGCCGTTATTCCGTTTCTGCTGATCCAGGTTGCCATCCTGATGGTCCTAACCTACTGGCCAGACTTGGTGCTGTTCCTGCCGCGCCTGGTTTATGGCTGAAAATACTGAAACGGTTGACAACCGCCCTGATACCCGTTTTGTTTGTATGTAGAGATAGAGGCTCCATTGTCTTGAACAGGAGGAGAGCATGAATCCGAAAATTCTGGTTCCGGTGGATGGCTCGACAACCTCGCAGAAGACCATCAAGGCCATCATCGAGCAGAAGGAGCGTTTTCCCAAGCAGATCAGCCTGCTGCATGTGGTCGATATTCAGCTGGCCTACCGGATGATTCCTGATTTTCAGCTGGAGATGGTCAGGGAGAATGCACGCAAGGCGGGCCAGGTTCTGCTGGAAAAACAGGCGGAACCCTTCCGCGAGGCCGGGTTTGATCTGCAACTTCTGCTGGAGTTGGGCTCCCCCCGGGAGGTCATTCCCAGGGTCGCCAATGATCAGGATTTTCAATTGCTGGTGATCGGCCGGCATCCCAGTACCGGAGAGATTCGCGATGTGCTGTTCGGTTCGGTGGCAAACTACGTGCTGCACAATGTCAAGTGCCCGGTTCTGTTGTTTTAGGGCGTCAGGAACACCCCTGCAAATAAAAAAGCGAACCTAAGGGCTCGCTTTTTTATTTGCAGGGCTATGTGTGTGCCAGGTTGACGCCGTTGGAGTTCAGCCTGTCGCGGTACGCAGCCGGGGCAAGAAGGTTTTCTGCGGTTGTTGCCGGTTGTGCAGGTACTGGATCGTCTCGATGAAGAAACGGGTGAAATAGGCCGGCAGTTCTCCCTCCGGCAGTTGGGAGACTTCCAGCTCGTTTTTCGTAGAGATTGTTACCAGAATAGTATCAACCGCAAAGGTTGCAAGGTATTCGCCGAGAAGCTTTGTATCGATGCCGCATTTTTTCTTTGCCAAAAGGATCAGGTCGAATTCGGCATGGAGTAGAGCTTCCAACCCTTCCAGGTCATTATTGGCATACGCCACTCGGAATCCGCCACACTCTAGAGACTGCTTCAAGCTAAAGAAGTGCGAACTGTTGTCGATCAGCAAAATGGTTTGCATTGTTGCACCCGCTTTCTGCGCATATTGAAAAAAACCCGCCCCCGTCGGAGGCAATTAACAGGGGCGGGCAAGGGGTTGAAAAGCAGTCTGCTGCTGCTTTCCAGGGTCTTCGTAGGAGGAGGTAACGAAGCTGTCGAGGGGGTGCGGAATGATTGACATTGCCACCCCCGGCTAAGTGTCTCTTGGTTAGTGTCTCATGCCGTGTCCATGGCCGGGGCCGCGCCTGTCCATCGACTCAAAGAAGATGTCGGCTTTTGCCTGTTGATCGGCGGTCAGCAGGGCGAAAATCTGCTGTTTGGTTTTCATCTTTTCGACCTGCATATCGATACGCTGTGCCGCGCGCTTTTCCGCCATGACCCGGAACGCAGCTTCGTCGAACGTGCTCGCCGATTTCAGTTCACGCATTTGTTCGCGGTCGGCTCTGCGTTGCTGGAACAGGTCCTGATGCTGCTCTTTTCTGTTTTCCAGGATTCCTCTGATCTGGGTCTGTTGAGCTTCGGTGAGATCAAGAACCGTTACCATCTTTGTCAGGTGATGTTCCATGCGCTCGGCCCTCTTTTCCTGCCGGGCGTTGCTGTCGGAATCGTTGCACCTGCCGGGACCGAATCCGGCAATTGCCGGCGAGAGAGCCAAGCCGGTTAAGAGGGTTGAGGTCGTCAGGATTGTCAGCAGTTTGTTTTTTTTCATATCGGGCTCCTTTTTGATGATCTTGTTTGATGGAAGCCAGTTTAAGAGAAATGATGGCAAAAAGGGGTTAAGATGACCGCAGGTTGTGTAAAGTTTTGTCAAGATCGGGAGGCGTGTTTGACACTTCTTAACAGTCAGCCACACCGATCTGGGTTAGACTGTTGATAACATTGGATCAATTCAGACAGGGGTAGCAATGAATCGTATACTGGTCATAGATGACGATCTGGCTCTCTGCGAGTTACTGGTCGAGTATCTGGTGCCGGAGGGGTTTGAAGTCAAGACCGTGAACGATGGAGAACAGGGGGCCGAGTCTGCACTGAGCGAAGAGTACGGGCTGGTCGTTCTGGATGTGATGTTGCCGCGGATGAGCGGATTCGATGTCCTGCGGCATATCCGGGAGAAGTCACGGATTCCGGTCATCATGCTGACGGCGCGGGGGGACGATGTCGACCGGATCGTCGGGCTGGAAATGGGCGCCGATGACTATCTGCCGAAACCGTTCAATCCCCGCGAACTGGTCGCGCGGATTCGGGCCATACAGCGACGGGCCGAAAATGCGGGTGTGCTGCAGCAGCAGGAATCAGCAGTGGGGGATCTTCAGGTCGGCGATCTGGTGCTGAAGAGCAGGAGCCGGGATGTCTTCTGTCAGGGGGTGGAGCAAGAATTGACCTCGGTTGAGTTCAACCTGCTCGAGGCCTTGCTGCAGCGAGCTGGACAGGTTATCTCCCGTGAGGACCTGGTGCAACAGGTTCTGGGGCGACAGCTGTCACCTTACGATCGAAGTATCGATGTGCATATCAGTGCCCTGCGGAAGAAACTCGGCCCCCTGCCGGAAGGGAGCGAGCGGATAAAGACCGTCCGCGGGGTCGGTTATCTCTATTCCTTTTCGGATCAGTCTTGACCCATGTCAGTGGAATTCGTCTCATGCGCAGCCTTTTTGTAAAAATATTTCTCTATTTTTTGTTGATTATCGTCATTTCAGCGGTGATCGGCATCGTTCTGACTTATTCCCGGGATCATGAATTCCCCCCGATGGGTCATAAGCACTTTGCCAAACAGGCGCTGGCTGAATACGGGCGTGCTGCCGTGCAGATTTATGAACAGGGAGGGTCCCCTGCGTTAGAGACATATATGGAAGAGTTGCGCCAAACGGCCGATGTGCATGTCTTTCTGTTTTCGGCGCGCGGCGAAACCCTGGCGACGTTCAGTGTGCCGAAACGAATCGGCAGGCTGATCAAGCGGATGGCGGAGCGCGCTTTTATCACCGACAAGCTGATTTTTTCCGAGCGCAGAGAACTTCCCTGGATGGCCAGTCCGCTGAGCAGCAGCTCTGGGAATCGCTATGTCATTGTTGTCGGGCTTCCTGAGCGCCCTGCGCTCCGGCATATTTTCAAGGCCATGCCCCCGGCAATCTTCGGCTCCAGGGCGCTGGTGATCCTCGCCGTCGCGGCACTGGTTTGCTTCTTCCTGGCCCGTTCCCTGACGTCGCCGATCCGTAAGCTGAGGCAGGCGACCCGCCAGTTTGCCGGATGCGACCTGACGACCCGGATCGGTCCGGAAATTCAGGGCAAGGGAGAATTCAGCGACCTGGGCAGGGATTTTGACTTCATGGCGGAGCGGATTGAAACCCTGATTACCACTCAGAAGCGCCTGCTGCAGGATATTTCCCATGAACTCCGCTCACCTCTCGCACGGATGGCGGTTGCCCTGGAGCTGGCCCGTCAGCGCTCCGGCAATGAGAGCCGCGGTGCACTGGAACGGATCGAGATGGAGGCCGGTCAGCTCAACGAAATGATCGGGCAGCTGCTGCGGCTGACCCAGCTGGAAAGCGGCATCGGCTCTTACCGGGTGGAGAGGTTTGACTTGAGGGCCCTGCTCCGCTCGGTAGTGCTGGATGCCGACTTTGAAGCCGGAGGTCATGGGCGAAATGTGGCGTTGACTGCTTGCGATCCGGTATTTGTTGAAGGCGCCGAAGTGATGTTGCGCCGCGCAATCGAGAATGTGGTCCGCAATGCGGTGAAATATACCGGAGAAGGGACAACCGTCGAGGTCTCTCAAATTGCCGATCCTCAGCAAGGCCAGGTTCGGATTGCTGTTCGTGATCGGGGCCCGGGAGTTCCTGAGGAGTCTTTGGAAAAGCTGTTTGAGCCCTTCTTCAGGGTGGCTGATGCGCGCGACCGGGAGAGTGGCGGCACCGGTCTCGGGCTGGCGATCGCCGATCGGGCGATTCGCCTCAGTGGTGGAACGATCTGCGCAGAAAATGCCGTCGGAGGAGGGTTGCTCGTGAGCATCGTGCTGCCGATCTCGGCCGCGGGAAGCGGGCGGCTAAAATAGGGGTTGCAGTAAAAGTACGGATTATATATATTGATATTTGAATATAATAAAGGAGCCGCACATGGACATTTTTCTGCTTATCGGTATTGTGGTTATCTGGTATGTATTGAACCGCTGGGTCCTGCCACGCATGGGGGTCCAGACATGACTCTCCAGCAGTTGCGAACTTCCCCGTGAGGGAAGCAAGACTCCGGAAGAAACGGAATAGAATATAAAGGCGGCCGGTTATGGATAATCGGCCGCCTTTCTTTGTCCGAAGCTTCAGGGACGCAGCAACATATGACTTCTTTTGTTATTTATCAACACCGGCGGATGGTGCATACTTGCGCTGTTTTTTTGCGTCTGGAGCATTGATGTTGATCTATCTGAAACTGCTGGCCACCATGGCATTCTGGGGCGGAACCTTCATCGCCGGGCGGATGCTGGCCGGGGTGGTCCCCCCTTTTTCTGCGGCCTTTCTCCGTTTTGCTGTGGCGGGGCTCCTGCTGATGCTGTTGCTGTATCGTTATGAAGGCCGTTTCCCCCGGTTTAACCGACGCGAACTGGGTGCAGTTCTGCTGCTCGGCCTGACTGGTGTGGTGGGCTATAATCTCGCCTTTTTTAAGGGACTGGAAACAGTTTCCGCCGGGCGGGCCGGGTTGATTATTGCCCTGAATCCGGTTGGCATTGCGCTGGTTTCAGCCCTTTTTGACGGCGAGCCGTTGCGCCCGATTAAAAGTCTCGGCATTCTGCTGTCGGTCGTCGGGGCGATGCTGGTGATCAGTGACGGCCAGTTGGCGCTGCTTTTCTCCAAAATGACTGAAGGAGAGCTGGTGCTGCTTGGCTGTGTTCTCTGCTGGTCGCTCTATTCGGTGATCGGGCGGCGGGTGATGGGGACGCTCACCCCGCTGGCGGCGGTGACCGGGTCGGCAGTGATCGGAGCCCTCATGCTGGCCCCGTTGGCCCTGGCTCAGGGGGTTGTTCCCGCTGCTTTGGGTTACGGGACCAAGGCCTGGTGCGGGCTCCTTTACCTCGCGGCGCTAGGCACCGTTGTAGCCTTCTTCTGGTATTACCAGTCGATTCGCGAGATCGGTGCGGTTCGGGCGGGAGTGTTTATTAATTTCGTGCCGCTCTTTGCGCTGCTGTTCGGATTTCTTCTGCTCGGGGAACCGTTGACGGCAGGACTTGTGAAGGGTGGGGTCCTGGTTATCCTGGGGGCCTGGATTACTAACAATAACGGTTTGCGGCCGAAATTTTCCTCCTGAGATGGGCTACAGATAGGGGGAGAACAGTTTGCAGAACGCGTTCCGCATGCGCTCGGGGATGGAGCGTCGCTCCAGCTGTTCCATAGAGACTTCCGAAGAATGCTGCCGGGCATGATCGAAATGCCGGATCAATTCGCCAACCAGGTTGCGGTCGATAATTTCCACGTTAAATTCAAAATTTAGCCGCAGGCTGCGCGGATCTAGGTTGGCTGAACCAACGAGAGCGTACTCATCGTCAATCAGCAGCATTTTACTGTGGACGAAGGGAGGGGGTTGATAATACACCATGGTGTCGTATTCCAGCAGCTCGTAAAGGTAGCCACGGGAGGCCCAGTCGACAAACGGCAGGTTGTTCTTTTCCGGCAGCAGAATTTCGACCTGCACGCCGCGCAAGGAAGCTGCGTTGATTGCCGCCAACTGGGCACGAGTGGGAATAAAATAGGGTGTCATGATTCTGACCCTGTGCCGAGCACAGCTGAGGGCTCCAATCAGAATCCAGTTGAGCTTCTCGTGGATTTCGTTCGGACCGGCGCTGATTCCGCGGCAAATGGCTGTCCCGCTGCTCGGGGCTTCGGGCCAATCCCTGTGGTGGCGGACCTCATTGGTGGCGAAGTGCCAATCCTCCATGAAGGCATCGCGCAGGTGGGCACAGACAGGCCCCTCCAGGCGGAAGTGGATGTCGATGACCCGCCGGGCATTGTTCTTTATCGCCGCGAGGTGCCGGTCCCAGATATTCATCCCGCCGGTGAACCCGTAGCGGCTGTCCACGATCAGCAGTTTGCGATGGTTACGCATGTTCAGATAGAAACTGCGTCTGGAGAGTGATGGAGGGAGGAAATTGGTGGTTTTAACCTTGCTGCCCCGCAGCAGGCGGCGCGCTGTCGGCAGAGAGTAGCGCTCGCCGAATGCGTCCGTCAGGACCCGGACATCCACGCCACGCTCTGCCGCCGCGGTTAATTCCCGGACGAAAAGTCGTCCCGTCTTGTCGGCCTGAAAGATATAGCTGGAAAGGAAGATATGCTCCTGCGCCGTGCGGATTGCTTCCAGCATGGCGGGATAGGTCTGTTCGCCGTTGTAAAGCACTTCAACGCTGTTTTTGAATGTCAACGGCCGGCGGGTGACTTCATTAGACAGGTTCAGCAGGCAACCGCAGCCCACAACTTCGGTGGTGCCTGCGGATTCCGGGGGTGAGGTTTCCATCCAGTGCATCCCCTGCCCCTGACTCTGCAGTTCGCGGGCCTTGGTGCGGATGCGATTGACTCCGAGCAGCCAGTAGCAGAAGGCGCCGAAGCCAGGCAGGGCCAGGCAGGTTACTATCCAGCCCAGTCCGGCCCGGGGATCGCGCTTGGAGAGCAGCGCATGCCCGGCAGAAAAGATCGATATGCCCCAGATAAAGACAATCAGCAGGGTCAGCATAGGATGTCCTCAACTGATAAAGATCAATTTCTCTGGGAGGTTAGCAGACGTTCTGATGGATGTCCACAACCAACCATCCTTAGTCCCGACCTTGGGGGGATTTGGCAGGTATTGCAGGGAGGTTTCATGCAAGATTGACATAACTGTGTTTGGTTAAATTTTTTTAATTGGCAAAAGCAAAGAAAGCCTTGAATAATTGAGCTGATTCCTGTTACTATCTGTAACCAACATGCGCGAGGGGATTTTTTTAGGAGTCACGAGAAATGAGTGAATTCAGAATCGAGAAACGAGAAGAGCCTGTCGTGATCTTCATTGCTGATGGTATTGTCTATGAAGGAGATCTCTTTCTCAGTCCGTTTGCGCAGCATCGTACTGGTGGGCAGAGTGTTTCTGACCTGCTTCTCGAAGATCAGCCCTTTCTGCCGTTGAAAACTACCGGGGGCGAATTTCACCTGGTCAAAAAAAGCATGATCAGCCATCTGCGTTATGATGTCCGTGAAGAGTCGGGTATTGAACTTCCTGAACGGGAGGTCAAGATCACCTTTCTCGGTGGTGAGGAATTGCAGGGAACCGTCAGGATTGACCTGCCGGCAGGCAAGAATCGGATTCAGGATTTTTTCAACAGTAGCGACAAATATTTTGCCATGCAGTCGGGCGGACATGACTATCTGGTCAACATGAACCTGATTCATGGGGTTGTCATGGGCTCGTGATGACAGATGGCGGGACAGAACAAAAAAGAGACGGCTGATTCCAGCCGTCTCTTTTTATGTATAAATCATAGCAGAACGGGGTGTCAGTCCTGCGGTGTCTCCAGTTTCGCAGTCATCTGAGGTTCGCTACGTTTCATCACAAACCGATAACTCTCCTTGAGCTTTTTGGTGAACACTGTCCCCAGCCAGAGGGGGCTCCAGACCAGACCGGCCATCATCCAGCGTTTCATGGCACTCTGGTCGGTTTTGTCAGCAGAGATGGTCAGGTCGACTGTCTCGTACCCATCACGAACCACGCTAATTTGATGCTCTTTGCCATTACTGAGCCGATAGTCGTAAGCCACCGGCGCTGCCCCGACCTCTTTACCGTCGATCATCACCGTTGCCCCGGGGGGCTCAGAATGGATCATCGCCTGGTGCGGAGCACAGGCCGTGGTAAAGGTGATGAGAATGAGTAGGGCAAACAGCTTTTTCATGAGTTGCGGTGTCACGATAAAATCCTTCCTCTGCTGGAGAGCATGATTCTGAAATGCAATCGCTGTACCGGTTTTAAAAAATCGGGGTAGGATTTTTATAATTTTCTGCCGCCGTGAAAAAACACCTGTGATAACAGCTAAGTGTCAGAAAAAAGGGGACAAATATTAGACACTCGTGACCAGCTGGCAGGACAACGAGAGATGCCGCCAGGGGTAAAAGTGAGGCCTATCGACAAGGGTTGTGGTGAAAACACCGCATCCGGTTGTAGAGAAGGCCCATCAATAGATCAACCCACCGGCAGATAGCGTTGCAGAAACTGTCCGGTATAGGAACGCTTACAGCGCGCGACCTCTTCGGGGGTGCCTGCAATCAGAATCTCGCCTCCCTTCCGCCCTCCCTCCGGGCCGAGGTCGATGATGTGGTCGGCGGTTTTAATCACGTCGAGATTGTGCTCGATAACCACCACCGTGTTCCCCGCGTCGACCAGCCGATTCAGCACCTGCAGCAGCTTCTGAATATCGGCAAAGTGCAGGCCGGTGGTTGGCTCGTCGAGAATATAGATGGTCCTTCCGGTCGCCCGTTTCCCCAGTTCCCTAGCCAGCTTGACCCGTTGCGCTTCACCACCGGAGAGGGTCGTGGCGCTCTGTCCCAGCTTGATGTAGCCGAGACCGACATCGCGGATTGTTTCCAGTTTATTGCTGATCCGCGGGATGTTCTCCAGGAACCTGCTGGCCATGTTGACGGTCATGTCGAGAACGTCGGCGATACTCTTCCCCTTGTATTTCACTTCGAGGGTTTCGCGATTGTAGCGAGCACCCTTGCAGACCTCACACTGGACATAAACATCAGGCAGGAAGTGCATCTCAATCTTGATGATCCCGTCTCCCCGGCAGGCTTCACAACGGCCCCCTTTGACATTGAAGGAGAAGCGGCCCGGCTTATAACCGCGGATTTTCGCTTCCGGCAGGCGGGCGAACAGCTCACGGATCTCGGTAAATACCCCTGTATAGGTGGCCGGGTTGGAGCGGGGAGTGCGACCGATCGGGGACTGGTCGATGTCGATCACTTTGTCAAGCTGGTCGAGGCCGACAATGTCCCTGACCGGGCCCGCTTTTTCGCGTGTCCGGTGCAGCCTTTGCGCCAGGGCCTTATAGAGGGTCTCTATGATCAGAGAGGACTTGCCCGAACCAGAGACGCCGGTTACACAGGTCAGGATTCCCAGCGGGATGACGACATCGACATCCTGCAGGTTGTTGGCGCGGGCGCCGAAAATCTGCAGCAATCGGTCACTCTGCCGGCGACTCTCCGGAATCGGTATTTCCAGTTCTCCGGACAGGTACTGACCGGTCAGGGAGTGCGGATTTTTCAGAACCTCCCGTGGCGTCCCCTCGGCCACCACTTCGCCGCCATGCATGCCGGCGGCCGGGCCCATGTCGATCAGGTGATCGGCGGCCAGGATTGTCTCTTCGTCGTGCTCAACCACCAGCACCGTATTGCCCAGGTCGCGCAACCGCTTCAATGTCTTCAGCAGCCGCTGGTTGTCCCGCTGGTGCAGGCCGATGGACGGTTCATCGAGAATATACAGAACCCCCATGAGCGACGACCCGATCTGGGTTGCCAGGCGAATCCGCTGCCCCTCTCCACCACTGAGAGTGCCGGCAGAACGGTCGAGGCTCAGGTAGTCGAGGCCGACATGACTGAGGAAGGAGAGACGTTCGCAGATCTCTTTGAGAATGCGACGGGCGATGGTGGCCTGTTTGGGAGGCAGTTGCAGGTTATGAAAAAAGCCCTCCGCCTCGGCGATCGACATGATGCAGGTCTGGTGGATATTTTTCCCGGCAATATGGACGTGCAAGGATTCGGGACGCAGCCGAGTTCCCTCGCAGGTCGGGCAGGGAACGACGCTCATGAAGCGTTCCAGATTCTCCCGGACCGCATCGGAATCGGTCTCCCGGTAGCGGCGTTCCAGGTTATTTAGAACGCCTTCAAACGGTTTCTCGTAGTAATGGCGGCGATCTCCCTGGTCGAAGAAGAAACGGACATTTTCAGTGCCGGAGCCATACAGCAGAATGTCCTGCAGCTTCTTCGGCAGGCGGATAAACGGGGTGCGGATATCAAACTGATAGTGGGTCGCCAGGGCTTCCAACAGTGCCTGGTAGTAATACCCGGTGCGGCTGTCCCACGGGACAATGGCTCCTTCACGCAAGGACAGCTCGGGATTGGGAACAACCTGCTCAGCATCGAAATAGTTGCGGGTGCCCAGTCCGGAACATTCGTTGCAAGCTCCGTGGGGGTTGTTGAAGGAGAACATTCGCGGGGTGACCTCGGGATAGGACAGGCCGCATTCGATGCAGGCATGCTTTGACGAATAGAGCAGGCTTTCGCCGCCGGGGATCTCGATCCGAACCAGTCCGTCAGCAAGGCGCAGGGCGGTTTCGATGGAGTCCGCCAGGCGTGTTTCGATCCCCTCCTTGATCACCAACCGGTCGACAACCACTTCGATGGTGTGCTTTTTGTTCTTCTCGAGTGCGCCGGTGCTGCCAAGTTCCTGCATCTCGCCATCGATCCGCACCCGGACAAAACCATCGGCCTGCAACTGGGCAAGTTCCTTGCGATACTCTCCTTTGCGCTCCCGGACGATCGGCGCCATGACCATCAGCTTGCTCCGTTGTGGCAGCAGCAGCACCTGATCAACCATCTGTTGAACCGTTTGCGAGCTGATCTCGTGGCCGCAGCGGTGGCAGCTGATCTGACCGGCCCGGGCATAGAGGAGCCTCAGGTAGTCGTAGATTTCAGTGACCGTGCCGACCGTGGAGCGGGGGTTTCTCGAAGTGGTCTTCTGTTCAATGGAGATGGCAGGAGAGAGGCCGTCAATCTGGTCGACGTCAGGCTTTTCCATCTGCTCGAGAAACTGCCGGGCATAGGCCGACAGACTTTCCACATAGCGACGCTGACCTTCTGCGTAGATGGTGTCGAAGGCCAGCGTACTCTTGCCGGATCCGGAGACGCCGGTGATGATGACCAGCTTGTCGCGCGGGATATCGATATCGATATTCTTCAGGTTGTGTTCGCGGGCCCCGCGAATTTTTATCTTGTCGATCATAGGGTCAGGCTCAAGGGTAAAGGGAATAATCAATACAGTTCAAACAGAGTTGCGATCCGAACCTCGAATCTCGCTTCAAATCATCCGCGAAGCCATCCTGAGGGCTGCCAGCAGGCTTCTCGTGCAGGCCCTGCCGGTCCCCGCCAGGTCGTAAGCAGTGCCGTGGTCCACCGACGTGCGGACAATCGGCAGGCCCAGGGTGACGTTGACCGCATCTTCGAAATGAAGCAGCTTGAGGGGAATCAGCCCCTGGTCGTGGTACATGCAGATCACCGCGTCATAGTCTCCCCGGGCGGCAAAATGGAACAGGGTGTCGGCGCTGTGCGGCCCGCTCGCCTCGATCCTTTCCTGGCGGGCGGTTGCGATGGCGGGGGCGATCAGGCGCTGCTCCTCGTCACCGAACAGGCCGTCCTCGCCCGCGTGAGGATTCAGGGCCAGGACTGCCAGGTGCGGTCGGGCAAGCTGAAACTGGCGCCGAAAGGCGTTATCGACAATGCGAATTGTCGCCAGGATACCCTCGCTGCTCAGAGCCGCAGGCACCTGAGTTAGCGCCAGGTGGGTGGTCACCAGACAGACCTTGAGCTTTTCTCCGGCCAGCATCATCACGACCCTGTCAACACCGCAGCGCTGGGCCAGCAGTTCGGTATGCCCGGGGAATCGAATCCCGGCAGCATTGATCGCCGCCTTGTTGATCGGACAGGTGACAATGGCTGCCGCGTCCCCGCGGATGCACTGGTTCGCTGCCCAGTCGATATAGTCAGCCATCGCCACGCCACAGGCAAGGTCGGGCTGGCCATAGCGGATCCGCTCTGCTTCAAGCCTGGAAAGAGACTGAATCCGGAGTTTGCGGGGTCCCAGTTGCAGGCAGCACTCGGTCCGCTCCGGCGACTCAAGCACCGCCCCGGGCTCGAACAGCCGGGCAGCGCGCAGCAGGACCCCCGGGTCTCCGGCCACCACCAGCGGCCGGGAGAACCCGTCAAGGTCACCGGCTGACAGTGCTTTGACGATGATTTCAGGACCGATCCCGGTCGGGTCGCCCATTGAGATGATGATCGGAGTCACAAAGACCTTTCCCTTTTTCAGCTGGATAATCTGCCAGTATAGCGGAAGAAGGGGGAGGAGAACAACCTGTCGGTGTCAGAAGCGAAACGGGCTTGCTTCCTGCCCGATCGCGGCTTCAAATCAGGGACGCCAGGACGTCCTGGGCGATCTCAATGGCGAGACTGTCGAATAGCATTTCCAGCGACTCCGACGCGGAAAGTCCGGCTTGGTCGGTGCTCTGGCGGTAGTAGATTTTGCTGTGCGAGCGACCCTCGGCAGCGATTGCCACATTGAGGAGCAGGTTGGCGTAGGCGAGACGGTTGACGCCATATTTATAGCCCAGCCGGGCTTCCTCGACGGACACAGTGACCAGGCTGTCACTCTGTGAATCGATGCTGGTGACTGTTCTGAGCAGAGTTTCGACCCGTCTGGAGATCAGTCGGCCGATGGCAACATCCTGGTAATGGGTGTGTCCGATCACACCGTCGGCGTTCTGGGAAATAATAAAATCGTCAATCGGCTGGGGCTGCCATGCGAGGTTCAGGCTGGTCGGTGGCGGAGCCACAAGCTGCAGGGTCTGTGGACTGTTCACGGAGATGTGTTCGGTGAGGTCGAGTGGCATGGCCGAACATCCGGCCAGCAGCAGTAGTAGGGCAAAAAAAATCGATTTCACGATATTCTCCTTTCGCTGGCCCGGTTGTCACAGCCAACCTGAAAAGTCTAGTGGTTCTTCAGCGGTCTGTCAAAGGAACCATCTTCCAGGGGGGGGCTCAGCCCGTATGGCGAAAGTCCGGTTTACGGAGACGTTGTACGATAAGCAAACAGGCGCCGCTGACCAACAGGCCGAGCAGATTGGCGCACAGATCCCCGAGCGAGAAAGAGCGATTGGGGATGAAATGCTGGGCGCTCTCTATCAGCAGCGAATAACCGAACAGCAGCGCTATTTTAACCGGAAAGCGGCGGCTGGGCGCATATGCGATGTTACAGGAGGCGAACAGCAGAAGATAACCGGAAAAATGCAGAAACTTATCGGAAAAGGTTTCGATCAGTTCAGTATGCGGCGAGGGGGTCAGGCTGAGGTAGCTGCAATAGAGCAGGAACAGCCAGAACTGAAGGTATCTGATCGCTACAGGCATAAAGGATTGTCCGCCTCCAGGATTCCGCGACTTGTCAGGCCGGGTGTTGAATCATCGCGCTTACAGGAGAATCTTTATATATGCCTGCTCGCGCAACTCCCGCGACCATTCAAGAAAGCGCTTCTCGGTATTTTCCTTCATCAGGATCTCTTTGATCTCCCCGCTGACCCGGTCGAACAGCTCAGGATCCCCCGGGTTTCGCTCCGCAACCAGAAACAGGTGGAGCTGATCCGCGGCTGCAACCGGGTCACTGACCTGACCTGTTTCAAGGCCCCGGATCGCTTGCTGGACGACCGGCAGCAGCTCTGGTTCCGCGAGGAATCCCATGTCGGCACCTTCTGCCGCGTTACCGAGAGATGCCAGCACGGCATCATACGGCTGGCGGTCGAGGATCAGCTTGTCCCGAACCGCTGCGGCCAGTTCGCGAACGGCCGTTGCCTGTTCGCTGCCGGGATCGGCCGGGAGTGCAAAGCTGATCCGGCGCAGGTGAACCGTCGGTGCGACCCGGTATTCGTCGATATGTTCTCTAAAGTACTCGCGGATTTCCTTGTTGGTCACTTCGGCTTTGCTGTTGACCTCACGGCCGATCAGTTTGTAGCGGAGGATCTCTTCCTGCAGATTCTTCCGGTAGCTGGCGAAATCCATCCCCTGTGCCTGCAGCGCATCGATCAGTTGTTCGCGGGTCAGATTGTTCTGCCGCTGCACGTCGTCAATGGCCGCGTCCAGTTCGGTTTCTGCGACACTCAGTCCCAGTTCGCTGATTCTCTGCTTCAGCAGTTTTTCATCTATCATCTGCTGCAGCACCTGTTTGCGCAGCTTCTGCTTGGCTTCTTCAGAGGTTTCTGGTCCGTGAATGCCGGGCTGTTCAACGGCCATCGCCTGCGCCAGCTGAAAAGTGGTGATGATGTCGTTGTTGACGATGGCAGCAATTCTGCTGACCGGTTCTGCCCAGACGGGGCCGGCAAGGATGGATATCAGCAGGGTTAACGTTATGATCAGTTTCATGGTTCTCCTTCTTGCTCTCTGCTTTTCGCTATTTCGCATTGGGTTCAGGTTGCAGTTGTCCCCAGTCGATATAGACCGGAGTCTTCAGACGTAATTCATTGAGCCATTCGGCAAACGCTTTTCCTTTTCGCTCCCGGTGCAGGCGTTCGATCAGCTGACCCTTGATCCGTTCAAAAGGTTCGATCCCCGCCTTGCGTTTCTCTTCGACAAGAAACAGGTGATAGCCGTACGGGCTTGCGACAGGCTCACTGACCCTGCCGGTAGGCATTTTGAAAAGCACCTCATCGAACTCTTTGGGCAGCTGATTCTGGGCGAAGAAACCGAGATCGCCGCCATTTTCTCGATCGGGTGACAGCGAAACCTCCTGTGCCAGTTCGGCAAAAGCTTCTCCCTGCTCCAGGCGGGCGAGAATCTGTTCCGCCTCCTCCCGTGTTGTTACCAAAATCTGTCGAGCCCTTAACTGGGCGGGCCGGCGAAACTGCTCCTTGTTTTCCCGGTAGTAGTTGCTCGCCTCGTCCGCAGCAACATCCGCAACCTCAGCGGTGACCTGTTCGGCAACCTTTTCCGTCAGCAGACGCAGTTTGAGCTGCTGGCGCCATCGCTCCGGATTTTGCCCGGAGGTGCGCAGAACGTCCTCGAACTCTTCTGCACTATAGGCGCCGCGCAGATCGGCCAGGGCCGTCTCCAGTTCGTCGGGCTCGATCCGCAGTTGAAGACGTTGTGCTTCGCGCAGGATCAGCTCGTGGTCGATCAGCTGCGCCAGCAATCTGCGCTGCAGCAGTTGCTGCTCCGCTGCCGATTGTTCACTGACGGCATCCAGGGCCGGCCCGGTTTCTTTACGGAACTGTTCAATGCTGATTTCCAGATCCCCGATCTGCACCAGAGGGGGGGGCGGTTCCTGGTTTTTGCAGCCGCCTTGGGCGAACAACAGGGCCAGCAGCAAAAGGGCTGTCGGTATGGTGTTGGTCAGTATCCGCATGGGTCCCGTATGCCTTGTCGAGTCAAGGGGAAACGCTAGCACAGTTTGTCTCCGGAAACGACATTTTTTGCACGTCTCTAGGCGAACAGCTGCAGTTCTTTTCTGATCTGAACCAGCAGCTCCCTCTCCCGCCAGCGTCCGATATCGATGGTCATCCGATAGTCCGTGGAAAAGCCGTAACGGCGGGGCTGGCTGGTCAGCAGTTCGCGGATCCGCTCCACTGACACCCCTGTGTTGGCATGAAAGAGCAGACTCAGGCGATGCCCGTCATACTCCATCAATTCAATCTGCAGCCGCTTGAGTAGGATGCGCAGCTTCATGGTGCCGAGCAACAGCTCCGCTGCTGCCGGCAGTTCGCCGTAGCGATCACGCAGTTCCTCGGTCAGGTCGAGCAGATCGCTTTCTTCCTCGGCGGCAGCCATCCGCTGATAAAATTGCAATCTCTGATTGGGGTCGGGCAGGTAGGATTCCGGGAGGAAGGCCGACAGGCCAAGGCGGATTTCCGGATCGATTTTCTCTTCCCGTTCCTTGCCGCGCAAGCGGTCGACGGCTTCTTCCAGCAGTTCGGTGTAGAGTTCAAAGCCGATCGCCGCTATCGGGCCCGACTGTTTGCTGCCGAGGGGATCGCCCGCCCCACGTAGTTCGAGATCATGACTGGCGATACGGAAGCCGGCCCCCAGTTCGGTCAGCTCTTGCAATATCTTCAAACGTTCACGGGCCTCTTTGGTTAACGAGGCTTCACCGGGAATCAGCAGATAAGCATAGGCTCGCCGATCCGAGCGCCCAACCCGCCCGCGCAGCTGGTAGAGCTGTGAAAGGCCGAAACAGTCCGACCGGTTGACGATGATGGTGTTGGCCCGGGGTATATCGAGCCCGTTTTCGATGATGGTGGACGCGAGCAGCAGGTTGCTTTTTCCATCGATAAAGTCGAGCATCACCTGTTCCAGCTCTTTTTCCGCCATCTGTACGTGTCCGACCGCGATGCTCGCTTCGGGGACCAGCGCTTTCAGTTGCTCCGCCATGGCATCGATGGTCTGAACCCGGTTGTGAACAAAGTAGACCTGCCCGCCACGGCGCAGCTCGCGAAGAATCGCCTGACGCAGCAGTTCTTCATCAAAGCGGGTCACGTAGGTGCGGATCGCCAGACGGTCGATCGGAGCGGTTTCGATTACCGACAGGTCACGCATGCCGGCCAGGCTCATATGCAGGGTTCGCGGGATCGGGGTCGCGGTCAGAGTCAGAATGTCGACCTCGGCGCGCAGCTGCTTCAGTTTTTCCTTGTGACTGACACCGAAGCGCTGTTCTTCATCAACGATCAGCAGCCCCAGGTCCTTGAAGCACACGTCGCGTTGCAGGATCCGGTGCGTACCGATCAGGATATCGATTTTTCCTTCGGCGGCGGCACCGAGAGTTTTCTTGTTTTGCGCCGGGCTGCGGAAACGTGAAATCATCTCCACCCGGACCGGAAGATCTGTCAGGCGCTGCTTGAAACTTTCCCAGTGTTGCCGGGCCAGCACCGTCGTCGGTACCAGCACGGCGACCTGTTTGTTGTCGAGGACTGCTTTAACCGCCGCCCTCAGCGCAACCTCGGTTTTGCCATAGCCGACATCACCGCAGATCAGGCGGTCCATCGGTTTTGCCGACTGCATGTCCCTCAAGGTATCTTCAATCGCAGCAAGCTGATCTTCGGTTTCTTCGTGCGGGAAGGTTGCTTCGAATTCGCGATAGAGTTGGTCGGGAGGGGAAAAGGCAAAGCCCTTGCGCAGTTCCCGCTTGGCGTAGAGATCCAGCAGCTGCCGGGCCAGCTCCTCAACGGCGGCACGGGCCTTCAGGCGGGCTTTTTCCCAACCCTGACCGCCCATTTTATCGAGCTTGGGTGTTGATCCTTCGCCGCCGACATACTTCTGCACCTTTTCAATCCGGTCGATCGGCAAATAGAGCTTGTCTCCACCTGCATATTGGAGGTGCAGGAAATCCCCCTCGATCGGTCCGGTTGTCAGGTGAGTCAGCCCGAGGTATTTGCCGATGCCGTGATCGGTGTGAACAATGTAGTCACCGTTTCTGAGTTCGGCCAGACTGCTCATCAGCTTGCGGACGCGCTGCTGGCCGGTTTTTTTCTGCCGGTGGCTGCGCTTGCCGAAAATCTCTTCTTCGCTGATCAGCAACAACTTCTCTTCCGGCAGGCAGAACCCGCTGGAGAGTTCGCCAACGGTCAATTGCGGATAGCCGGGGTGCAGGTTGTTAAGCCGCAGGGCGGGATTGATGTTCAGTTTGATATCGTGTGCGGCAAGAAGTTCCTGTAATCGTTCGGCCTGGCTGTAACGGTGGCAAACCAGCAGAATCCGCCAGTTGTCGATTTCTGCCTGGCGCAGCTTGTCGACCAACGGCTCAAGTCCATCCTGTCCGTCGCCCGGATGGGCACGCAACTCGGCGTTGCCGAGGCAATTGAAATGGAAGCGCTCCCGTTCGTCATCCAGCTGAAAAACCCGCAGCTGTGAAATCTCGATTCTGCCCGCAGAATTGAGCAGCGGTTGCAGCTCGCTCGGGTCGAGGAACAGTTCGCGGCGTGCAGCATGCGGCAGCTGCTGATCGTGCATCCGCGCTTCGCCATCGCGGACCTCGCGGTGCATCAGATCGATCGCCTGCTCAATGGCGGGCGGATCTAGCAGCACCCAGCGGTGCCGGTCCAGATACGTAAACAGCGCGTCGAGAGCCGGGTAGTTAAACGGCAGCAGGAAGTGACGCCCTGGAGCAAGAATCCCCTCGCGAACCTCTTCCATGATTGCTTCCCGCTCGGTACGCGGCAGCGACAGCTCGTCGCAGCGTTCCTTGAGCCGCTGCGCGAAGGTTTCGAGGCAAGGACCGTGAAGGATCATTTCTTTCGACGGAATCAGTGTGATCCGGTTGATGTTCCCCTCGACTGATCGCTGGCTGAGCGGATCGAAAGGGTGGATTTTTTCGATCCAGTCACCATAAAAATCGAGGCGTAGCGGTTGCTCGGCGTCAGGTGGAAACAGGTCGATGATATCGCCACGGACTGCAAAACAGCCCCGTTCTTCGACCAGTGGAACCGGCTGATAGCCAAGCTGCAGGAGGGCTTCAATCAGTTGCGCGTGGGGATATTCCTCTTCAACGATCAGTTCCAGGGCGATGTTTTCCAGAACTTGGCGCGGGATCATCTTCTGCATCAACGCACGCACCGGAACCACCAGCGCTTTCAAGTCACCACGCGCCAGTGCCGCGAGGGTGGACACCCGGGTCGCTTCAAGTTCCGGGTGCGGCGTCAACGGATCATAGGGAGACAGTTCCCAGTTCGGCAACAGGGCAATTTCGGCGGGGCGATGATGATAGAATTGCAGATCGGCGATCAACTGACGGGCCTGCGTCAAATCAGCGGTCAGCATCACCTGCAGCGTACTGGTCTCGGCCAGCAACTGGGCCAGAAGGTAGGCATCCGCCGAGCCGTAAAGGCCGAGCACTTCACAGGTCTGTCGACCGGAGCATGCTTCATCGACAAAACTCTTGGATGTTGCGTGCTTGATATCTTGGGAGAAATCCTGATCCATCAGTGGTCCATGGGCAAAAGTAAAGGGCGTGCAGTTCGCACGCCCCTGACATGATAGTTCAAATTGTCGCTAAAGCTCAATACCGAGGAACAGCCAGCATCCGGTCAAGAGTCAGTTTGGCCTGTGCGCGGACATCCTCAGGAACCGTGATGCGTGGTTCCATGGTTTGCAGACACGTGAGGATATCCTCCAGCGAGGTCAGCTTCATGTTCGGGCAGACCAGCGACCGGCTCGGCATGATGAATTCCTTATCCGGGTTCTCTTTCTTCAGTCGCCAGAGAATCCCGTTCTCGGTGCCGACAATGAATGTCTGTGCCGGGTTCTGTTTGGCAAATTCGTACATGCCGCTGGTCGAGCAGATATGATCGGCCAGTTCGAGAATTTCCGGGGTACACTCCGGGTGAGCCATGAAGAGGGCTTCCGGGTACTTCGCCTTGGCCTGTACGATCTCTTCGACCCTGAGCCGGTCGTGAGTCGGGCAGTAGCCCTCCCAGCAGATACAGTCCTTTTCCGGAACATGTTTGGCGATGTAGCGGCCCAGGTTGCGGTCGGGCACCATCAGCAGCTGATCAGCATCCAGCGACCGGGCCACATTGACCGCGTTGGAGCTGGTACAGCAGATATCGCTCTCGGCTTTGACTGCCGCGGTCGAGTTGACATAAGTCACCACGGTGGCACCCGGGTGCTGCGCTTTGAACTCGCGCAGCTGGTCGGCGGTGATCATGTCGGCCATCGGGCAACCTGCATCTTCGCGCGGCAAGAGCACGGTCTTTTCCGGAGCCAGGATCGCAGCGCTTTCGGCCATGAAATGAACGCCGCAGAAGACGATCACCTGCTTGTCGGTTTTCGCCGCCTCCATCGACAGGGCCAGGGAATCTCCGGTGATATCGGCAATTTCCTGAATTTCATCACGTTGATAATTATGGGCCATCAGCAGCGCGTTGCGCTCCTTGACCAGCTTTTTGATGCGCTGTTTCAACTGTTCTTGTTCCATCTGTCTTTCTCGCTGGATAGACCCTTGAATTCATCACCTGACGAATCCAGGATCAGGGATACGGAATGAACTCGGAATGCTAGACCAAAGCCCCTGATATGTCAATCTTTTCACCCTGCCGGGATGCTTGACAGAGAGGGGGGCATACGGCTATTCTCGCCGAGCTTGTAACAACTGACAGATGACTGCTCTGAGAGGATAATATTTATGTTCGGAATCGGTATGACCGAACTGCTGTTGATCATGGGACTGGCCCTGATCGTGCTTGGCCCCAAAAAATTGCCCGATTTGGCCCGTGCCTTGGGCAAGGGGTTCGCCGAATTCAAGCGGGCAACCGATGATTTCAAGAACACCATCCAGGAAGAGACCCGGATTGCTGAAACCAAGGAAGAATTGCTGAAAGAGGGCAAGCTGACACCGCCGAATGGCGATCAGTTAGGCGCCGATATTCAGGGCGGAGTAAATACACCGCGCCGGAAGCCTGCTTCCTCCGATGAACCGGCTTCGGTCTCTGCCGCGGAGAGTGCTGAAACGGTGGCAGAAGACGCCCCCGAGTCCGGCAAGCGGGGTGACAATGTCTGAGTCGATGCCGCTGACCTCCCATCTGGAGGAACTACGTAAACGGCTGATGTATGCGGCCGGCGCCTGGCTGGTGGCTTTTCTGGCCTGTTACAGTGTCGCCGAGCGGATTTTCGAGGAGCTTTCCAGGCCGGTCCGGGCGGCGCTACCCGAAGGGAGTTCGCTGGTCTTTATCAGCGCTACCGAACCTTTCTTCACCTATCTCAAGGTCGCAGCGGTGGCGGCTGTTCTGGTGGCGCTGCCGGTGATCCTCTGGCAGATCTGGCGTTTCATTGCTCCCGGCCTGTACAGCACTGAAAAGCGTTTTGCCATCCCCTTCGTGCTGGTCAGTTGCCTCTGCTTCGGGGTCGGCACCTATTTTGGTTTCTATTTTGTCTTCCCGATGGTTTTCACTTTTCTGGTGCAGTTCGGGACCGGCACCGGTGAGATCAGCGCGATGCTCTCGATGGGCGCCTACCTGACCCTGTCGACCCGGTTGCTGTTCGCTTTCGGCCTGGTCTTTGAGCTGCCGATCGTGATTTTTTTCCTGGCCCGGATGGGCGTGGTCGATCACAAGTGGCTGGCCAAGAACCGCAAGTTTGCCCTGCTGCTGGCATTCGTATTCGGGGCCATCCTGACTCCCCCGGACCTGTTCTCGCAGGCCTCGATCGCCCTGCCGTTTGTCATCCTCTACGAGGTGGGAATTGTCGCGGCGCGCCTGTTCGGCAAGAAAAAACCCGACGCGGATGACACGGCAGAGGACGAGTCCGCCGAAGACTAGATCTTTGCTCCTGACGGAAGATGGAACAGAAAAGCCGCCCAGGTGTCGAAATCATCACCTGTGCGGCTTTTTTTATTATGGGACCCTCGTCGACCTGAACTAGGTCGATATTTCCCCGCCTCAGGTGAAGCCAGAGCCAGCCGTACAGGCATAACAATGCTCACCGACCACGATGGGCTGACCCTGTTCGGGTCGCGCGTCAAGCTCACTGACATGAATTCTCTTGCCGCTCATCGGCAGATCAGCCGCCAGGTTGAAGTCGCAATCGTAGAGAGTGCCGTCCCAGGCCACCGAGACCAGGTTGCGGCACATCAGCCCGTCGATAGTACAGGGGTTGAATCCGTTTGCCAGCTTCTGCATATAGTCCTGCAGGTTGTCCGAACTCTTCAGCCAGCCGAGAAAGCGTCCCAGCGGGGCGTTGGCAAACAGGTACAGTTGGTTGAAGGACAATCCCCACTTGCGCGCCATGTCCCGTTTAAACTTGCGTTCCGCCTGCTCCTGATCGCTAGGCATGTAGGCTCCGGAGGGATTGGCGACCAGGTGCAGCTCAAGACCGCTCCCCTCTATTCCGTAGCCGATTTCGTTCAGCCGTTTAAGCGTGGTGAGCGAGGGATCCATCACCCCCTGGCCACGCTGTGCTTCCAGTTGCCCGGTGTTGGTTGAGGGGAAGGAGGCGATCAGAACGACGCCCTGTTGACGAAGTAGCTCGAGGAGTGGTGCCTTGTCCGGGTGCGCCAGGGTGGTCAAATTGGTGCGCAGCATCAGTTTAGGCGTCAACGGTGCCAGTGCCCTGACCAGTTTCGGCAGGTCGGGAACCAGTTCCGGTGCGCCGCCGGTGATATCGATAACCTGAAAGGGGACCCTCTCAGCATAGGCAATAACCTGCTGCATGGTGTGCCAGTCCATCATCTCGGTCCGCTGGGGACCGGCGGAGAGGTGGCAATGGCGGCAGGCCAGATCGCAGAGCAGACCCAGGTTGAGCTGCAGGGTGGTGGTTCTGTCCCGTTCCAGGGTAAGACCGTTTTTTTTCAGCAGGTCGGCAAACCGGGTGAGCTCACCAAGCTCCGGGGTCTTGTTGCGTGAGGCTGTCATTGGTTTAAAGTGAGACCTTTTCAGCGAGTTTGCGCATCTGGATACCGTGAACCAGAGATGCCCCCCCGCGGATTGCATTGACGATATGAACGGCTTCAGTCATTTCCCCCAGGTTCGAACCTTTTTCCAGGCAGGACTCGGTATAGGCTTCGATGCAGTACGGGCACTGGACGGTATGGGCGACGGCCAGACCGATCAGTGCTTTTTCCCTGGCCGTCAATTCACCCTCCGCAAAAACGCTGGCATAATAGTCGAAAAATTTTTCCGCCAGTTCCGGTGCGTCCTTGCCTATGTCGGCAAAATTTTTCAGATCTTCGGATTCGTAATAGTCAGACATGGTTCCTCCGTTGTCTGCAGTCATGCCGATTATAGCAGATGCATGTTATTGAGTCAGTTCCGCCTTTTTAACTGGTAGCGGCGAACGGCGCGGTTGTGCTCCTGCAGGGTTGTGGAAAAAGCATGTTGTCCATCGCCCCGGGAGACGAAGTAGAGATAGTTGCTTTCAGCAGGATGGGCAGCGGCGTACAGGGCGCCAATCCCCGGGCTGGCGATCGGCCCGGGCGGTAGTCCGCGGATCAAATAGGTGTTGTAGGGGGTCGCCGTTGTCAGGTGACGGCGGGTCAGGTTGCCATCGAAGTCGGCGATGCCGTATATCACTGTCGGGTCCGTTTGCAGTGGGATCTTGCGCTCTAGCCGGTTGTGAAAGACCGACGCAATCAGTGGCATTTCATCGGCCTGGCCGGTCTCCTTTTCAATGATCGATGCCAGGGTCACGAGCTGATGCCGGTTCAGCCCTCGTTGCTTGGCTGCGCTCAGCAACCTCTCGTCCAACCGGGTGAACAGCTGCTGAACCATCATGCGGATCAGCTCTCTTTCAGAAAGGCCCGGAGTGAAGCGATAGGTCTCCGGAAACAGATAGCCTTCCAGGTTTGCCGCCGGAATATCGAAGGAGGCGATCAGCTGTGGGTCCCTGCAGAGCTGCAGGAAACGTTCTCTGTCAGCGAGCCCCTGTTCTTCGAGCCGGTCGCCAATCTGCTCAAGGGTGAACCCCTCCGGGATGGTCAGGCTGACCTGCTCGACGTCACCGCTGACCAGTCGGGAGAGGATTTCGGCGGGAGCGGCGGTATCGGTAAAACGGTAGGTCCCGATGTGGATCTCCCTGCTTTGGTTGCGCAGGCGCGCCAGCAATTTCACGGCCGTGGCCGAGCGGACAACACCCTGCTGCTCAAGTTGCTGGGCGATGCGGGAGAGGGATGCCCCGCTTTCGACGTTCAGCAGAACCGCTGCCGGCGGGGTGACGGGAAGAAACCAGTAGCCGAGCAGGGCGAAGGTTGCCATGGCCAGAAGGAATGTTGTCAGCAGGATTGATTTCAGCGAAAAAATACCCATCAGCCGATCTTTACAGAGAGAAGCGGGACTCTTCCCCGGAGCGGAGTCGACCGATATTACTGCGATGTCGCCAGATAACGACGGCTGCGATCAGCAGGGAGGCGCAGAAAATCGGCCAGGATCGGTCGAAGAAAAAAGCCAGAAACGGGACGGCGGCTGCGGCGCTGATCGATGCCAGGGAAATAAAGCGCCATTTCCAGAGGACCAGCAGAAACAGGACCAGGGCGCAGAGAACCGAAAGGGGCGAGATGACCAGGAAAATACCCAACGCCGTGGCAACTCCCTTGCCCCCTTTGAAGCCAAGATAGACCGGATAGCAATGCCCGATAAAGGCCGCCAGGGCGACCAGTGCCAAGGGGATCTCGGCCAGGTTAAAGAACTGGGCCGCCAGCAGGACCGGCAACAGACCCTTCAGGCAGTCACCGACCAGAGTCAGGATGCCGAGGGTCCGCCCTGCCACCCGGTAGACATTCGTGGCACCGATGTTTCCGCTGCCCTTCTGGCGAATATCCTCGCTGCCACTTAACTTGGTGAGAATCACTCCTGTGGGGATCGCCCCGATCAGGTAGGCAGCAAAAACCAGGAAAAAATTTGTCATCAGTGCCGCTCCAGCATCTATTTCACTTGAAGATAAAAGAGTCGCATTTTGCCATGTTTTATGAGGCGAAGCAAGAAATGGCAGGGGCGTCTGCAGGGAACACGCTGATGATGGGGGTGAAATGTTGCCGTACATGGAACAGGTGCTGTGTTGACCAGAAACGGCGGTCAGGAAACCAGGAGCGACTCACTTTGGCGCCGGTCAGGTCCCAAAAAAGGAGAGCCAAGACCGCGCATCTTGTCATAGCCGACAAACGCCCAACCGTCAGAACGCCTGAAACAGATGACCAGATTGGCCGACAGGAGAGACTGCAGTTCGTCTTTGCTGACCCGCAGTTCTTCACAGTCTTTTAATATGACGGGTATTTTCATTAAATCTGGCTGTGCCGCAAAGGGTTGAAGGGTCGGTTTCTTTGCCGGGTGACAATATTATAGAAAAAACGGTCATCCTCCAAGCCCTTTTCTTGCCGCGAAAGCCCCTCTCCGATTGCTGAATTTCTGGTGTCTGCCTGTCGGTTCATCGTCGGAGGTCACATGTCGCGAATGATAAAGCCCATGTTGCCGATCATCACTTTTTCATTCTTGTCCCCCAGCCAAAGCCGGACCGAACGTTCCCCCACCAATTCGAATCGCATCCGCTCGTCTTCTATGGTGGCGACTTTAGTGCCTGCCTCGGTGTAGACCTCAACAACGCGGTGGGTGCCGACGGTATCAGCCTTCAGATCATAAGCTTTCTGCTGGGTGCTCTCACATCCGGCCATGAGCAGGGAGACGTTCAGCAGAAAAACAACCAGTAATATCTTCATGTTCATCCCTTTCTATTGATATTGACAGTAAATCAATTTAACACACATTGATCGGTCCCTGCAGGAGAGAACAGACACGCCTTAGAGAAGCGGACCGTCACTCAGGTTGATCTCCTGTTCAGTTGTAAGGCTCCCTGATCGGGCATCGACGATGATTGCCTGCCGCTGTTGGCGCGGGATGGCCATGTTTTCACTAACAGAAGAACAATGCTGACTTTTTTGTTATGTATAATAAAACATACGCATTCTTGGGTTGCTTTGCACAGAAGGAGGTTGGCCGTGGCAGACGATAAGAAACTCAAGGTCATCATCTTTGAACATGATCAGACGATCTTGAACCGCTTCAAGGGCCTGTTCAATTTTAAAGGTCACGACGTGCTGTCCTATTCTGAGCCAGACACCTGCCCCCTTCTCACCGATATGCAATGTGACTGCCCGAAGGATTCACCTTGTGCCGATGTGCTTATAGCCGACATGCAGATGGGGAAGATGTCCGGCCTTGAGTTCTTTGAGCATCAGCGCAAGAAGGGTTGTAAGACCCCCGATGGAAACAAGTTGTTGCTTGGCGAAGAGATTACGGCTGAACAGCAACGGGCGATTAAAAATCTCGGCTGCGGGTTCATCAAAAAACCGTTCAATGCATATGACGTCGCTAACTGGGTGGAACGACGCGCGACAATCATCTATGAAGGGTCGCCCACCATGCACTGATTTTATCCCCCCCCTGCAGCTGATCATTCAGTGATGCCTTCTCTTCTCCTTCTGCACACAGGATGAAGGTTGCCTCTGCTTCACCAGGAGTGGGCGATGCTCCGTTTCAAGGCCGTTATTGAATAAAATTAAGTGCTTAATTTGCTTTTTTTAGAATGATCAGACTCTTTACCTGGCTCTTGTCAAACGTTCTTGACGTCATCTGAGGTTCTCCAATGCCGCTGTAGTAGCCATTAAATGTTTTTTCTGTAACGTGTGTTATCGTCATTTGGTGCTTACTCCCATTGGTGAATTCAACCAAAACGATATCTCCTGTTTGGAATTGTGACAGGCCATTGCCATCTGTTGTTTTCGGTGGTTCGTCTGGTGCGATATATTGACACCCCTTGCTTATCTGGGCGTCACGGATCGATACCCTGCGAGCGAAAATGGCCGCCTGGGCCTCGTCTTTTGCCATTGCATTGCCGATCCCGAAATCCCCCAGGCAGCCCAGAACCGACTTGCCGTCAAATTCTCCCGTCTCAATAATCTTGCGCTCTGTCTGGTCTGCCCTGAGCACTTCCAACTCAAGATCGTGGCATGTCATTAGATTTATTTCCGCGGGCGAGAGTGTTGTGGCTATAGGGTACTGCTTGGTTGAACAGGCGGTTATTGAGATCGCAATGAGGCTAAGGACAAGCATGTGATTCTTCATACTGCCTCCTTAACTGTCCTCCGCTGAAGAGGTGTCCCTCAAATAGTCTGTTCTTGTTTACGTAACAGGGAACTGTGCCTCTAAGTTTATCTTATTTTCCGGCTGGTACGGTCGTTTTGATCTCGGCCAGACAAAAAAGCGATATTCAGGAATTCGGGATCAGTGAGAAAGGTAAACTTCATTTATAGAGCACATGAATGAGTTCATGCGTACAACCTGTCCCCGGCCAGCCCCAACGTTCCAATGTCATCCCGCTCTTCAATACGAGGTCTGTTTTGCGGGAATTCATATCAAGTGCACATCAAAATGCGCCCCGGGAATTGAAAAGGATAAATAATCTGGCACTATTCATTGTGTATCTCTTTCATCACACTAATTTGGGGGACAAATCCTCCACAACACATCCGGGGCCGTTCTTATAAATATTATGGCGATTCCCTTAACACCCATCCTAAAGGAGCTAAACCATGAAAAATTTTCTCGCTTTTCTACTGGTTCTTTCTCTGTCTACAGGCGTTTGGGCTGCGAATGTGCAAAAAGCAGAGCAGGAGGGGAAGGTTAGCTTTTACGCAAACATTACAGCCATAGAACCGATCATGGGTGACTTTAACGCCAGTCATAATATCGATGGTGTCTATACCCGTATCTCCACATCGAAATATCTGGCGACCGTGCTAACAGAATTTTCTGCCGGGAAATTGCAGGCTGATGTTCTTCAGGGTCCCTTGCCGATCATCCAGATGCTTAAAGATAAAGGGGTGCTGACGGCTTACACGTCCCCTTCAGCGGCTGGTTATCCTGACTGGGCGAAACAGGATGACACGATTGTTCAGTTCGGAATCGAATACGTCGCGCCGATCTACAATAAAGATCTGGTAAAGCCAGAGGATGTTCCGACACGCTACGAGGATCTGACCGATCCGAAGTGGTTCGATAAGATTGTTATGCCCGATCCGGCATCACATGCGACCACGATTTCATGGCTGGTGGGGCTTAAAGAAGCAAAGATTTTCGCCACCGAAGATGACTGGATGAAATTTATCAAAGGTCTTGCCGCCAACAAGCCGATGTTCGTCAGGTCCTTTGGCCCGAGCCCGGCTCCAATCGAAAGTGGTGAAAAGCTCATCGGGATATCGATGCCCAAATACATCATCACCAAGGCTCCCGCTCCCCTGGCCTGGGCAAAGGTTGACACCCTGCTCGGAACCACCCGGGCCATTGCCGTAGCTGCCAATGCTCCGCATCCGGAAGCGGCGAAAGTATTTGTCGACTATTGGTTAAGCACCAACGCCATGCAACTTCTGGCTGACAAAGTCGGAGAATATGTCCTGGCTCCGGGAGTTTTCCCGCCCATCGAAGGAATGAATAAGGCAAAGGTCCTGCCGATCCGGCAACTTTCGGATGAAGAGATTCGCGAATGGGGTAAAAAGTTCCAGGAAATTTTCTACGCGAACTAAAGGTTCCTTCCCATCATGATGCAAGGATCCGGGGCCGCTACCTCCCGCTCCGGATCCTTGGTTGAGGTGTTATGGAGATCCGTATATCTGGCCTGAGCAGGCATTATTACACCGAGGGCAAACAGATCAAGGCTCTGGATAATGTCGATCTGACAATTCCGGCGAATAAAATTTTCACCTTATTGGGCCCCAGTGGTTGCGGCAAAACCACCCTGTTGCGCTGCATTGTGGGACTCGAGGTTCCTGACAGCGGTGAAATCTACATCGGCAACGAACTTGTCTGGTCCCATAAACAAAAAGTTTTCGTGCCGCCGGAAAAACGGGGACTGGGCATGGTTTTCCAGACGTATGCGATCTGGCCGCACATGGACGTTTTCGACAATGTGGCCTATCCGCTTAAAACCAACGCCACGCCACCGGCAGAGATTCGCCAAAAAGTAGCCAAGGCTCTTCAATTCGTTCAGCTGGATGGTTTTGAAAACCGTCCAGCAACCAAGCTTAGCGGAGGGCAACAGCAGCGGGTGGCCCTGGCCCGGGCATTGGTCGCTGAGCCCAAGGTGATCCTGTTTGACGAACCACTGAGTAACCTGGATGCAAAACTTCGTGAAGAAACCCGCAAAGAACTGCGTAATTTTCTCAGTGAACTGGAAATTACCGCGATCTACGTCACCCATGACCTGATCGAGGCACTGGCACTTTCAGACCTGATTGCGGTGATGCGGGCGGGGAGAATTGTCGAAATTGGCGACCCGAAGAAAATTTATTTTCATTCCGATGATCAATTCGTGGCCGACTTTATCGGTCGCGCCAACCTGATTAAGGGCAGTGTCACGCGGCAGGATGGGCAACATGCTCTGTTTGCTTCGGAGATCGGTTCAATTAAGGCTCTGAACACCCAGAACATTGCCGTTGGCCAGGAGGCGATGCTCTGCGTCCGTCCCGAATTTATCAGGCTGGCGCCCCGGCAGGAACCAGAAGGACAGAACGCCTTCAGTGGCAAGATGGAAACCCTGATATTTATCGGCGAGGCCTATGAAGGGGAAATCCGTGTCGGCGGAAGGTTGCTGACGACCACCATCGAACCAACGGCAGACATTTCTGAAGGAGATACCATCACCATTTCCTTCGATCCCGATCACTGCTTCCTGCTTTCGGCATAGAGGGAATGATGCTTAAAAAACCGACCCTGACGACAACGTTGATTGTCATTGTTGGCTTCTTGACCCTTTGTCCGGTGGTTATGCTGCTGATCGGCAGCTTTTCCCAGGATTTTGTCTCCTTCGGGCAATTTACCCTCCGCAAATATCTGGAAGTTTATACGGATCCCGACTTTGCGGATATTCTGATCAATACGGTGATTTTTACTGTTGGGTCAGCCCTGCTGGCCACTTTGCTCGCTCTGTTCCTCGCCTACACCAACACGCGCACCGATCTGCCCTTTAAGTTTATTTTTAAAATCATCTCCATCATTCCGATGATGATCCCGCACATCCTGTTTTCGGTCAGTTGGGTTTTGTTGCTCAACCCGAGTAACGGTATTCTCAACAAGTTGTTCATGGACCTGTTCGGGCTCAAGAGCGCCTGGTTCAATATCTATTCCTTGCCTGGAATGATCTTGGTTGAAGGCTTGCTTGATTTGCCGATTGCCTACCTGATCATCGCCACGGCCATGAGCGCGTTTGATGTTTCTCTCGAAGAGTCGTCCAAGGTCTGTGGCGCATCCAACCTGAGGACCCTGTTCAAGGTCACGCTGCCGGTCTTGAGACCGGCCATTCTGGCGTCCGCCATCCTGGTCATTGTGCGGAGCCTTGCCTCTTTTGCCGTACCGTCAGTGGTGGGCATGCCGGGGCGCATCTATGTTCTATCGACCCATATCTACCGGAGTATCTCCAGTGGTTTTGCTGCGGATTATGGGAAAGCGGCCGCGATCGGCATGAGTGCTCTGGCTGCGTCAATCACCCTGATTTATCTCTATCGCTATCTGACGTCCGAAAGCGGGAAATTTGTGACCATTTCCAGTCGGGGGTTCAAGCCGACCTTGATCAAGCTGAAAAGCGTCAAATACCCTATGTTCTTTCTGGTGGGGGTCCTCTCCTTTATCCTGATTATCCTGCCGGTTCTGGTTCTGTTTTACACATCTATGCTTCCCTATTCGATGGTTCCGAGCGCCAAGGCGTTTTCCATGATGTCATGGAGTAACTGGATTGAGGTTCTCCGTGATCCCATATCGCTTCTGTCGTTGAAAAACAGCCTTTTTCTCGGCGTTGCAGGCGCCACCCTGGGCACGGCCCTGTCAATATTTGTGTCCTATGTCATCGTCAAGGTTCGCTCCACGGCCTCCGGGGTTCTGGAATCCCTCAGTTTCCTGTCATTCTCCTTTCCCGGGATCGTCATTGGCGTTGGTTTTATGTGGTTTTTTGTACGCACACCACTCTACGGAACGATCACGGCCCTGCTGATCGGCTATATTGCCACCTACCTTCCTTATGGAATCCGGCCGATCTCAAGTGCTTTTGTCCAGATTCACAGTCATCTAGAAGAGTCCTCACGAGTTTGCGGGGCGAGTCCATTCTATACAATGCGACGCATTGTCATTCCCCTGCTCATTCCCGGAATTATTTCCGGCTGGATCCTTATGGCGACCATGTTTTTGCGCGAACTTACCCTTTCGGTTGTTCTTTCCAGGCCAGGCACCGAAGTTCTTGCCGTTCAAATCCTCCATTTAGCTGAGGATGGACTGTGGGGTGAGCTGTCCGCACTCGGAATCATTATGATCGCGATTTCTTCTACCCTTGTCATTACCGCGAATCTCCTCGGGAACAAAATGACCAAGTTGGAGGTTGTAAATAAGTAGACATAGGCATCGCCTTTGAGCGGTAATCGGGATGTGATGGTGGTTGAGACAACAAACCCTATGTCCCGGAAGTAAGTGCTGTGAAAAATATGGACCGGATGTGAACGGAGTACAGAAACAGGAAGGCCCCACCTGAAAATCACTGAGTGGGGCCTTCCTCTTGTATATCTCATCCAGGGAATGG
>PKUD01000069.1 GCA_002869695.1 Desulfuromonas sp. | reverse complement strand
TGCGGTTATGTACCTGGGCCGGATCGTCGAATTGTCCTCGGCGGACGATCTTTATCGGCAGCCACGCCATCCATACACTGAAGCCCTTCTGAACGCCGTTCCCGTGCCCGATCCGAATCTCCAGCGGCACAACACTGCCCTACAAGGTGAAATACCTTCTCCACTGAATCCACCCGACGGCTGCCATTTCCACCCACGCTGCCCGTACGCCCGAGATATATGTCGACAGCAGAGGCCTGAATTACTGGATCAGGGTGACGGCCATCAGGCGGCCTGCCATTTCAGCGGCGAAGTCGGGCGCTATCTTTTAAATCACGGCAAAAAGCAGGCTTGACCCAGCTGTGCCACTAGTGGCACGATACTCACACGCATCATTCACCCCTGCCCTCCTGAGAATATCCATGCTTGAAACCGAAGGGCGCGGCCCGATCAAAACCATCAAAGAACGTTGTTGCAAGTGCTACGCCTGCATCCGCAGTTGCCCGACAAAGTCGATAGCGGTCCGCGAAGACTGTGTTGAGGTTTTACATCAACGCTGCATCGGCTGCGGAAAGTGTATCCAGGCCTGCTCCCAGAACGCCAAAGTGATTGCCGATGCGATCCGCGAAACGGAAAAACACCTGAGTGACAACCCGTCCGTTGTTGCGGTCATGGGCTGTTCCTATCCTGCCTTTTTTTATGATCTGAAACCAGGCCAGGTCGTTTCTGCGCTTAAAAAACTCGGGTTTTCAGATGTATTCGAAGGCTCGGCCGGGGTCGAACTCATTGCTCCGGCGTATCGCAGTTATCTGGAAAAGAATCTTGGCTCGCCACTGATATCCAGTCACTGCCCGACGATCGTCGATCTGGTCGAAAGGCACTATCCGCAACTATTACGTAACCTTATTCCGGTCGTTTCCCCCATGGTGGCCATTGGACGTTTCATTAAAGCCTGTCGCGGCAGCAGAACAAAGGTTGTCTACATCAGTTCCTGCATAGGCGGCAAGTTCGAGATTGAATCCGAATCGGTCGAAGGTGCCATCGACACCGTCCTGACCTATAACGAGCTGAATCGGATGCTGGGTCTGCGTCAGATAGACCCACACAGACTCGCCCAGAGTCCCTTTTCAGGCATTCCGACCAGCCACGGACGCAGTTTTTCAATCTATGGCGGACCTTTTCACGTTTTCGGTATCGGTCATGACGGACTCGACCCTGACTTTGTTTCTACGGTAGGTGAAGACGCATCCCTGGAAGTCATCCGCGACCTCTCCGCGCAGCGCATTTCACCACGATATGTCGATGTCCGCTTTTGTAATGGCGGCTGCATCGGCGGACCCGGCCGAACGAACCGCCTGACGTAATTTTCCAAGCGAAAACTGATCATCGACTACCAGAAGCGCGACATTTCCTATCGTTCGGATCACTGCAGCGCTAATCCGCCCTGGCCGCTGCGCCTGAACAGAACCTTTAGCAACAAGCAGATACAGCTTGAATTGCCGGGCGGTCATGCCATCAAGAGCATCCTTCAGGAGACCGACAAACATACCGCCCAGGATGAGTTGAACTGCGGCGGCTGTGGCTATTCAACCTGCCGCAAACATGCTGTCGCTGTCTATCAGGGACTCGCGGAAACCAGAATGTGCCTCCCCTACTCCTTGAAACGATTTGAACAGGATCGCTCAACCCTGGAACAAAAATATGATCTTGCTCAACGCGCCCTCGCCCAGGAATATGAGGGCTGCACCATGATCGGAGATGACCCCAGGACCCGTGGCATTCTGCAGTTGATTCAGCAGGTTGGACCCACACCAACGACAACCCTGATTCGCGGGGAAAGCGGGACAGGCAAGGAACTCACCGCGCGAGCCATCCACCAGGCCAGCCTTCGGTCAGACAAGTCCCTGGTGACAGTGAACTGCACGACCCTCAGTGACATTCGCCTCGAAAGTGAACTTTTCGGTCACAAGAAAGGCGCCTTCAATGGCGCCACCACAGATCGGAAAGGGTTATTTGAAGCGGCCAATGGTGGCACCATTTTCCTCGATGAAATTGGCGACACCTCGGCAAAAGTGCAGGCGGATCTCCTGCAGGTTCTTGATACGGGAGAGCTCACTCCACTCGGCGGGCATTCCTCTATCAAGGTTGATGTCCGCATCATTGCCGCGACCAACAAAGCGCTTGAAGATGGTATCGAGGAAGGCTGGTTCAGAGAAGACCTTTTTTACCGGATCAATGTTTTCACGATCACCCTGCCACCACTACGCAACCGGCTGCATTCGATTCCCCAGCTGGTCAAGCATTTTCTCAACCAATCAGCCAGAAAACTGAATAAGAACATCCATCGCATAGACGACCTGGCCCTGGAAGCCCTGAGCCGTTACCATTGGCCGGGCAACATCAGAGAACTGCAGAACATTATCGAAAGAGCTGTGGTCCTGTCCCCTGACCAAACGATACGCCTGCAGCAACTCCCTGTCATATTTGCCGAATTTGTACAGCAAAAACAGTCGGAAACGTTCCACAAACAAGGGTCCACAGGCTTGCGTCAAATGCGCGACAATCAACTCAATCAGGTTGAAACTGACCTACTCTGTGAGTTCCTTAACAAATCAAATGGCAATGTTACTGCCGCAGCTCGTCTCGCTAATATTCCCAGGCGCACCTTTTACCGCATGCTGAAACGGCACCAACTTGACCCGCTCTCATTCCGAAAGCAGAAGAATCGCCAGCCTTAATCACATTCCGGGTCATTTTTCTACTTGAAATACGATGTGGTCATACCACTGCATACAACCTGTGAAAAGAAGTAAAACCACCCACCCGACCCCACAAAGTGTGCCACCCTTGACTCACCTAGCCTTCAATTTTGGCAGTAATCTGCTATTATTCCTACAAATATTACCGTAAACGCTGCAGATCAACTTCATGGCACAGGCATTGCTTACTACGTAAGTGTAAATGTGAGGGATAATTTCCGTTCCCGCCCGAACGGTACGAAACATCCCCATTACGCCATCAGGGACCTCTCTCCCCCTGATGGCGTTTTTTTATCATCGCAAAGCCTGAAAAATTGCGTTAAAATACTATAACCCTCATTGCAGATGTCATCTAATGCCCTTAAAAACTCACAAAAAATCTGACACAAATCTTGGCCTGAGCACATTGCAGGACATTAGTTCGCTGATCCTGCAATCCCACGATCTCAACGAAACCCTGAACAATATTGTCACACTGGTCGCTGAACGCGCCCATTCCGAAGTCTGCTCTCTCTATCTCTTGGAAGAAGATGGTAAAACCCTGGTCCTGCGGGCTACTCACGGCCTGGTCCCGGAGTCTGTCGGTAACGTACGCCTGTCAATTGGTGAAGGCCTGACCGGACTGGTTGCCGAAAGTCAGGAAATACTCTCCATAGAGGAACCGCAAAACGATCCACGTTATCGTTATTTCGGAGTCACCAGAGAAGAGCAGTTTCATTCATTTCTCGGCATTCCTCTTGCGGACCGCAATCAAACGGTCGGTGTTCTGGTCATCCAGACCAGAGAACCGCGAATTTTCAACCAGGAAGAAATAGCAACACTAAGCACAATCGCTTTTCAGGTTGTTTCCATTGTTGTTAACGCGCGCCTGCTGGACACGATAGACCGCCAGCAAGAGGCCCTCGAGCTTCCGGAAGAAGATGAAACCCTCTTCGATTCTGCCCTTCCGAAGCCTGCAACAAGGCCCCAGCCCCAAGCGATGAATGTACTGCGTGGCAAGGTTGCCTATCCTGGCGTTGTTACCGGCGCGGCGCATGTCATCGACCAACAATTCGGCTTCGCCGATATTTTTGACGAGCATGACGTAAACCCGCAAATAGAATTGCAAAAACTTGACAAGGCGTTACGCAAGACCAGAATTCAGACGCTCTATCTCGAAAAAAGGGTTGCCGACCGACTGACCCAGGAAGATGCTGCCATCTTCCACACGCACCTGATGATCCTGGAGGATCGAAGTTTTATTGAAAAACTCCATGAGAGGATAGAAGAAGGACACAGCGCCCCATATGCCCTCAAAAAAGTCATCGGTAACTACCTGGAGGTGTTTGCCAATATTGAAGATCCCTACCTGCGCGAACGCGCCGCCGACATGGAAGACATTGGCCGCCGCTTGCTGGCAAATCTCGTCGGCCAGCAGTCCCATGGAATCCACCTGCACCATGCGGGCATTCTTGTGGCAAAACGGATCCTGCCGTCAGATATGGCGATCCTCGACCATGAGATGATCAACGGAATGATCATCGAATCGAACGAAACCAACGCACATTCGGTGATCATGGCAAAATCCCTCGGCATTCCGGCCCTGATAGGAGTCAAGGGAGCAGTTTCACAGATTGAACCGGACAGCCAGCTTATTCTCGACGCCAATTCCGCCTGCGTTTACCTTAATCCGACCGAAACTATTCTTGATGAGTATTTCAGACTGGAGTTTGACCGCCTGGAGGAAAAGGAAAGGCTGGACAAACTCCGCGATATTCCGGCGACAACCCAGGATGGCACCAGAATCGTTCTCCGTGCCAACGTCGGGCTGCTTAGCGATATCGATATCGCCCGCCGCAATGGCGCCGAGGGGGTTGGTTTATACCGAACAGAATTCCCCTATATGGCTCGCAGTTCATTTCCCGACCGCCAGGATCAGTATCAACTCTACCGCAAGGTTGTTGAGAATGCCGAGGGCCAACCGGTCACCATACGGACCCTGGATATTGGCGGCGACAAGGCTCTGCCCTATTTCCCGCCACCGAAGGAAGACAATCCGTTCATGGGCTGGCGTTCCGTACGGGTCTGCTTAGACCGGCGAGACATCTTCCTGACTCAGATTGAAGCAATCCTGATGGCCGGAATTCACGGTCCGGTCCGGATGCTCTTTCCGATGATTTCCAATCTGGAAGAGGTTCGTGCCTGCCAGAAGTTGGTTGCGGAAGCCATGACCAATCTTCATAAGGAGGGGGTCGATTTCGTCGATGATATTTTGCTTGGTGCAATGATTGAGGTCCCGGCGGCGGTCCGCCTTGCACCGCATCTCGCCAACGAAGTCGATTTCTTCGCACTGGGAACCAATGACCTGATTCAATATATGCTGGCGGCAGACCGTTCGAACCCGCTGGTGGAAAGCTACTACGATCCTCTTCATCCTGCCATTCTGCAGTCAATCGACTATCTGGCTGAAGTGGCTCGCGACAAGGAGATCGACATCAGCCTTTGCGGTGAGATGGCGACCGATCCGGCCTGCCTGCTGATCCTTATCGGACTCGGGATTCACCAGTTCTCACTTTCGGCACCCTACATACCCAAACTTAAGCAACTCCTCAGCCAGATTCCACTGTCTCTCGCCAGAGACACCGCGCAAAAAGCTTTACAGCAACCTGACAGCACCCAGATCCGGGCTATCCTTGATGAGGTCCTGCGCGGACTGAAACTCTAAAACGACCTGATCTGCAGGACAGAACCCTCAGTACAATCCATCCTGACCCAACTGCTTGACAATGACGCCAGCCAACTCCCTGACACTTCCGGCCCAGTCAGACCCGCTTTCTGTCGCACTCAATACCGACCAGATCAATTTTTCATCTTTCAGCAGATAAAGATTCGTCTCCGCATGGGCCACCAGATACTCGACATCGTAACTTCTGACCGTGGTATAGCCATACCAGTAGTTGTCATACCAGCCGATCGGCCGTCGATACGTCCTGTAGTAGCGCGAGTAGAGGTAGCCATCCGGGTAGAAACTCCGGTTGATATCTGTAATTCGCTCCCGGTAGGTCTTTACATCCAGCACCTGGGTAACAATCACATGGCCGAGCTGCTGTTGCTGCGCTTTCGCGATAATCGTCTTTTTATCAGCCGGTGCATCGACATCGAACAGGGTGAAACTCGGTATGGCATTGACCCCCTGTGCCTGCAGCTGCCTGGCCAATTCTGACTCGTAGAGTTGGCGAACGCTCCTGTTCTTGGTTACTCCGAGAATCAGAACACTCTCCATCCGTCCGGAATAGACATCATCTTTCCAAACATTCTCCAACGTTGTCGAGATACAGCCCTGCAGCAAAAGCATCACAACCAACAGTGCGAAACTGTACGGCAGAACGGAAAAAATTCTCTTCATAATCCTGACCTCCAGGCAAGCATCCTTCAAGTTTACCACCAGAAAATACCCAGTCCATTGCAGCACAAAAAAAGGCCGGATCAAAGATCCGGCCTTTCATATCAGCCTTGGCTGGAGGGTCAAGGCTACTCGAAAACCAGCAGCAGATCACCCTGATCGACCTGGTCCCCCTCGCCAAAAACGATCTCCTTGATCACACCGGACTTTTTCGCTTTGATGTTCGTTTCCATCTTCATTGCCTCGGTGACCATCAGCACATCCCCCTCCTTCACTTCATCACCAGCGTCAACCAGCTGCTTGAATATCTTCCCCGGCATCGGTGCGCCGACTTCCTTGGTATTGTCTGGATCGGCCTTGACATGACTGCTCTCGTCCGACTCAACCGATTCATCTTTGACCGTCGCGGAGCGCGGCTCACCATTCAGCTCAAAGTAAATATTACGGGTGCCATCCTCACGGACCCGGCCAATAGCATTGAGTTTGACGATCAGAGTCTTCCCCGCTTCGATATCGATGGTCACTTCATCACCGATGTCAAGGCCATAGAAGAAGACCGGTGTGGGCAGGAACGAGGTATCGCTGTATTCCTGCCGGAAACGGTCATACTCTTCAAAAACACCAGGGTAAAGGACCGCAGACAGAACATCCTCGTCACGCACCTTATGGTTGAGCTTTTTCTCAAGTTCATCTTTTTTCAGGACAAAATCGACCGGCTCGAGGAGTTCACCGGGACGGCAGGTCAGAGGTTCTTCACCCTTAAGGATGATTTTTTGCAACTTTTCAGGAAACCCGCCATACGGTTGCCCGATCATCCCCTTGAAGAAATCGACAACCCCTTGCGGAAAGGCCAGGTCCTGGCCGCGGGCATAAACATCTTCCGGCTCCAGATTGTTCTGAATCATGAACATTGCCATGTCGCCGACGATTTTGGAAGACGGCGTGACCTTGACCAGGTCACCGAACATGTCATTAACCTTGCGATACATCTCCTTACACTCTTCCCAGCGGTGGCCAAGACCGAGGCCTTCAACCTGCGGCTTGTAGTTGGAATACTGACCACCGGGAATCTCATGATGATAAACCTGTGCGGTACCACTGCGCAGCTCCGACTCGAACGGGGCATAATAGGTGCGGCAGGTCTCCCAATAGTTGGCCAGTTTCTGCAAGCCGCTCATGTCCAGCTTCGGGTCCCAGATTGTCCCCTCCAGAGCTGCCAGCAGAGCATTCATGTTCGGTTGAGCAGTCAGGCCGGAAACCGATGAAAGAGCTGCATCAACGACATCGCATCCTGCCTGAGCGGCCATCATCAGCGTTGCTACGCCGTTACTGGAGGTATCATGGGTGTGCAGGTGGATTGGCAAAGCCACCTCATTCTTTAACGCCTTGACCAGCTTTTCGGCGGCAAAGGGCTTGAGCAATCCAGCCATATCTTTAATCGCGAGAATATCGGCGCCCATTTTTTCGAGCTCTTTCGCCATATTGACGTAGTACTCAAGGGGATACTTGTCGCGCTTCGGATCGAGGATATCACCCGTGTAACAGATAGCCGCTTCGCAGATGGCCCCGCTTTTGTTGACCGCCTCCATGGCCACTTTCATGCCGGTGGTCCAATTTAGCGAATCGAAAACGCGGAAGACATCGATCCCCTTCTCGGCCGCCTTGGCGACAAAAGCCTGCACAACATTGTCCGGATAGTTGGTATACCCTACCGCGTTGGACCCGCGTAACAGCATCTGGAACAGGATGTTGGGTATTTTCTCCCGCAGGCGCTCAAGACGATCCCAGGGGTCCTCACGCAGGAAACGCATCGACACATCGTACGTTGCTCCCCCCCACATCTCAAGAGACCAGAGCCCCCCACCAAGATGCGCTGTCGCCTCGGCAATACGATCCAGATCATACGTCCGGAAGCGGGTCGCCATCAACGACTGGTGAGCATCACGCATGGTGGTATCAGTCAACATCAGATGCTTCTGCTGGCGGGTCCAGTCCGCTAGGCCCTTGGCACCCTTTTCCCTCAGGATATCGCGGGTACCACGGGGATGTGCCTGGCCATAAGGAATCTCCGGAACAACAGCTTCACGAAGGTTCTTATAGTGCAAGGCTTTTTCCGGGGCAATTCCCGGATAACCGTTAACGGTCGTATGCCCGATATAGTTAAGGATTTTATTGGCACGGTCTTTCTTGATCTTAAGATCGAAAACCTCCGGATGCTTATCAAGGAATGACGTATCGCATGTTCCTGCCAGGAAAGTCGGGTGGGTGATGACCTTCTCCAGAAAACCGATATTGGTTTTCACCCCACGGATGCGGAATTCCTGCAGGGCACGATGCATTGTCCGGGCAGCACACTCAAAGCTGAGTCCCCAGGTCGACACCTTGACGAGTAATGAATCGTAATGGGGGGTAATTTGCGCACCGGCGTAACCGGCCGCGGCATCGAGACGCACGCCGAAACCGGCAGCCGTGCGGTA
>PKUD01000158.1 GCA_002869695.1 Desulfuromonas sp. | reverse complement strand
TGCGGGTTATAACCGTATTGCTTGACTCCGGTGTTATAGACCCAGGTATCCGGCTTGTAGGGGCCGGTGGCTGCCCGCCCGTAGCCGAGCAGAACCCCCTCGATAATCTCCTGCTTGTCAATGGCATAGGTCAGTGCCTGGCGAACCCGTTTGTCCTGAAAAAGAGGCCGATTCAGATTGTATCCCAGATACGAGTAGCCGAAGTTCAGGTAATTGTACTTGTTGTACAGGCGCTTGAAAGCGACCGTGTCGGTCTGCCGATCAAACTGCAGCGGCGAGAGCCCCATAAAATCGAGACTGACGGTCTGTAGCTCGAGAAACTGGGTGGATTGATCAGGAATGATCCGGTAGACCACCCGCTTGATATAGGGCTGACCTTCAAAATATTCGGGGTTGGCCTCCAGAACAATCTTTTCGCCGCTGCTCCACTCCTTGAACATGTAAGGACCGGTGCCGATCGGCGCTCTGGAGAGCCTACTCTTGGTCACATCCTTGCCTTCCAGCAGGTGCTTGGGATGGATCGCCATTCCCCAGCTGATCAGAGCCGGCGCGTAGGGCTCCGGATAACTCACCCGGAACGTATAGGGATCGGGCGCTTCCGCGCTGGACACCTGTTTAAAGGACTCGGCATAAGCGGTCGGGGTTTTCGGATCGGTGTAAAGCTGGTAGGTGAACAGGACATCAGCGGACGTGAAAGGGCTTCCATCGTGCCACTTCACCCCCTGGCGCAGCTTGAAGGTGATGGTCAGGTTGTCCTCGGAAATTTCCCAGGATTCAGCCAGTTCCCCTTCGATCTTGAGATCTTTGTCGTATCGGACCAGACCATTGTAGACCAGCCCGTTGATATCACTGGAAGCACTATCGGATGAAAGGACCGGCAGGAGGTTGCTGGCATCACCGATCGAAGCCTCGATAAAGGTATCACCATGGACCGGCACAGTGTCCGGGCCCGAGGACTCGGTAGATTGCTGTGAATTGCTGCAGGCGGTCAACACCAGCACCATGATCAGCATCAGTCTCGATAATTTAAACGTCATTGCTGCCTCCGGTTTGCCATCATTTTCAGTCCGGTAAATTCTCCAGTGTGGAGTTGGCCGGCTGGGCAAACGAAAAACGCTCTGCCGGAATCGGCACATTGGTCCGGACCTCTGAGAAGCGAACCGATACGCTGGTCTTCTGCTCCGGGATTTCTATCCGGACCCGGGAGGGAAAACCGCTGATTTCGGAAATTTTTTCATATTCGACCTGCAAACTGAGCTGGTCCCGATCATAATATCTGATTGCGACAGGGCGCAAGTGCCGGTCAAATACAATCTCCTGGCGCTGCACCCCTCCGACCACTGACAACTGAGCCCCCTGTGGATGGGGTTCTACCCGGGTATCAAGCCCCGCGATCAACGGCGGATCATACAACAACAGCTCGAGCATCTGCTTCAGCCCAATCGGCAGACGGGTAAAGCGCCACAGGTTCTCATCACTTGCCGGGCCACGATAATATCGACCCGGCACAGTCGTGTTGAGAAAGACCATCATCTCATTCCGGTTGACCGCCAGCTGCAGCAACAGTTGTCCGAAAGAGGAAAGCGCATCGATCCGCAGCCGATCTGGCCTTTCCAACAGGAGAAACTGCTGGCTGGAAAAGAACTTGCCCGCAACTGTCACCCCGACCTTTGCCTCGCCGTCGAGGGACCGATAGAGTCCCTGGGTGCGAGTAAAACCCTCCAGCAGTTGCTCTGCAGCAGGTAATGGCCGCAGCGCGCTGTCCGGACGGGCACAACCGACCATCAATAACAGCAGAACCAACAGGCCCTTCTTCATTGACGCTGTTCCTCCGGAATGGAGTCCAGTTTTTCCTGAATGCCCTCAGCGAGCGGATCCAGTTCAAGGATCCGTCGGTAAACCTCGCCAGCAAGCTGCCAGAGACTCAGGGCACGATACAGATCTCCCAGATGTTCCAGTATGACCGTATCATCCGGGCGCAGTCGCAGGGCCTTCTCCAAGGGCTGTCGCCCCTCCTCGAACCTCCCAAGTTTATAATAGACCCAGCCGAGAGTATCAAGAAGATAACCGGCCTCTTTTGTCGCCAGAGCCCGTTTCACCTCACTCAAGGCCAGCTCCAGGTTCTCCCCGGTTTCCGCCTTAAGGTAAGCCATATAATTGAGGGCATCCGCATGTTCAGGATCCAGTTCGAGAATCCGGGCCATTTCCTCCCGTGCAGCGTCTCGACGATCCAGTTTTTCTAAAACAACCCCGAGTTGGTAACGCAGGGTGACATCTTCCGGATACAGCTCCAAGGACTCGCGAAGCACCTGTTCAGCCTGTTCCAGCTGGTCCTGGCTGGCGTAGGAGGATGCCAGGTAATAGAAAAGGATCGGCTCACTGCTGCCTTTGTCGAGTTCTTTTCTAAGAAGCTCAATGGCGTGCTGTGCCTGGTCGTTCAACTGGTAGAGGTAAGCCCTCTGGGTCACCGCTTCAAGCCGGACCGGAGAGTCTTCCGCAACCTCGGCAAGCTCCTCGAGGGCGCCCCGGATGTCACCGGCGCCGGAGAGAGCCATCCCGAGATAATAGCGACTGCGGTCATGATCGGGTTGCTGACGGAGAATTTTACGGAACATCAACTCCGCCTCCGCCCATCGCTTCATCTCCAGTTGCAGCAGACCGATACGGCTCAGGACTTCCGGCCTGTCGGGGTACCGGTCGTTTAACTCCTGCAGCTGCTGCAGGGCTTCCGGATAGCGTTTTTCTTGAACCAGCAAACGGGCCAGCCGTTCCCGCATGGCAATACTTCCCGGTTGCTGTTCCAGGCCATCAAGATACAGTTCCAGCGCCTCGTCAATCCGGTTCAGCTGCTGCAGAAGATCCGCCAGTTCGAGCAGGACCTGCTCCTGGCCAGGCTTCATTGCCAGAATTTGCCGGTAAACATTCACGGCCTGAGAAAACTGTCGATCTTCCCGGTAATAACGGCTCAACGACAGCATGGCGGACAAGGACTCCGGCTGGTCCTGTAGAATCGCCGAGACCACGCTGATCGCCTCTGCGAGTTCACCACTCCGGGCCAGCGCCATCCCCAACTTAAGCCTCAAAGGTGTCGATTGTTCTTTTGTTGCCAGTGCCTGCCGGTAATGTGTGACCGCTTTTGACGGTTTTTCATAGTGTAGCAATAGATCTGCCAGCAATTCATGTCCGTCAGAAAAATCCGGAAATTGCAGCAGAAGATCACGCAGAATCTGGATAGCCCGGTCCTGCTGTTTTGTGTGCAGGTACGCCTTGGCCAGAGACATCCGCAAATAGCGTGAACCCGCATCCAAGGCAACAGCTCGCTCAAGTGCAGTAAGCGCCTCTTCCCAGCGGCCTTCAGCAACCAACAGCCGATATTGCGTGTAGGCGAAGGTTGATTTTGCTTCAGGCAGGCTGATTTCAGACACATAGTCGATCCGACCATGCTCTGCTGGGCCTCTCGGCTGGACAGCCACCCCCGGACAGCACCCGGTGAGCAGCGCAACCGCAGCAAGCAGAAGGGCAAGAGAAAGCTTCAGGCGATTAGAGGCAATGCACACAGGGGAAACTCCTGAGTCTGTCTAGGGCAGGAACAACGGATTAACGGCAACCTGTTCGGACCGGGACCAGTCGGTTTTAGTAGCATAATCGCCGGGATCGGTCAAACACTCCGAAGGGCGCCTGGTTCCATGATGAAAAAACCTTTTCCCGAGTGTAGCAGCCGCTCGGGTAAGATTATTATGTAAACCCGCTACTCTCACAATATACGCCTGCACAATACCTGAAGTCGAGCGGGACATTCACGAGGATAAAGCGTTCAAAATTGCTGGCCGGCAAACAGTCTTCATGCCGGGCAGGAACGAAACCAGAATAATTCAAACTACCTAGCGCGGCTCAAGCAGAGATCTTCCTGTCGACAGCAGCTATTGAGTCGTTTATAATAAAAAATGTCAATTTGTCGGCAACCCTGAAATCGGGATACTCCATGAAGAGATACCAGGGCAGTTCAACACGGGAAGCCTGGGTCCTTTGTCTGATCCTCGGCACCATCATGCTCAACTTCCCCTTCATTCAGATTTTCAATTCCTCTCAATTATTTCTGGGAATCCCGATCCTGGTTCTCTATTTCTTTGTCGGCTGGCCGCTCTCAATACTGGTCATCTACCTGTTCACCTTCCAGCTGGGACATGACGAACAACCCCGCAAATCAGACAGCAGCGACCGGACAGAATCATGATATCGGTCCAGACAGTTGCGCTGACCTCAGTCGCCTACTTCGCCCTTTTGTTCGGGGTTGCCTATTACGCCGACAGGCGCCGCGCGCAAGGGCGCAGCCTGATTTCAAATTCGTACATCTATTCTCTGTCGGTGGCCATCTACTGTACATCCTGGACCTTCTACGGCAGCGTCGGCAGGGCTGCGACCAGCGGACTCGACTTCCTCCCGGTCTATCTCGGCCCGACCCTGATCGCCTTCACCTGGTGGTTCCTGTTACGCAAAATGGTCAGAATCAGCAAGCAAGAGAACATTACCAGTATTGCCGATTTTCTTTCCAGTCGCTATGATAGATCTGCCACCCTGGGGGCGATTGTCACCCTCTTTGCGGTCCTCGGCATCATGCCCTATATCGCCCTGCAGCTCAAAGCGGTGGCACATACCTTCGATCTGCTCTGCAACCCGCTGACGATAGCCAGCCAGCCTATCCAGACTCTGATTCCGGTCTTGCCCGGCTACATTGATACCGCATTGATTATGGCCCTCATCCTCGGCCTGTTCGGGGTTCTTTTCGGCGCCCGCAATCTTGATGCCTCGGAACGTCATGAAGGCCTGGTTGCTGCCGTTGCCCTTGAGTCCCTGATAAAAATCATCTCTTTCATAGCGGTCGGTCTGTTTGTCACCTTCGGCCTGTTCGACGGGTTTGGCGATATTTTTGAAAATTTTCTGCAGCAGTATCCGCAGCGGGAATCCCTGTTCCGCCTCGGTGAAAACTCGATTTCCTTTCCGAACTGGTTCACCCTGACCTTCATTTCGATGATGGCGGTCATGTTCCTGCCCCGGCAGTTCCATATCATGGTCATCGAAAATTCGGATGAATCCCACATCAAGAAATCGATGTGGCGCTTCCCGGCCTATATATTCCTGATCAACCTGTTTGTGATCCCCATCGCCCTGGGGGGGCTGCTGCTCAACGGCGGGGACACAACACATGCAGATTATTTTGTCATCACCCTGCCGCTGAGTGCCGGACACACCTGGCTCGCGCTGCTGGTTTTCATTGGTGGCTTTTCCGCCTCCGCAGGAATGGTCATGGTCTCCTCTGTGGCGCTGTCGACCATGATTCTCAATCACCTGGTCATGCCGGTCATCCTGAAGTTCAAATTGCGTATGGGCGATTACTCCACCGTCCTGCTGAATCTCAAACGGCTCGGCATCCTGCTGGTGGTTTTTCTTGGGTATCTCTATTACCGGATCATCGGCGATTCTTATGCGCTGGTCAACATCGGGCTGATCTCATTTATGGCTGCGACCCAGTTCGCTCCGGCCATGCTGGGCGGCTTATACTGGAAACGTGCCAACCATAAGGCAGCGATCGCCGGCCTCTCCCTTGGCTTCCTGCTCTGGTTCTATACCCTGTTGATTCCGTCCTTTGTCCTGTCCGGCTGGCTGGAGAGCGACATTCTTGAGCGTGGTCTTTTCGGCATTTCCCTGCTGCGCCCATTGGAACTGTTCGGCCTGACCGGTTTTGACATCTGGACCCATTCCCTCTTCTGGAGCATGTTTTTCAACCTTGCCGCTTTCCTTACGCTCTCTTTCTTCACCGGACAGAACGATTCTGAAGCGGAACAGGCGAGTCGCTTTGTCGATGTTTTCGGCGATGTCCAGTTTATTTCCCAACGTCAACGGATCAGTCGGGCACCGACGATTCTTGAATTTACCGAACTGATGTCCAAGTTTATCGGTGAAAAGCAGGCCAATACTGTCATCTCCGAGTATCTGCGGCAGAGCAATCAGGAAATTGACCAGCGCGGCAACCTCTCCGATGAGGAGATCCCCAAACTGAAAAGCTTTACCGAGAGAACCCTCGCCGGCTACGTCGGTGCGGCACCGGCTCGCATCATCCTGGAAAACTATCTGTCCACCCGAGGCAGCAAGATGGAAGATGTTTTCGACATCTTCGGCTCGGTCACTCTCAGTCGAACTGCCAGCCGGGAACAGCTCAGCGTCCTCTATGAAGCCTCACAGATCGTTGCGGGGAGCAATAATCTGCAGCAATCCCTGGATGACATCCTGGCGCTGCTGGCTCAGCAGTTCAAGTTCGACCTCACCGTCATCCGTTTCCTGGATGAGGAGCAGATGATGCTGACAGTGCGCAGTCACCACGGGATGAGTTCAGAACATTTTGGCGGGTCTGAACGCAATCTGGACATGAAAACCTATATCGGGACAGCCTTTCTCTCCAACAAGGCGATTCTGGTGAACGATACCGAATACCTCGACAAACCGGAGTCAGCAGCGGTCATTCACCGGGAGGGCATTAAATCGTTCGCCCATGCTCCGATCGTCCTGGAAGGAGAACCGGTCGGTGTCCTCTCCGCATTCTCCCGTTCGGCAAAAGGTATTTTCACCGATGAGTTTGTCGCCCTGTTCAATAATATTGCCGGGCAGGTCGCTATCGCCTGGCGCAATCACAAACAATTGACCGGTCTTCTCGAAGTTCGGGAGCAGGAGCGTGAATTACAGATTGCCAAAACCATCCAGATGGGGCTGCTGCCCTCCACAACCCCGAAAATTAGCGAGATTGAACTTGCCGGGCTCTGTGTCCCGGCCCACCAGGTCGGTGGAGACTACTACGACTTCATTGAACGTGATGACGGCTCTATCGATCTGCTCATTGCCGATGTTTCAGGCCACAACATCGGTTCGGCATTGATTATGGCGGAGACCAGAACCTTCATACAGGCCCGCTCTGCCAACATTGACGAACCGGCCAAAATGCTACGGGCACTGAACAGTTTCTTCTACAACGACCTCACCAGAGCCGAACTTTTCGTGACCATGTTCTACCTGCAGTACCATCCCGACGTTGGAAAACTTTATTACACCAGCGCCGGACACAACATGCCGTTGCTCTGGCGTAAAGCGGATAATTCAGTCGAATGGCTCGACGCGGAAGGGTTGATCCTAGGCATCAGGCCAGAAGTCGATTTTGAACAGCGGGCCATATCACTCTACCCCGGTGATCTCCTGGTTCTGTATACAGATGGAGTCACCGAAGCTGAAAATGAGAACAATGAACTATTTGGTGAAGAGCAGCTGCAGAAATTAATCCTGGAGTGTACCGAGTTGCCGCCAGAGGAAATTATCAACGCGATTCTGCAGCAGATCAGAATTTTTACCGGACAGCATCACTTTAATGACGATATTTCTCTGGTGGTCTTGAGAATCCTGGACTCTCCGGAGGACGACGAACTAGCCGAAGCATAGGTTCAATACCACAGGCTACCCCAACTGAGTTATACTGTCTTTTGATATGAACAGAAGATCATGACACCTCAATAAGGAGATGATTGCATGCAACTGACGACCGAAGAACATGGTGAAATTGTCAAGATTGTTGTCCAGGAAGAACGGATGGATGCCCACAACAGTGGCTCCCTCAAGGAGGAGATGTTAAAGCTGTTTGACGAAGGCAAATGCAACCTCGTGATTGACCTCTCCTCGGTCCGCTTCGTCGATTCCTCCGGCCTAGGCGCGTTGGTGTCCGGCTTCAAAAATGCCAGCACCAAGGATGGCAACCTCAAGCTGTGTTGCCTGCAGCCCCAGGTTCGTTCCATGTTCGAGCTCACCCGACTGCATCGTGTTTTTGAAATATTTACCTCTGCCGATGAGGCCCTTGAGAGTTTTTAAACTCTCAGGCAAGGATGTTCAAACAGTATGCAAGATCAGATTTCTGTAGACATCACCATCCCGAACCAGACGAAATATCTGGGACTGATTGGCCGGATCAGTGAGAACCTGGCTCATGCGCCGATCCGCTTCAGTGGTGACCGGGATGAGCTTGCATTCCATCTCAACCTGGTGCTCACCGAAGCGGCAACCAACGCGATCTGTCATGGCAACGAGGAAGATCCGCACAAGCAACTGCGGATCACGATTGTCATCTCGGAATCGTGCCTGACGCTTAAGGTTTTTGATGAGGGCTGCGGTTTCGATATTGCCGCCATGGCCAATTCTGAAGCAAAAGAGACCGATGAGGAAGGACGTGGAATACAGCTGATCTATCGTCTTATGGACAATGTTCACTACCGTCGGCAGGAGCAGAGCAACGTTCTGGAAATGACAAAATACCTGCGCTGACGTCTGTTCACAGAAAGGGGCTGATCTGTTTCAGCCCCCCTTTTCCCGGAACGGCTCATCCCGGCCAGTTCCTACGTCGGAATTCCTTCCAACCCAGTTGAGTAGCTGCTGGTGACTTTCCAGCCGCCAAGTCGCAGCGATAGCGCCACCATAGCAGGCAAACGGCACTCCGGCTCGTTCGGCCGCCTGTTGATCCAACTCCGAATCCCCAACAAAAAGGCAATGCCCGGGGGCGAGTTCCAGCCTG
>PKUD01000191.1 GCA_002869695.1 Desulfuromonas sp. | reverse complement strand
CGGGCAGTTGTCGGAGACGAACACCTGGTTGCAGAAGAGTTTGATGTGACTGCGCGTGACATCGAATTCATTGGTCAGGTGGGGAAAATAGATGATCCCCTTAAGGTTGAAGGGATAGTCAATATTCAAGTGAATCCAGAACAGCGGCTCTCCGGACAAGGGATAGAGTTTCTGATAAAACTCCTTGTACTCCTCCTCGGTCACCTCGCTTGAACTGCGGGTCCAGAGCGGATTACGGTCATTGACCTCATCCCCTTCGAGACGGATCGATACCGGCAGGAAGTTACAGTACTTCTTGAGGATGTCGCGCAACTGATCGGCTTCGAGGAATTCTTTTTCCTCATCACTGAGGTGGATGATGATCTCGGTGCCACGCTCCTTCTTATCACCTTCCCAGAGGCTGTAACTGGTCGAACCGGAACATTCCCAGTGGGCCGGGGCTGCTCCTTCCTGATATGAGAGGGAACGGATCTCAACCTTGTCGGCTACCATGAAGCTTGAATAGAAACCGAGGCCAAAATGACCGATGATCTGGTTTTTGTCTTCAAGATTCTTGAATTTTTCCACGAAGTCCTCGGCTGACGAGAACGCGACCTGATTGATGTACTTGCGGATCTCCTCGGCAGTCATGCCGATGCCGTTATCACAGACAACCAGACAGCCTTTCTCCTTGTCGACCCGGACATCGACAAAATACTCATCGGCCAGTTTCAATCCTTCCATAAGGTTAACATTCTGCAACTTATGGATGGCATCTACCGCATTGGAAACAAGTTCCCGTAGGAAAATTTCCTTTTCGCTGTAAAGCCATTTTTTGATGATGGGAAAAATGTTCTCGGTATGAATCGAGATGTTTCCCTCTTCCCGTTTTGCTGTTTTCGCCATGACATTCACTCCTTATCGTGTTTTACAACGGGCAAAGATAAAAAATGATAGCCATACTTGTCAAGCAGTCAAAAAAAAAGCCCGTTCCGAAAACGGAAACGGGCATAGACGACATATCAAACCAACATTCTTCAGATTGGAACAAAGCCGACAATACCGCGGCAGAGAAAATAAATTGCAAACAGCAGCGGCATGATGACGTAGGAAAGAAAATGGATCAGCAGACCCAGGCTACGGCCAAAAAGCTTTTTCATCGCGGTGAGACGAAAATACTCTTTGTCGTACATCAGGCGTATCAAAGAGATTGCGACAATATAAAGCGCGAAAATAGCCTTGATAAAGTTGACATCGAGGAATCCCATGCTGACCTCCCGACATATCCTATATTATACAACATAGACACACGGGGAGAATATCAAACAGCGTTATAGTTTGCAACTATTTGTTTTCTCGATATAAATGTAATTTTATACCTGATAAAATAAGAAAAGGCGCCGCTTTTTCAAACGGCGCCTTTCCATTCTAAGTCAATCTGAGATTTAGTTTTCGGTCATGAAGTGCCTTTCGTACATATCTTCAAGTTCGCGCAGGTGCTTGCTTTCATCGGCAAGCAACTTCTTAAACACCGGCGCCATCGGCGCCCCTTCACAACCGTTAACCAGGCACTTGTAAAACTCAATAGCATTTTTTTCCAGGTGAATCGAATACGCCAGAGCCTCGCGAGCGTCTGCGTCCTGGCTGATTTCGGTCTGTTCCAGCATATAATCAAGATTCATGGTCGGCACCTCGCGCGCCAAACCTTCACCACCGGCATCGACACCTTCGAGCAGGGCCAGTTCCAGTTCCTGCTTGTGTTTCAATTCATCGATCGCGGCGTCTTTTAAAATCATTTTAGCCGCACGATCCTTCACCAGACGGACAGCAAAGAGGTAGCTACGAAAGCCCTCCTCTTCCATCTGGATGGCCATCTCAAGCGCAGCCTCTACGGTATAACAGACCCCTTCCTCAATTGTCGGGCAAACCCTTTTCATCTCTTCTCTCCCATCTCAATAGATAACGATATAGCCGTGTTCAGTGGCTATTTTTGAAATTTCCAGAACGTCCTCTATCTGGTACGACTCTCCATCCAGGATAAAAGTGTAACCTCCTTCAGGATTTTTTTTTGCCAGGTCGATCAGATATTCAAAACTTGCTGTCTTAACGGTTTCCACGAATGCACCTCAAACTATGCGATAAGCCATCAACGACATGACCTGTCAACGATATTAGCATAAGCATTCATGATTGACTATAGATTGAAATGTCGCATCTACTCGCCGATGATCTTGACCAGAACCCGCTTACGTCGACGGCCGTCAAACTCGCCGTAGAATATCTGCTCCCACGGGCCGAAATCAAGCTTGCCGGCGGTAATTGCCACAACCACTTCGCGACCCATCACGGTCCGTTTCAGGTGGGCATCACCATTATCTTCCCCGGTATTATTATGCCGGTAGCGGCTCAGAGGCTCATGCGGGGCCAACTGCTCAAGCCAGTGATCGAAGTCCCGATGCAAGCCACCCTCATCGTCATTGATAAAGACCGAAGCGGTGATATGCATGGCATTACAGAGCAGAAATCCTTCGCGAATGCCGCTCTCGCTGAGACACGCTTCCACGTCCGGGGTAATATTGCGAAACTCCCTACGGGTCGGGATATCAAACCAGAGTTCTTTCCGGTACGATTTCAACGCCACCTCCAATTAATTTTAAGCAATTAAGAACAACCAACACGGCCCCTAGACACTATACCCTTATTAATTATATATGGTTAGAAAAGCAACAATTGAAAGACAAGAGCCCATAACATTAGTACGCCCTATTGAACTGGAAAAATATTGACAGGGCTCTATACTTTCTATATACAAAGCGTCGCAATGTGTCGAGATCTTCGAATCCGCACACTGATAAAAATTATGAAAAAATCTAGCAAAACAATACTTTTCTTCTGTTCAATGATGACCCTGCTGCTGGCCAGCTGTTCTGACAGCATAGCTCCAGTCTATGCCGGGACTACGGTGCAGATCATCAAAGCTGGCAACCTGATTGAACTTGAGACTGAGTTTGATCGCTACAATTACGATCTCAATACGCTGCAGGACGGCGTACCTCCCTTGATTCTGCAATCCTTCCCCCGGGAAATAGCGTCCCTCAACTCATCCAAGAAAAAGAAAAATGTTTTCTTCAAGTCGTTGCTGCCGATGATTCTGTTGGCTAACGATGAAATAAGGCGCGAACGGCAGATCCTGGTTGACCTCGACGAACTGTCCAAGATGAACGGGGGAGACTTTGCCGATTCAGATTTCCACCTGCTCAAGACTCTGGCCAAGCGCTATGGCGTCAAGTTAAACAGGAAGAATCCACGCCAGACTCTCAACAAACTGCTGCAAAGAGTTGACGTTATTCCCACCGACCTGGCTATGGCACAGGCAGCCAACGAATCTGCGTACGGCACATCCCGCTTTTCTCTCCTGGCCAACAACCTGTTCGGGGAATGGACCTTCACTCCCGGCGCGGGAATCGTTCCGGAAGGACGGCCTGAGGGTGAGATTTACGAAGTCCGTCGTTTTAACACGCTGCTCGACTCGGTCCGCTCCTACCAGAAGAATCTGAACACCCATTCGGCCTATCGCACGTTCCGTAAGTTGCGCGCAGAAGCCCGGGCGGCAGACCAGAAACTGAGCGGCAAGCACTTGGCCAACGGGCTGCTCTATTACTCAACCCGCCGAGAAGCCTACATCAAGGATCTGCAGTCTCTGATCAAACAGAATCGGCTGGAGCGCTACGCTGCCGCCACGCTGCGCAAGGGCTGACCTTTCCTCCCAAAGCTTACTTGACGAAATTCACTGCGTCGGAAGAATTGATCCACAGTTGGCTGTACCAATACCATCCCGACCCGCTACGGTTAGGGGCGGTCAAGGTGTACTTGTTCCTGCGTCCGGTCAGCGGCTTTTCCGCCGTAACCCGGTAGGCGCCCGGGCGATCCTTGATTGCAGCGACTTCGCATCGGTTGTCCCCTTGAACGAAACAGTTCATCCGGCCGAGATCAGCATCGCCGGCATCGATCAAAAGTTCTAAGACCGGGGGGTTATTCTCCGCAATGACCGGCTCGGCAGGGTGTTCTTGAGAAACAACCAGCGGCTTCATATGGACCTTCTCTCGGAACCCCTTGAGCGTGGCATAGGGTCCGCCCATCGGGAAACGCGGCAGGGTCATCAGGTTACTGGTCCCGTGAATCACCCCTGACTGCTGACAGAATGCCGCAGCGAAACCCATCTCCTGAACCAGTTCCGCCAAAGCCAGATTGTACTCGCCGTACGGATAAGCAAGCAGGTCAGGTGTCAGTTTGAGATGTTTTTCAAACAGCAGCTGAGCCTTTTCAATATCCTGACGGACTCTGGCTGTCCATTGTTCCCGAGTTTCACTCTCCCGTACATCAATAAGGTGATCGTGACTGGAAGAATGGTTGCCGATATCAACCCCCTCCAGGGCCAATGCCCGCAATTCTTTCCAACTCAGGTAGCCAGAAGTTCCGACCGACCCACTGTTGACAAACAGGGTCACCGGATACTGATACAGGCGGATCAACGGCATCGCCTGCTCCTTGAACGATCGGAACGAATCATCGACGCTGAGCGCCGCACTCTTTTCCGGGAACGGCTCTCCAGCTTCCAGCCGTCGGACAACTTCCTTCAGCGAAAGGACCCGGTACTGGTTCTCCTGGAGATAGGCCAGCTGTTCGGCAAAAACATCGATGTCAATATTGGTAGATGAATAGTGCGGTTCATCGAAGCGATGATAAAGAAAGACATTTGCGCCCGCATGGGCTATTCCATCGAGCATGGGGATGGCCAGAAGAACACCCGCAAAGAGACCAGCTAACAATAATTTCATAGCTAAACTTTTCTTTTTAAGTCAGGAGGTTCGAACCTTATTTCTCAGGTAACGCCTAATCGTATTACGGGCTTTGGGAGTAACCGCCCACTCCAACCATTTGGGCAGCACTTCCGGCTTTTCGGCCGTCTCCACTTCAACCTGATCTCCATCCAGTAGTCGGGTTTTGAGCAAGCGGGTGCGGCCGTTGATCCGGCCGCGACGGGCTGTCAGACCAAGAGATTCATGAATATCAAAGGCAAAATCAAGAAGGCTGCTTCCTTCTGGGAGAATCCGGATATCGCCATGCGGGGTATAGACCTGAATCGTTGCTGAAGCCAGCTTGAGGGAAGCCGTATCGAAAGCGGACTCACCCTCCATCAGGGAGCGCATCAGCCCCCTGAAGTTGTCCAGCTTGAATTCAAAACCCGGCGCCAGCACTCCGGAATCGTTGAAACGAGCCAGCTTACGGGTGGTGATCTCAACCCGCATCCGCTGTTCACCGACCTGTACCGTTGTTTTGAGAGCCTGATAGCCGAACTGTGATGAAACGTTCAGATGGTCCCGCAGCTTCCCCGGAATCGATGGAAACATACTGTGCAGCAGGCCAAGGAAAACGTAGGCATCGCGAATCCGGTCAACGTGGGCCTCAAGGGTGTAGAGGGCAACAAAGCCACGAGGCATCTCGCGTGCCGCGGCAATAGAGAAAGGACGCCAACGATCTTTCAGAGAAACATCGAGGCGCTGATGCTCACAGGCGTTCATGATTTTTGCCCGGATCTTACGCAGGTGGTCCTTGGTCTGCTCACGGACTGCATTGACCCGTTCCCTGTAGCGCTCCGCGCGACGCGGGTAGATAAGCTGCATGGAAAGGGATTCGAGTTCTGTCGACACATGTCCCATCCCCAGGTGCTGAGCGAGAGGAACATAGATCGTGCGCGTCTCTTCTGCGATCAGCTTCTGCTTCTCTTCGGACAGGGCATTGATCGTCATCAGGTTGTCGATCCGATCCCAGAACTTGAGACACAGAACCCTGATATCCTCAATCGCTGCCAACACAGTTTTTTTGTAGGTCGCTTCTTTCAGGTCCTGCCGATTCATGTTCTGGTGATTGATTTCGCTGGCGGTCACCTTGGTCAGCCCATCGACCAGCAACGCGACTTCTTCACCATACTTTTTTCTGACATCCTCCAGAGTAACCGGGGTATCCTCGACAACGTCGTGCAGCAGAGCAGCGATGACGGAGGGGAAATCCATCCAGTGGCGTGCAGCCAGCAGGGTCACCCGAAGCGGATGAAAGATGTAAGGCTCTCCCGACTTGCGCAGCTGGCCGACATGTGACGCCCGTGCTTGCTCGTAAGCCTGCTGCACTGTCTGCAGTCCCGTATCAAGCTGCTCCTCGGACAGACCTCCGCCGTAATGTGTGACCAGCAGCGTCAACACATCATTTATCAGACGTTTTTCAGTTTGCTCGTCGAATTGGGCCATAGTTCCTGTCAGGTTGAATATCGATCTCTGTTAACCGGGAGGCCAGACCATATCCCGCCCGCCCAACAAGTGAAAATGCAGATGCCAGACCACCTGACCGCCACCTTCATTGCAGTTGTTCACCACGCGGAACCCGTCTTCAGCAAAGCCGAGATCGTGGGCCAGTTTGCCGGCCACCTGGTAGACATGGCCGATCATGCTGTTATCAGCAGTCGTCAGATCAAGAGTGGTCCGGATGTGCTTGCGTGGAACAATCAGTAGATGAGAGGGAGCCTGGGGATTAATGTCGTCAAAGGCGACGACTTCATCATCACGATAACGAATCTTGGCGGGGATCTCACCGGCGACAATCTTGCAAAAGAGACAATCTGCAGCCATAGCCTGACCTCTTAGAAAGTGAAGAAGAGCCCATTGCGAGCTCAGTCAGCACGATTTTAACAAACATTTCTTCAGCGGGATACCGAAAATATCAGTTCCTTCGCAGCTTTATACCTGTGTAATAACCAGCGGAACAAAGAACACGATCGGTTAGCCGGAGGACTCCCCCTTGCGCAGATAAATCAGAAATTCCCGGTTGCCATTGGGTCCGAGGATCGGGCTTTCCACAACGCCACCGACCTCACAGCCCAGAGAGACAGCCAGCTCACGAATATCATCGACCACCTGTTGCTGCAACCCGGCATCCCGCACCACTCCTCCCTTGCCGACCTTGCCGCGGCCCACTTCAAACTGTGGCTTGATCAGGGCCAGGATTTCCGCTTTCTCAGTCAACAGCGCAAGGGTCGGTGGCAGCACCTTGCTCAGGGAGATAAATGACGCATCGATAACTGCCAGTGAAGGCTTCTCATCCAGCTGATCAGGTGCCAGATGACGGATATTGCACCGTTCGAAATTAACCACCCGGGGATCCTCGCGAAGTGCCCAGGCCAATTGGCCATATCCGACATCAACGGCAAACACCCGGCTTGCTCCATGCTGCAGCAGGCAGTCGGTAAACCCCCCGGTGGACGCTCCGACATCGATAGCGACCCGGCCTTGCAGATCAACGGGAAAAACCTGCAACGCCTTGGCCAGCTTCAAGCCGCCGCGTGAGACATATGGAATATCCTCGCCCTTGATCCGCAGCTCGGCATCCACGTCGAAGCGGGTGCCGGCCTTGTCAACCCGGTGGTCATTGACAACAACCTTGCCGGCCAGAATCAGGGCCCGGGCTCGCTCACGCGACTGCACCAGACCCTGTTCGACTAACAATTTATCCAGACGTTCTTTCTTCACCCTGTCCTCATCGTCTAGCCCTGTGAATTCCCTGCACAGGTTCATCAGAGACCCTTTTTTATCATGTAAAAAAAGCTAACACACCTGAATCACAGCTTCAATCCGGATAAAGCGTTACTCCGGATCGAGGAACAGGTCAGGGTAAAGTGACTGCCCTGGATCCACGGCATAACAGGAGAAATCTGTGACCCCCTCCTCCCACAAGACATCCTCATCGACAAAGAAATTGCCGTTACAGGAGCGGCTGTCCCGCTTGAGTACTGCGACGGCCGCATCGGCAACAATGTCCGGGGTACGGCAGTTTTCCGCGCGCACCAATCCACCCAGCATCGCCAGCGCATCGGTATGAATCACCGTCTTCGGCCAGAGCGCGTTCACCGCAATTCCCTGCCCGCGAAATTCTTCAGCAAGGCCGAGTACCGTCATGCTCATCCCATATTTGGAGATGGTGTAGGCGGTATGATTACGGAACCAGCGTGGCGCCAGATTGAGTGGCGGCGACAAGGTCAGGATGTGCGGGTTGCCCGCATTTTTCAGAAATGGCAGAGCAGCCTGGCTGGCGGCAAAGGTCCCGCGGAGGTTCACCTGCTGCATCAGGTCGAAACGTTTCATCGAGGTCTGCTCGGTACCAGCCAAAAAGATGGCACTGGCATTATTGATCAGAATATCGATCCCGCCAAAACGGTCGGCCGTCTCGGCAACCGCCTGCTGCAGGCGTCCCACATCACGGATGTCAACAGCGAGCGGCAACGCCTTTCCACCCGCTGCCTCAATCTTTCCAGCTGCAGTATATATGGTTCCGGGCAGCCTTGGGTGTTCCCTTTCCGTCTTGGCGGCAATGGCAACATTGGCCCCTTCGCTGGCAGCACGACAGGCAATAGCCAGGCCGATCCCACGACTTCCCCCGGTAATGAATAACGTTTTCCCCTGCAGACTCCGCATCATCGACCTCCTTGCCAGCAACTTCCTGTCTCTAACAAATCACAATGCTCGTCTATGGTACCAGATATTCAGTCGCAGGGGTCTCGATAAAGATCCAACAAGAAAAAAGCCGCCGGCAAAAACCGGCGGCTAGAGATATCCTGATAAATAGGGTT
>PKUD01000128.1 GCA_002869695.1 Desulfuromonas sp. | reverse complement strand
ATGACCGGGACTGACCCGAATATCGTTCCGCTGAGTTGTCCTCCAGATCCTGACGACCAAACGTTGTGCGATGACTATGTGGCGAATCAGGCTTCGGGCGACCCTCCAGGCGAAAACTGGGTTAAAGTCTGCGTCAACCACCTGCCGTTTGACAAGTGATTCTTCCTTCAAACGTACCTTACCTCAATAAACCAATGGCCGACCCGGCAACCGGTGTCGGCCATTGTCTGTCGTACTTCATAAGGGTCCCGACAAGTGAGCCTTGCTTGGTGAGACTGTGCTCCGTTTAAGTCATAGCAGGGTTTTCACAAGTTGATAATAGCGTCATAAAGCGACTGGCTTAAATATTGCGGAGCATAGGTAAAGCCCTGAGCATCGAGTGCTCTTACGTATGCCCTCAGATGATTCTTGGATCCTTCAAGAAGATTCTGATAGGCATTGACGATATCGAGTTGCGACGTAACATCTATGGCATGCTGGATATCAACCATATCAATTTCCTCGATGGTGGCACCGACATAAAGGGCATCAACAAGAGAGAGTGACCCAGCATAGACAAGCTCATTATATTTTTCCTGTAAATCTTCATTCGTGAACTGGCCTAGTGCGGGCAGGACCGGATCAGGCAATCCGTACTTGATTATTTTCTTTTCCATCGCGTCCATATGTTTCTGTTCTGAAGCAGCTATGGTAGAAAAAATGGCGACTTCCCAGTTCTCATGCATTTCAAGGTAGACGTCGCGCGCCAATTTCTCTTCTTCGCGCATGAAAGTGAGCATTTCAGCTTCAATTTCAGAAAGTGTTGTCGAGGCGGAGAAATCGCCTTTGCCCGCCCATACCGGAGGTCCGATGAGAGAGACAGCAATCAAGACAAAGAAGCAAACCTTCAGGACAAGGGTTTTGCTGGTAATTCGGTTAGTATTCATTTTGATTCTCCTCTAGCAGAAAGGGTTATACGCATCAGATATTCCTTAGACGCATGAGAAGAACAAAGGCTTACATGGCGTTGACATATAATTTAAGCGAAGGGCTTATGTCGTGTCCGCGATTAAGAAGGCAAATGAGCAGGAAGGAGAGGTAGAATACTGGGTACAAACAATGGATGAGCGAAGAGGCAGAACCCAAAATGAAATGATGAAGGATAAAATTACGTTGCTTCGGAATACAACATCATAAAAGCTTCCACCAGTTGATCGGGGTCCTGAACCTTGACTGCCCGGCAGAATTCCTTGAGAAACCCACGCAGGTAGACAGGAGCCGGGAGTGCGGTAAAGTCCTGTGCCTCGATACACTGCAACTGGTGCGGGCCGATCTTGGTTCGCTCAGCAACGTTATGGATAGACATATTACGCGCTTCACGCATCTGCTTCAGGAACAGTCCCGGCTTCTGCTGTGGATCGGCATCGACGACAACAATGCGGGAGTCCTGATCACGACGGTCCTCTTGCCTGCGCTCGGGAAAGGCTTGATCGGACGCCGGCTGGGAATAAAGGCGCGACTGGAGAATCATGTCATAGGCGGCCTGCAGAGAGTTCAGGCGATCCGGAAGATCACCATCCTCAAGCAGCGAGTAGGTCGCCAGAGAGTTGTCACTGTAAAGCTTGCGCAGTTTGTGAAACGCCAGCTCCACCTCTCTCAGGCTTGCATCAGGGGTAAGCCCGAAGCGTTTATAACTGCGCTGCAGTGCTTCTTCGTTCATGTTCCGCCTCAGTATCCGGAGTCATCTTGCGCACGATGCGCTGCACATCTTCAGCAAAAGGGCTGTTAGGAAACATATCCAGAACCGGACGCCGGGAATTCAGGGAGATCAACACCCGTTCATCGGCTCGCACCACGCCGGAGACTTTCACTTCTATACCAAAAAAATCGCGACAGGCCATCGCGATCTCATCGGCGAGTTCGGAGTTTTCGTTGCGCTGCGCCTGGTTGACGATCAGGCAGGGACTGAACTGTTCCATCTCCAGGGCGATGGCGTTCCCTACCCCAGGATCGCGCTGCTTCAAATCAGCCATCAGGTCCTGTGGGGTGCGGATACCTCCCCTGACCTTCTCATTCAAGGAAGAATTCACCAGTTCGTCGACACCGAGCCTTTTCATGACCTTGCGCAGTTTACGAAAATAAACAGCACGCAGGAAATGATAGGCATTCTCGATCGAGGTCGGCGTCGGCATGATCACCAACAGCCCATCATTGGCGGCAATAAAGAAATCGAGCACATTGTAGGAGCTGCCTGCCCCCAGATCGAGGAAGATATGATCCGCAGGGAGGGCGAAAATCTGCCGGATCATTTTCATTTTCTGCTGATAGCTCAGGTTTGCCATATCGAGCATGGCACGGGTTCCACTGACCAGTGAGAGATTTTCGTACGGCGTCGGCAGGAGAATATCCTCCAGGCCATCGACCTTCTTGCGGAAGAGATCGCTGAGTGTATGTCGTGGATTGGGCATGCCGAGGAAGGTGTGCAGATTGGCACCGCCGAGATCAGCATCGATCACCACGCACCGTTCACCCTGGCGGGCCAAGCTCATTGCCAGCGCGGTACAGATGACCGACTTGCCCACCCCGCCTTTCCCACCACCGATCGCCCAGACCCGTGGTTCGTTCGATTGATTGTCCGTATCAGCCGATAAATGCATAAACAACTCATCAATAGAGAGGCAATTGCTGATTTTTCTGTGGAAAAAAAAGTTAATTAGAACATAACATTTGTTTCAACAAAACTTTTTTTTCCACAGGCCAGCAATTCATCCCATATCGGCCGGTAAAGATCTCCTTACGTCTCGGGGCTGATTGCCTGCTGGTTTCTCTCAGCTGGTTACCGCGCCTGTCGAAGCGGAAGAGACCAGCCGGGCATATTTGGAGAGTACCCCTCTGGGATAGGCGGTCTGCGGTGCGCGCCATTGGCTGCGACGGCGCTGCAGTTCAACTGTATCCACCAGCAGCTGCAGCTCATCTTGTTCAAGATCGATGCGGATCCTGTCCCCCTCCGCGACCAGGGCAAGAGTTCCGCCAACCTGCGCCTCGGGTGCGATATGGCCGACCATGATTCCATGGGTGCCGCCGGAGAAGCGCCCATCAGTGATCAGGGCAACGCTCCCCCCCAGGCCGGCTCCCATCAACGCGGCGGATGGGGACAGCATTTCCCGCATCCCCGGACCGCCCCGTGGCCCTTCATAGCGGATAACCACCACGTCCCCCGGGTTGATCTGTCCATCCAGGATCGCCGCCAGGGCCTGCTCTTCCCGTTCAAACACCCGGGCTGGGCCGGTCATTGTCTGCAGAGATTTTCCGCTCTGCTTAAGGACACACCCCTCTTCTGCCAGATTGCCGCGGAGAATGCGAATATGGGTTCCGCACGGAGCATAAGGGGACTCGAGGGGATAAATGATCTGCTGATCTGCCGGCAACCCCTCCACCCCAGCAAGATTCTCGGCAACGGTTTTGCCGGTGACGGTCATGCAGTCTCCATGCAGAAAGCCGCCGTCCAGCAGCAGCTTCATCACCAGAGGAACACCGCCGATCCGGTGCAGATCGTTCATCAGATATCGGCCGAAAGGTTTGAAATTCCCGAGCATTGGCACCTGCGCCGTAAGTTCTTTGATATCGCCCAGGGTCAGTTCGATGTCGGCTTCTCTCGCCAGGGCCAGCAGATGCAGCACCGCGTTGGTTGAACCGCCCAGAGCCCAGGCAACCGTCAGGGCATTGTCGAATGCTCTGCGGGTCATGATCTGGCGGGCACTCAGCCCCTGCCTGAGAAGGTCGACCAGTGCTCCGGCACTTGCTGTAATGTCATTCCTCTTTTCTGCCGAAATTCGGTTCTGCCTGTCGACGGCCATATTTGATGACGAACCGGGCAAACTCATCCCCATTGCTTCGATGGCGGCTGCCATGGTGTTGGCCGTGTACATTCCGCCACAGGAACCGGCCCCCGGACAGGCATGACACTCGATACCATGCAGCTGCTGATCATCTATACGCCCTGCTGCATGCGCGCCAATCCCCTCAAACGCACTGACGATATTCAGCTCCTCCCCGTGATATTCACCGGGCAGGATACTGCCACCATACAGAGTCAGACCGACCAGGTCATTGCGGGCAATCGGCATCAGCGCAGCTGGGATGGTCTTGTCGCAGCCGGACAGGGTCACCACGGCATCGACCCGATAGCCTTCGGTCATCAGCTCAATGGCATCCGCGATCACTTCACGACTGACCAGGGAATATTTCATCGCTTCGGTGCCCATCGAGATGCCATCAGAAACCACCGGGGTACCGAAGATGATCGCCTTGCCCCCGACAGCCTCGATTTCTTTCTGGAAGAGGTCTCCCAGTTCGCGGATATGGTCGTTACAGGGCGTTCCGTTGGTATAGGGGACCGCGAGCGCGATCAGCGGCTTTTCGAAATCCTCGTCCTTGAAGCGGACGGCCCGCAGCATGGTCCGCGCAGCCGTTCGTTCGACCCAGTTCCCCGCACCGGCCTTTCCGGTGATGTCCGTACTGCGTCGCTTCATAACTGACTCCTGCACTGATGGGGAAACTTACTTTTCCAGGGCGGTCACCCCGGTCCGGGCGATCTCGATGATATGCTCCTGACCGACTTCATCAAGAAACGCGTCGATGCGACGGGTTGACCCCGCCACCTGCAGGATATGAATATCCTCGCTCTTCTGGTCGAGCACCTCGAAGTTGTAGCGCCCGTGGAACTCTTCGAGATGAGTGGCATCGACCTCGAGCTTGACGATCGCCACTTCCCGCCAGTAGCTATGGTCGGTATCGAGCTCTTTGGCGGAGACAACCTCGGTGAACTTTTCCAGCTGTTTGATGATCTGATCGACCTTGGCTTCGTCGTCTTCCTGCAGGGTGATCGTCATCCTGCTGATCCCCTCGATGCGGGAGCTGCAGACCGTCAGGGTGTCGACGTTATACATCTTTTTGCGGATCAACATGGAAACCTTGTTGAGCACCCCGGGCCGATCGAGCATAAAAGCTAAAATGGCGCGTCGCTTCATGATTCTTCTCCATTGCTGTCACTGGTCTCCGGTTGTTCGCTGCCCGGACGCTTCACGATCATGTCCTCAAAACCGCCTCCGGACGGCACCATCGGCAGGATCACCTCACTCGGGTCACAGATAAACTCAAGCACCATCGCCCCCTGGTGATCGATCGCCTGCTGCAGGGCCGGAGCGATATCCTCCGGCGTTTCTACCTTGCGATACGGGATTCCATAGGCCTGTGCGAGCAGACCGAAATCGGGGCTCTGCATCGGGGTGCCGGCGTAACGGCCGTCAAAGAAGAGGGTCTGCCACTGGCGCACCATGCCCAGATAACCGTTGTTGAGGATCAGAATCTTGACGTCCAGCTTCTGTTCCATGATGGTGCCGAGCTCCTGGGCATTCATCTGGAAGCCCCCATCGCCACTGATAGACCAGACCCGTTCAGCAGGGCGCGCAAACTTGACTCCGATCGCCATCGGCAACGAAGCCCCCATGGTCCCTGCTCCGCCGGAGGCGAACCAGCTGTTTTGAGTCTGATAGTTGTAGAAACGGGCCGCCATCATCTGATGCTGGCCGACATCGGGGACAATAAGATCCTTGCCGCCGGTCAGTTCGGACAGCTTGTCAATGATCGACTTCATCAGGAGTTTGCCACCGTCACCGACTGCCAACTCGATCTCCTGCCGCAGGTCCTCGGCCATCACCTGTCGGAATGATTCTATTTTCTCCCACCAGCGCCGACGCGGTTTGTAGGTCAACATCGGGTCACCCAGCAGCACATGCAGGGTGCGGTAGACATCCGCGTTGATGGCCACCGAGGTGCGGACATTCTTATCGATTTCAGAAGGATCAATTTCGACGTGGATGACATCAGCATTCTGGGCATACTCGTTGAGCTTGCCCGTCACCCGATCGGCAAAGCGCATGCCGAAAGAGATCAGCAGATCCGCTTCCATGATCGCCCGGTTGGCTTCAACTGTGCCGTGCATGCCCATCATCCCCAGGCTCAGGGGATGGTCCGCCGGCACTGCCGAGATGCCGTGCAGGGTAAACGCGATCGGAATATTCACCTTTTCCGCAAATTTGCGCAACAGCTCCCCAGCATTACTGTTGATCACCCCGTGCCCGCAGAACATCACCGGGCGCTCGCTGCGATTAATCAGCTCCATCGCCTGCTGCAAAGGTTCCCTGGCCGGTGTCGGATGGTAATAGAAGCCTGGCAGAGTCGGTCTGAAGCTCTTCGCGTCAAACTGATACTCATCCGCAACCAACTGGTTCTGAACATCTTTGGGAACATCGATCACCACCGGGCCACCACGACCGGTGGTCGCCACGTAGATCGCCTCGTGGACCGTCTGTTCGACGTCGGCAGCATCAAGGGGCATATAGGTCTGTTTGCATATCGGCATCATAACCCCGACCACATCACTCTCCTGGAACGCATCGGTGGCAATGACCCCGGTCGCCACCTGGCCGGTTACCGCCAGCATTGGCACCGAATCCATATAGGCATCGGCGATCCCCGTCGCCAGGTTCATCGCCCCCGGCCCTGAGGTTGTCATACAGACACCGATCTGTTTTTCAGCGCTAGAGAGGGAGGCTCGCGAGATCCCCTGGGACATGAACGCCGCGCCCTGCTCGTGCCGGGCCATGACAAAGTGGAAATCTCCGAGCTTGTCCATTTCATCGAAGACAGGCATGATCGCTCCGCCGGTATAGCCAAAAATATAACGAACGCCCTTCTCTTTCAGTGCACGCAATAACAGTTTTTTCCCCGTCATGATGACCCCTTCATCTGCCACAGAAACCAAATAGGAAAACCCAACCTGCTAATTCTAACAAATCACGCCAGATTTATCACCCTGACGGTAACTTTTCAACCTTCTCTATCTTGCTGTCGTCATGGACAATCGTTCATTGCTCACCTATAATCGACGCATTATGCGCACAAGCAACCTGCCCTGGAGGCCGCATGTCGTTCGCCTGCCATATCGAACCATTCACGGACTTTTCCTCATCGGTGGAGAGGGCACTGCAGGCTGTGGCAGATCCCGCTGTGATCGCGCAACAGAAACAGATCCTGATCAAACCGAACCTGGTCAACAGCCAACCACCGCCGATCACCCTGCCGGTCGATTGTGTCGATGCGCTGATTGTCTCCCTGCGGCGAATAACCCAGGCAAAAATTATTATCGGTGAAGGGTGCGGGGACCGGAATCTGGAAACAAATGAAATTTTCAGCCGGCTGGGGTACCGCAAGCTCACAGAACATGCCAATGTCGAGCTGCTCGACCTGAACCACGCACCGCTGCTCAAATTGAAACATCCTTCCTGTCGGATTTTCCCCGTGATGTGGCTGCCTGAGATCCTGTTCGATGCTTATCTGATATCGGTTCCGGTTCTCAAGGCACATTCACTGGCCGAGGTCACCATCAGCATGAAAAACCTGATCGGCTGCGCACCTCCGAGCCATTACCAGGTAGGTGGATCCTGGAAAAAATCAGCGTTTCATGCCCGCATGCACCAGGCTATTTTTGAATTGAACAGTTATCGCAAACCAGACCTGTGCCTGGTCGATGCCAGTATCGGGATGGCCGAGTACCATCTGGGGGGGCCGACCTGTGATCCACCGGTCGGTAAACTTATCGCTGGTCGCGACCCGGTGGCCGTCGATAGCGCAGGCGCGCTGCTGCTCGGCCGTGACTGGCACACCATTGACCACATTTGCCTGGCTGATGGGATTCTCGGCACAGCCGCTGCCGGAGAAGGGGCGTACGCACGTGACCTCAGCATGGGCTGAAATAGCCACGATTCTTGGTGTGTTTGCCTTGGCTATAGCCAGCCCGGGGCCAAACTTTCTGCTGGTTCTCAACCGAACAATCGGAGATTCCCGCAAGTCCGGGCTGTTCACCGCCCTGGGCGTTGCCACCGGCAGCGGTATTTTTGCTTTTGTCGGTTTTATGGGACTGATTCTGATCCTCAGCACCCTGCCCCACTTCCATATCGTTATCCGAATTCTCGGCGGGTCATACCTGGCATGGCTTGGCTTCGGTATGCTGTATAGACTGTTCACATCAAGAGGTGAACAAAGCATAGATCCCCAGGTCGAACCTATGCACATTTCGCCCCTGCATGCGTATCGGAGCGGCCTGATCACCAACCTGACCAATCCAAAGGCCTGGGCCTTTTATCTCAGCCTCTTCGCCCTGGTGGTTTCGCCGACGATTCCACTTCTGAGTAAAATGATGTTGATCCTGGCGATGTTCCTGATTTCATTTTTCTGGTATGCAACCATCGCGATCCTGCTTTCTCACAACCGGATCCGGCCATTTTTTCTGCGCTGGCAGTTCCTCATTCAGGGCGGAATCGGCTTATTGCTGATCTGGCTTGGGGGCAGTTTTTTATTGTTGCGCTAGACATTTTCAACCCGCCGGACAATCAGACCCGGCTTGAGAATCAGCGGAACAGCGATACAATTTGGAAAACCATTCCCCGCCACCAATCAGAACGGAACTAAAGTGATGAACTCACAGGACCAACATCAATCTCATACAAGGCCGGAGCAACTCGATAGTTCTACCCCCTTCCCCCTGTTGCTGCAGACGTTTGAATCCTGCCTGGAGAATGTGTTTCATCGGCGGGAGGACATGGATCAACTCAGTACCCAGCGTGGCCTGCCTCCGTATGTCCTGAGAGAGATCATGGCCTGCAATCCTCTTGCGACCTTTATTCCTGCCAAGTACGGAGGGCGTGGTGGCAACCTGGAGGAAGGGATTGCCATGGTCGAAGCGGCTTCTTATGAATCCCTTGCTCTCGCCCTGATCTTCGGCATCAACTGGGCTTTGTTTATCCAGCCGGTTGCCAAGTACGGCCAACAGGAGGTTAAACAATCGGTTTTTGATGATTTTGTCCGCAACCGGAAGATGGGCGGGCTGATGATCACCGAACCTGACTACGGCACGGATGCCCTCCACATGCAGAGTTCCTGGACGGAACAGGACGGTCGCTGCCATATAAAGGGGACCAAGCACTGGGCTGGGCTGACCGGATGGGCTGATTACTGGTTGTTGACAGCCCGCCACCTCAACCCAAGCAAAGGTCTGAGTCGCGATATTGACTTCTTCATCAGCGACGCAAACGCACCTGGACAGAGGATCGTCGTCGAAGAAAAGTTCAATAATCTGGGTCTCTACATGATCCCTTACGGGCGTAACAGGATTGACGTCAGCGTTCCTTCTGGTCATCGGTTGGTGCCGCAATCAACCGGGATCAAGATGATGCTCGACCTGCTCCACCGGAGCCGGATGCAGTTCCCGGCAATGGCGATGGGTTTCGTTCGCCGTATTCTCGATGAAGCCACCAGTCACTGCCGTGATCGTCTTGTGGGGGGGAGAAGTTTGAGCAGCTACGACCAGGCCCAGTCGCGCCTGGCTAAAATCCAGTCCGCCTTTACCATCTGCTCGGCGATGTGTGTCAACACGGTTGAACGGGCCGGGCTGGAAAACAACCTGGCTGCCAGCGGCCTCGAAGCGAACGCGATCAAAGCCTGCATCACCGATCTGAAACAGGACGCCTCTGAATCACTGCTGCAGCTGGTCGGTGCCAAAGGATACCGGCTGGACCATTTTGCCGGTCGCAGCACAGTGGACTGCCGACCCTTCCAGATTTTTGAAGGGTCCAACGATATCCTCTATATCCAGATTTCTGAAGCCCTGCTGAAGTTGATGAAAGTGGCCGGCGAGAACAACCTGCACAGTTACCTGAGTCATTTCTTCCTGACCCGCCAGGCAGCCGATCGGCTTAGGCAGCTGATCGACTTCGACATCATCTCGGTCCCGTCACAACGCAAATTGATGGAACTGGGTCGCATCGTCAGTCGGATCATCGCTTTGGAACTGGTCATAAAGCTGGGGCAGCGGGGATTCGATAAAAATCTGATAGACTGCTGCGAGACGGATTTGCAGCAGAGTATTGCATCAATGCTGACCGATTTTTCCTATCTCAACAGTTGCAAACCAATCGACTTTGATTACGAACACCCCTCCTGGAGGGATTTCCTTAACCCGTAGGAATCCGCTTCATTGATTCAGAGGTCAGTCCTGCCTGTGGCTTGGTGGTGGCACAGACCAAAAGAAGTCCAGCCGTTTCAACGGCTGGACTTCTTTTTCAGATCAGCGACAAGGTAAGTTTAGTAACGCGCATCGGCGAACTCAACCCACCCGCCGGCTTTGACCAGCGCCTTGTCAAACTGACTGATCTCGAACGTGAACTGCTGCGCTTCTTCTCCTGCCTTTGCAATCACCTGCTGAGCATCAAGGTCCACCTTCACGGTCACCGTTCCCTGCTCCTGCAATTTCATCAGCGCATCGATATCCGCTTTCGGCAGCTCGATCGCCAGCATCCCGCAGTTGAACATGTTCTGCCGGAAAATCCGGGCGTAGCTTTCAGCAATGATGGTGTGTACATCATTGACTTCAAAAACCCATGGCGCATGCTCACGGGAAGAGCCGCAGCCGAAGTTTTCCCGGGTCACAACGACCGTTGCGTCTTTCAGAACCTGACCCTTGGGATCGAAACCGTCCAGCTTGAGGTCCTCAAGAATATAGGGGGTCAAAGCCTCCTTGGTGACCTCGGTCAGGTATTTGGCCGGGATAATTTCGTCGGTATTGATATCGGACCGGTCGAGAAAGAGTGCCGATCCACCAAATTTCTTCTGCATCTTTATTTCTCCTCGTTCCGATTCTATAAGGTTCTGGCGTCAGTGATGACACCGGTAACCGCTGTCGCTGCCGCTGTGGCCGGGCTCATCAGGTGGACCATGCCCCCTTTGCCCATCCGGCCGTTGAAGTTCCGGTTGCTGGTGGATGCGCAGACTTCCCCTTCTGCCAGGACACCGTTGCTCATCCCGAGACAGGCGCCGCAGGTCGGGTTGGTCACGCAGAAACCGGCATCCATAAAGACCTGAATGATCCCTTCAG
>PKUD01000138.1 GCA_002869695.1 Desulfuromonas sp. | reverse complement strand
GTGGTCGGAGCGAGAGGATTCGAACCTCCGACATCTTGGTCCCAAACCAAGCGCGCTACCAGGCTGCGCTACGCTCCGAAGGCCGATATCTCTAACATGCTCTGATTAAAAGTGCAACGGATATTTTCTGTTGCCTGTGCTGGTCAATGGCCATTTAGTCGGTTAGTATAAAGGAACACTTGATAGCGTAAGGAGCTGGAATAAAACCAATCTCCTGGTTGCCACCATAGAAGGATTGATTATGCAGGGAAATATTTACAAGTCCGGGCAGCGTTTGCTCGGTTTTTTTGTTGAACAGGTTGATGCGCTGCCGGCGATCAATGCGACGATGATCCGTCTGCGGCACGAGAAGACCGGTGCCCGCTTCATGCATCTTGAGCGGGATGATAACAATCATCTCTTTTCCGTCGGCTTTCGGACCCCGCCGGATGACTCCACCGGCGTCGCCCATATCCTTGAGCATACGGTGCTTTGCGGGTCGCAGCATTTCCCGGTCCGTGATCCTTTTTTTTCGATGCTCAAGCGCAGCCTCAACACCTTTATGAACGCAATGACGGCCAGCGACTGGACCATCTACCCGTTCTCCAGCCAGAATCGCAAGGATTTCAGTAACCTGCTGGAAATCTATCTGGACGCCGCTTTTTTCCCCCTGCTGAGCGAACGGGATTTCAGTCAGGAGGGGCACCGTATCGAGTTTGAGGATCCGGCGGACAGCGGCTCACCCCTGCTCTACAAGGGGGTGGTCTATAACGAGATGAAGGGGGCGATGTCCGATCCGTCTTCCCTTCTTTCGCGGCGACTGGGCAGGGCTCTCTATCCGACCACCACGTATCGGCATAATTCAGGGGGGGAGCCGGCCGATATTCCCCGACTGACCTGGCAGCAGCTGCGCGAGTTCCATGCCCGCTATTACCACCCGAGCAATGCCTGGTTCTTCAGTTACGGGGATCTGGACCTCGAGGCGCATCTACAGCTGATCGAGGACCGGGTGCTCAGTCGTTTCGAGAGAATCGAGCCGGACAGCGAGGTTCCCAGCGAACAACGCCTGGACACGCCCTGCCGGTTAACCGAGAGTTACCCGCTCGATGCCGGGGAGCCCAAGGAGAAGAAGTCTCTGGCCCAGGTCGCCTGGCTGACCTGCGATATCGACGACAGCTTCGAGCGGCTGGCCCTGACGGTACTCTCCTCGCTGCTGCTCGGCAACCCCGCGGCACCACTCTACAAGGCGTTGCTCGATTCTGGCCTGGGTGACAACCTGGCACCGGGGACCGGCTATCAGGATGATAACCGTACCACCTATTTCGCGGCTGGTCTGCAGGGGACCGAACCGGAGCACCTGCCCGCGATCGAAAAACTGATTCTGGAAACCCTGACGACCGTCGCCGAACAGGGCTTCACCCGTGAGCGGATTGAGGGGGTGCTGCACCGGCTGGAATTTTCCAACCGGGAAGTCACCGGAGACAGCTACCCTTATTCGCTGATTCTGCTGATGCGCCTGATCGGCTCCTGGATTCATGGTGGCGACCCGCTGGCCGCACTCAACTTTGAAGACCATGTCGCCCGGCTGCGGCAGGAGCTGGACCGAGGCCCCTTCTTTGAAAACCTGCTGCGCCGCTACCTGCTGGACAATCCGCATCGGGTCGCCCTGATGCTCCAGCCGGACAGTGAACTCGGCCCGCGCCAGGACGAAGAGACCCGACGTGAGCTGGAGGACTTGAGGGCCAGGCTGACCCCCGAGGAAGAGAGCGAAATCATTGAACGGGCCGCACAGCTGCAGCAAGCCCAGGAAGCGGAAGAGGACCTCTCCTGTCTGCCGACCCTGGAGCTGGAGGATATCGACCGTGCGGAGCGACCGGTCGCTGCGACCGAGGACACGCTGCAGGCTGTGCCGGTGACCTGGTTCGGCCAGCCGACCAATGGCGTCGGTTACGTCACCCTGAACCTTTCGGTCGATCATCTGTCGGACGAACAGCTTCCTTATCTGCCGATCTTCTGCAGTCTGCTGACCCAGGTCGGTGCCGGGGAACGGGATTACCTGCAGATGGCCGAAAAGCTGGAAGCTGTAACCGGAGGTATCCAGGCCAGGACTTCGCTGCTGGAGGCACCTGATGCCCTGGAAACTTTCCAGGCCGGCATCCAGCTCAAGGGGAAGGCATTACTGCGCAACCTGCCGGCCCTGTTCGAGCTGATCGGCGACGTTTGCCTCGCCCCCGATTTTTCCGATCTGCAGCGTCTGCACACGGTTCTCAACCAGATCAAGGTGTCACTGGAGAATTCTGTCCCCGCTTCCGGGCATACTTACGCGGCACGCACTGCGGCAGCCTGCCTGTCCCCGGTCGCGCGGATGCGTGAACTCTGGTCCGGCCTCGAGCAGGTCTCGATGGTGGCGAAGCAGGCGGAACAGCCGATCGAACAGTTACAGGGACTGGCGGAGAAGATGCGGCAGATCGCCGCAGCGCTGTTCCGGCGAAACGGTCTGCAGGTCGCCGTGGCAATCGAAGAGGAGAATTTCGCCGCGGTCCGGGAACCCCTGGAAACCTTCCTGGCACGGCTGCCGGAAAATCCCGGCGCGAGCGTTCAGAATGGGGACTTGACGCTGAACGCATCCAGACGCCAGGGCTGGGTCTGGTCGATTCCGGTCTCTTACGTCACCAGGGTGTTCAGGACCGTGCCCTACCGTCATCAGCATACCGCCCCCCTGATGGTGATGGCCAAGTTGCTGCGGGCCGAATATCTGCACCGCGAGATCCGGGAAAAGGGAGGAGCGTACGGGGGAATGGCCAGCTACAACACTGAATCCGGTCTCTTCTCCATGCTGTCCTACCGGGATCCCCATATTCTGCGAACCCTCAAAGTTTATGATCAGGCCATCGAGTGGCTGCTTTCCGGAGACTTTTCGGATGAAATGATCAAGGAAGCGATCCTGGCCGTGTTCAGTGATCTGGATCGGCCCCTGTCTCCCTCAGGCCAGGCGGCCCATGAATTTGCCAACCGGCGCCAGGGGTTAACCCTGGAGATGCGCAACCAGCTACGGGACCAGTTGCTGACGGTCGATCGGCAGTCGCTGGTCGAGGCGGCACAGACCTATTTGCATCAGGACAGGGCCGACAGCGCTATTTCCGTGCTGGCCGGTGAAACAGCCCTCGAATCGGCCAATGCTGACCTGGGGTCTGCTGCCTTGGAACTGCACCGGATTTAACCGGCGACAAGCACATTTCCGCCGAGACCGCGGAGGTCGCAGAGAGGATCCCTGTGGGATGAGTTCTTTGCGCTCTTCGTCGCTCAGCGCTGAAGATTTTTCTTCTGCTCAAGAAAGTCAGAAACGTCATGCATCAACTTCAATTTTTCGCCACCGCGGCCCGCGGCCTCGAACCGCTTCTGGTCAATGAACTGGTAGAACTCGGGGCGACAGATGTGCGCGAGGCACGGGCCGGGGTTTACTTCTCCGGCACCCTGTCGACAGCCTATCGGGCCTGTCTCTGGTCACGGTTGGCCAGTCGAATTCTCTACCCGCTGCGCGAGTTTGTCGCGGACAGTCCGGAACAGCTTTATGCCGGGGTGCGCGCTATCGACTGGTCCGAGCATTCTGCGGCAGAGGGGAGTCTGGCGATCGACTGCAGTGTCAGTCAATCGCAGATCACTCATTCCCACTATGCCGCGCTCAAGGTCAAGGATGCCATCGTTGACCAGTTTCGCGAACGGTCCGGAAAACGGCCGTCCATCGACCTGGAAAAACCGGATCTGCGACTCAATGTTTATCTGCACCGCGATCAGGCGACTCTGGCTCTCGACCTGTCCGGGTCGAGCCTGCATCGGCGTGGCTATCGGCTGGATGGTATCCATGCGCCGCTCAAGCAGAATCTGGCCGCGGCGATCCTGATCCGTGCGGGTTGGCCGGAGATGGTCGCACAGGGAGGGGCGTTGATCGATCCGATGTGCGGATCTGGAACCCTGCCGGTGGAAGCGGCGCTGATGGCCACCGACAGTGCGCCCGGTCTGCTCCGCGACTATTACGGTTTTTTCGGCTGGCTGCAGTTTCAGGAGCCTGACTGGCAAGCATTGATCGAAGAAGCGATGCAACGCAAGGCAGAAGGACTACAGCGGAAATTGCGTTCGATCGCCGGTTACGATACCGATTCGCGGGCGATCAGGACCTCCTGGCAACATGCCGAACAGGCTGGAATCGATAAGCAGGTTCACTTTGAGAAACGCGCGATCGGTGGACTGGTTCCTCCTCCCGGCAGTCGTACCGGCCTGATCGTCGCCAACCCGCCTTATGGTGAACGATTGGGCGAGGAGAAGGAACTGCGGACTGTCTACAATCGTCTCGGCGAGCGAATGGCGAGTCACTTTAGCGGCTGGCGGGCGGCTGTGATTACCTCCAATACAACTCTCGGTCGTTCGATCGGTTTGCGTGCCGGCAAAATTCACACTCTCTACAACGGGGCGATCAAGTGTCAGTTGCTGCAGTTTGAGCTGGGTGCGGACAATCGCTGGCAGTCTTTGGCTGAAGGTGCGGGCCGCAAATCCGCAATCCGCCAGCTTTCCCCCGGTGCAGAGATGTTCGCCAATCGGTTGCGCAAGAACCGGAAGAAGATCGCAAAGTGGGCCAAACGTCAGGGGTTCGACTGCTATCGGCTTTACGATTCAGATCTGCCTGAATACGCCGTGGCGGTCGATATTTACGACGATCAGGTGCATCTTCAGGAATATCAGCCACCGAAAGAGATCCCGGTGGAAAAGGCCGAGGGGCGATTGCTGGAGATCGTGGCCGCTCTGCAGCAGGTTCTGGAGATTGACGAAGAGCAGGTTCACGTCAAGGTTCGGCGGCGGCAGAAAGGAACCAGTCAATACGAAAAACTCGACAAGCGTGGTGAGCTGCTCGAGGTGGCTGAGGGGAATTGTCGTTTCCTGGTCAACCTGAGCGACTATCTCGACACCGGACTGTTTCTTGACCATCGGGCCACACGGCGGCTGCTGCAGGAGATGGCCGCCGGGACGCGTTTTCTCAACCTGTTCGGCTATACCGGGGCAGCCAGTGTCCATGCGGCGATGGGCGGAGCAGTCGAAACCACGACGGTCGATATGTCGCGCACCTACCTGGACTGGGCGCAGAAAAACCTGGCCCTCAACGGGTTCGACACAGCTGCCCATCGATTGATTCAGGCCGATTGCCTGGCCTGGCTGGATGAAGCCGAACCGGGCTATGACCTGATTTTCCTCGATCCGCCGACTTTTTCCAATTCCAAGGGGATGGAAGGGACCTTCGATGTCCAGCGGGATTATGTCGTCCTGTTGCAGAAAGTTACCCGGCTGTTGAGTCCGGGGGGGGTGCTGATCTTTTCCAACAACGCCAGAACGTTCAAGATGGACGCGGAGGCGCTGCCGGAACTGGAGATCGAGGAGATTACCGGCCGGACGATCCCGCTTGATTTCGAGCGGAACCCGCGGATTCACAATTGCTGGCGGATCAGGCTGAAGGCGTAGCGTGGGAATCTTCACTCCACGAGGCGCTGAATCCCCGCGAGCGTGATTCCGGCATCATAACGAGGAGGTACCATGTTCACTCTTGACCCGATTCTGAGCAACGACACCCACGACCTGGGCAGTTTTGAGCTTTGCCGGCTGCTGCTGACCGACAACAAAACCTTCCCCTGGTTTATCCTTGTCCCCCAGGTGGAAAATGTCACTGAACTGCACCAGCTCGGCCTTGCGGCACGGGAGCAGCTCTGGAACGAATCGGCCCTGCTTTCCAACTGGCTTGAGGAGGTCTACGCGGCGGACAAATTGAATATTGCCGCGCTGGGCAACGTGGTCAGGCAACTCCATGTGCACCATATCGCTCGCTACCGGAACGATCCAGCCTGGCCGAAGCCGATCTGGGGGATTGGCGAAACGGTGCCATATACCCTGGATGAAATCGAAGCGCTGCGCCGGCGGGTTGCTGAAGCGTTTGCTGCTGACCTGTTGCCTTGATCGCCCCTTCTGCCTGAAGAATATCGCCGATGGTCGGAGCTTGTCCAGGAACCTATATCCTGCTGTTACGGCTTGCCGAGGACGCCGAGATAAATATCGGCCGGAGCAACAACGGCAAAACCCTTTTTACCGCGGGTCACTACGGCTATGTCGGCAGCGCCCTCGGTCCGGGTGGCCTGGGCGCACGGTTGAAGCGACATGCGTCAACAAGTGTCCGCAAGCACTGGCACATCGATTATTTGCTTGAGCGGGCGACCCTGCTCGGGGCGCAGGTCTTCGCCGGCCGGGAGCGACTGGAATGTCGCTTGGCAGGTCGGCTGAAGGCCCTGGCGACCTCATGCGTCGCCGGTTTCGGCGCCTCGGACTGCTCGTGCGACGGCCATCTTTTCTTTCTCTCTGCTGCCGGCGGGGGGCGCGCGCTCATTGAACTGGCAGGTCGGGGGCTGAACGGCCGCTACCACCCTGTTGCGCAACTCAGGGTGCACCCCCTGGCCCCGTCCGAGGTCACGCGATAAAGACACAAAATCCCGTTTCGCTATATACTGAAAGGGTCTTCAATCATTCGGGGGAGACTCCATGGTTAAGCATCCCGATAGCGGAAAAGCAGGATTTCAAAGACGCCTGACCGGCCTGGTCAAGGTGGAGCAGGACGAGGTTCGGGCGCTGCTCTGGTCGTTCAGTTACTTCTTTGCCCTGCTCTGTTCCTATTACATCATCCGCCCGATGCGTGACGAGATGGGCATCGCCGGTGGGGTGGAAAGCCTGCAGTGGCTGTTCACCGGCACCTTTCTGGCCATGTTGGCAGCCGTCCCGCTGTTCGGCTGGGTGACCTCCCGTTACTCCTGCAAGCAGTTCCTGCCCTGGATTTATCTGTTTTTTATCGCCAACCTGCTGCTCTTCTTTGTGCTGTTCCGTTCCGGTCTGACCCACGCCTGGGTGGCGCGCGCCTTCTTTATCTGGACCAGCGTCTTCAATCTGTTCATCGTGTCGGTCTTCTGGAGTTTTATGGCCGATATCTACAGCAACGACCAGGCCAGGCGCCTGTTCGGTTTTATCGCCGCTGGCGGGACCGCCGGCGCCTTGACCGGTCCAGCGCTGACCGCGACCCTGGCACTGCCGCTCGGGCCGACGAACCTGCTGCTCATTTCAGCCGGGTGTCTGAGCTGGGCAGTCTTTTGCGTCCGGCGCCTGATCGCCTGGCGTGACGGCACAGCCGGCAAGGCAGCAACCGGAGCAGGGACAGAGCCCGATGGCAAAGGAGAGGGGATGGGCGGCAGCATCTGGGGCGGATTACGCCTGCTGGCAAAATCTCCCTACCTGCTCGGCATCGGCTTGCTGATCCTGTTCTACACGACCCTGTCGACCTTCCTCTACTTTCAGCAGGCGCAGATCGTTCGCGACAGTTTCAGCGACCCCGCGCAGCGCACCACGGTCTTTGCCGCAATGGATTTTGCCACCAACGGACTGACAATTCTCATTCAGGTCTTTCTGACCGGTCGGATCGTCAAAGCCCTCGGCATCGGCTGGACTCTGGCGCTGGTCCCACTGCTGCTGGGGGCTGGCTTCCTGGTGCTTGGCCTGGCGCCGCTGCTGGGGGTGCTGGTGATTGTCCAGGTGGTCCGTCGGGCGGGGAATTACGCGATCATGAAACCGTCCCGCGAGATGCTCTACGTAGTGCTTGGGCAGGAAGAGAAGTACAAGGCGAAAAACGTCATCGATACGGCGATTTATCGCAGCGGCGATGTGCTCAGCGCCTGGGCCTACGCGGGCCTGCAGGCGCTCGGTTTCGGTCTTTCGGCAATCGCTTTTATCGCCGTGCCGCTGGCCGGTGTCTGGTCCTGGCTCTGTTACAAGCTCGGCCGGGAGCAGGAAAAACGCGCACAACCAGAGGAGAAGTTATTATGAAATCGATCGAGTATCAGTTGTCACGCCGCTGTTTTGTACAGTCACTGGCTGCCGTGCTGGCGACCCTTCAGCTGGCCCCTGTACGGGTGTGGTCTGCGGTGAACTCTCCGCTCAGAAAAGAGATTCCCGGAACAGGCGAAAGCCTGCCGGTGATCGGGATGGGGACCTCGCGTACCTTTGACATCGACAGCAGGGGTCAGCTGGACAGCCTTGCCCCAGTTATGCGTGCCTTCTTTGCCAACGGTGGAGAGTTGATCGATTCTTCGCCCATGTACGGTGCGGCGGAGCAGGTGATCGGGGAGCTGTTGCAGCGCATCGGTCACCGGGAACCCCTGTTCGCCGCGACCAAGGTCTGGACCGACGGCGCACAGGCGGGAGTCCGTCAGATGGAGGACTCGGCACGCAAGTGGGGGGTCAAGCGTTTCGACCTGATGCAGATCCACAACCTGGTCGATTGGCAGACCCATCTGCGCACTCTCAAACGATGGAAGGCGAAAGGCAAAGTGCGCTATATCGGCATCACCACCTCCCACGGGCGAGACCGGCGTGAGCTGGAGACGATCCTGCGCACTGAGAAACTGGATTTTGTCCAGTTCAGCTACAACATAGCGGATCGCAGCGCCGAAGATCGCCTGCTGCCGATCGCCGCCGAACGTGGCATGGCGGTGCTGATCAACAGGCCCTATCAGCGGGGCGGTTTGTTTCGTACCGTCAAAGGGAAAGAGCTGCCCGAATGGGCGGCGGAATTCGATTGTGTGAGCTGGGGCCAGTTCTTCCTAAAGTTCATCGTCTCACACCCGGCGGTGACCTGTGCGATCCCGGCCACGGCAAAACTGCACCACATGCAGGACAACATGGCGGCGGGTTTCGGTCGTCAGCCCGATGCGGCAATGCGCAGCAGGATGGCGGATTATTTCGCCAGGATGTAGGGGGTCAATCAAGCGCCTGAGAGAGGTCCTCCCAGATGTCCTCGATATCCTCGATCCCCACCGATATTCTCAGCAGGGTCGGGCGGATGCCGATGGTCCGCTTCTCCGCGGCAGGGACCGCGGCATGCGACATGCTCCAGCAGTGAGTGAGGATCGTCTCGACACCACCGAGACTGGGCGCAATGATCGGCAGCCTGGCGTCTTTGAGCAGGGCTTTGACCTGTTCGTTCCCTTTCAGTTCAAAGGAGATGATCGCTCCGGATCCGTCGGCCTGGGCGAAGTGTTTTTCGCGGTCGGCAAAGTCGGCCAGACCGGGATAGATCACCTGTGCAACGGCGGGGTGCTCCTTAAGTCTTTGCGCCAGCTCCCCGGCATTCTGCTGTGCCGCTTCGAGACGCAGCTTGAGGGTCTTGATGCCACGCGCCAGCAGGAAGCTATCGAAGGGGGCGAGCACCGCGCCGAAGGTGTTCTGGAAGGACTTGATCCTCTTTGCCAGGTCCGGGTCTGCTGTCGTCACCAGCCCGGCGAGCAGGTCACTGTGGCCGCCGAGGAACTTGGTGCCGCTGTGAATGACCACGTCGATCCCGAGCGCGAGGGGCTGCTGCAGCAGCGGGGTCATGAAGGTGTTGTCGAGCAGGGTGATCAGCTTGTGCTGTCTGGCGATGGCGACCATGGCGCGCAGATCGGTGATCTGAAACAGCGGGTTGGACGGGGTCTCCAGGAACAGCGCGCGGGTCTGCGGGGTGATCGCTGCGGCGACTTGATCCGGGTCGGTCGTATCGACGAAATCGACCCTGATCCCCTGCTGCGGCAGAACATTGGTCAGATAGCGCCAACTGCCGCCGTAGAGGTCGTTGCAGGCAAGCAGATGATCTCCGCTCTGTAGCAGAGAAAGCGCGCTGCCGGTCGCCGCCATCCCCGAAGCGAAGGCGAAGCCGCGCACCCCCCCTTCAAGCAGGGCAATCGCTTCCTCGACCTGGTCGCGGCTCGGGTTGCCGCAGCGGGCATAATCGTATTCCCCCGGCTCACCGCCCGGATGATGGTAGGTCGAGGCCTGGTAGATCGGAATCGTCGCGGCGCCGGTGGCCGGGTCGCGGTCACGGCCCTGGTGAACCAGCAGGGTGGCGGGGCGGTAGACTCTGTCGCTCATGGTTTCGTCCTTTTTTATTCAATGAATGGCGCAGCTCAGCATAGCGCCTGGTCCAGATCCGCAATAATATCATCCACGGTTTCGATTCCCACCGAAAGGCGCAGCAGCCTTTCGCAGATGCCCAGTCGTTCCCGATCCTGTTTGGGGATATCTGCGTGGGTCTGGACCGCTGGCAGGGTCATCAGGGATTCGACCCCGCCGAGACTTTCGGCGAAGGAGATCAGTTGCAGGCGCTGTAGAACCTGCCGGGCATGTTCGGGCGATGTGACCCGGAAGGAGAGCATTCCTCCAAAACCCCTGCACTGACGTCTGGTCAGCTCATGGCCGGGATGGCTGGGTAGACCCGGATAAAAGACTTTTGCGACGGCTGGATGGCTTTCCAGCCACTCGGCAATCCGGCCGGCGCTTTGGCAGTGCCGCTGCATGCGCAAAGGGAGGGTTTTCAGGCTGCGGATCAGCAGCCAGCTGTCCTGTGGTGGCAGGACGGCTCCGGTGGAGTTCTGCAGGAAGTAGAAGCGCTCACCCAACTCCTGTTTACGGGTAATCAGCACTCCGCTGCAGAGGTCGCTGTGCCCGCCGAGATACTTGGTGCCGCTGTGCAGCACAACGTCGGCGCCGAATTCAAAGGGACGCTGTAAAACCGGTGTCATGAAGGTGTTGTCGACGGCGAACAGCAGTCCCCGGCTGCGGCAAAGCTGCCCGAGTTGATCCAGGTCGGCAACGCCGAGCAGGGGATTGCCCGGAGTCTCAATCAGCAGCGCGCGGGTGTTCGAGGCAATTGCATTCGCGACATTGACGCTGCTGGTGGTATCGACGTAGCTGGCGCTCAGGCCGAAATCGGCGAAGATCTGGTCGAGAACCCGATAGGTGCCGCCGTAGAGATCCTCACTTACGATGATATGATCGCCACTTGAGAAATGCAGGAAAAAGGTGGTCAGCGCAGCCATTCCCGAGGCAAAGGCCAGTGCCCGGCTGCCCCCTTCAAGGCGGGCTAGCCCCTCCTCCAGGGCCTGCCGGGTCGGGTTGCCGGAACGGGTGTAGTCGTATCCGGTACTCTCTCCCACCGACGGGTGCCGGTAGGTCGCACTGGGGTAGATCGGTACGCTGATCGCTCCGGTTGACTCATCACGTCCGACGCCGATCTGTACCAACTCGGTTTCCTGGGTGATCTGCTGTTTCATCGCTTCTCCTTCCGGGACGCAAAAGCCCCTTCTCGAATCGATGAGAAGGGGCTGGAGAACGCGTTCGCTCTAATTTCCTGCCTCCGTCTGCATCTTCCCCCGGGGCATCCGGGGCAGGAATTAGCACCTCGCCGATGAGTCGACCGGTTGCTGTGGCTTCGCAGGGCCTGTCCCTCCACCACTCTCGATATAGACGATATGTCCCTGCTGCGTTGCATCGCAACAGCCTGTTTCAATGTGCCTGCTGCTCTGTCAGGCTAGAGCAGTCCTTCGTATAATATACTGGTCAGGTAGCGTTCGCCTGAGTCCGGCAGAATGACCACAATGTTCTTCTGCTTGAATTCCGGCAGGGCGGCAAGGCGGGCCGCAACCGCAGCAGCCGCGCCGCAGGAGATTCCGGAGAGGATTCCTTCTTCACGGGCCAGTCGTTGCGCGTATTCGATCGCTTCCTCGTTACTGACCTGCTCGACCCGGTCAATCATCTCAAGGTCCAGGGTGTCCGGGATGAATCCGGCCCCGATCCCCTGGATCTTATGCGGGCCTGGCTGCAGGACTTCGCCGGCGAGACGATTGCTGATCACCGGACTGTCCTTCGGTTCCACCGCCACCGAGATGATTTTTTTACCGCAGGTGTTTTTGATGTGTCGAGATATCCCGGTGATGGTCCCGCCGGTCCCGACCCCCGAGATCAGGACATCGATTTGCCCATCGGTATCATTCCAGATTTCCGGGCCGGTGGTTTTTTCGTGGATGGCCGGGTTGGCCGGATTTTTGAACTGGTGGAGCAGCAGGTAGCGGTCAGGATTTGATGCCGCAATCCCTTCAGCCTGGGAGATGGCACCGGCCATCCCCTGCGATCCGGGCGTCAGGACCAGGTTCGCGCCGAGGGCTTTGAGTACCTTGCGTCGTTCAATGCTCATTGTTTCAGGCATGGTCAGGGTGATCGGTATGCCCCGCGCGGCAGCGACAAACGCCAGAGCGATGCCGGTGTTGCCGCTGGTCGGTTCGATAATCTCCCGTTTTGGGCCGAGCAGCCCTTTCTCCTCGGCGTCCCAGATCATTGACGCCCCGATGCGACATTTGACTGAGTAGGCCGGGTTGCGCCCCTCGATTTTTGCCGCCACCGTTGCCCCGTTGTCCGGGATGATCCGATTGAGCCGAACCAGGGGAGTTCGACCGATTGAAACTGAATTGTCGGAATATATCTGGTTCATTGTTTCGGTCCTTTTGTGAGGTAGGCGCTCCGGTTGAAGGCGTTGCCGCAGGTGGGCGCATGTTTGTTGATGTATTCAAAGAGTATATTGACTATTTTATTTGTCAATAAGAAAATACTTAAAGCACATTAAAAAAATAAAGAAAAGAAACTTAGGTTTACCGGTCATTGGTTTAATGTGAATTGTCGATGCCTGGCATGTGTCTTCAATGTTGTTGAAGATGATTAAAATGCCTTAAGAATGTTGTCCCGGCGTTTTTATCAAAGTTGTTGATCACTTAAGGCTTTACCTTGGCGTAGAATGAGGCTATAGTTATCATGAAATTATATGATAATTTAGCATAATCTAATCTCGTGTTGCGGATTATGCTTTTGAGGTTCGTGCATGTACCAAGAGAGGGATATGACTGGAACGGTTCCGCATCCAGCCCATGGAACTTCATCCGCCGACCGTGAGCATACGCTCAGCCGCAAGGCTCTGGTCAATCACCTGAATTATCTGAATTTCAAAGATCAAACCATCCTGGTCAATCTGCAGCATCCCCGCTACCGTCATCTGCTGACCCTGCCCGCCCATCCTCAACCCTGTCTCGGCGGAACCCTCGACTGTCTCTGGGATGAACAGGCCGATTTGCCGGAAAACCTTGGCGCTTATATTCTGAAAAATCTGCTGGTCAATGACGGCAACAAACTGTTTCTGGTGCGACCCGGGTTGTTACATATTGATGCTGAGCGCGCGTCTTTCGCTCTGCCGGAGTCCTGCAGCGAGATTCATCTCCGCGCCAGTAGGCGTTATCTCTGCGATAATGTCAGGGTACAGGTCGTACAAAACGGCATCCTGTTCCAGGGGCAACTGATCAATTTTACCCCGGACGCCTTCCAGGTTGAACTGAACGTCCAGCCCCCCCAGATGCTTTCCTGGATTAATCAGGACTTTTCCGCTGTGGTGCTGCTGCAATCTAGAGAGCAGGCCTGTTATTCGGGCTCCTGTCGCTTTATCAGAAAGTCGCCCGGGCGGGACAATACCCTCCTTCTGGCACCACTGGCAAAACGGATTCAGCGCTTCAAACCAAAGAATTATCGCAGTAACCGGGAAATCCTGACGCCGCCTCCCAGGGCCGTGTTCAACCACCCCCTGACCGGGCAAAGAACAGAGCTGAAAACCCATGATCTTTCCGGTTCAGGGTTTTCAGTCAAGGAGCCGAAACCGGACGCTCTTCTGTTCCCGGGACTCCTGATCCCTGAGTTACAACTGGTGTTCGCTGACGGCAATCAATTCAGCTGCAAGGCCCAGGTGGTTTATCAGCGACCCTTCAATGAGGACGGTCACAGCATGAAGCTGTCTGGATTGGCCTTACTCGATATGGGACTGGCCGATCATGGCAGATTGGTGTCGATTCTTCAGCAGCTGTGGGATGGGAATGCCTACCTGGGCCAGCGCGAAGATCCCGATGCGCTGTGGAAGTTCTTTTTTGAGACCGGGTTTATTTATCCGCAGAAGTATTCTGCAATAGCGCCTCACAAACAGGCCTACCAGGATATCTACAAAAAGCTCTACACTGAAAATCCCGAGGTGGCCCGCCACTTCACCTATCGGGAAAATGGCGCAATTCTGGGCCACATTGCAATGCTCAGGATGTACACGAACAGCTGGCTGCTGCATCATCATACCGCGATCAGGTCGGAAGCGAAGCGGGCGGGGTTGATGGTCTTACGCCAGATCGGTCGTTCGATCAACTATTCGCACAACCTTTACTCGGCGCATATGCACTATGTGATGTGCTACTATCAGCCAGAAAACAGGTTTCCCCAGCGGATGTTCGGTGGGGTCGCCGAATATTACCGGAATCGGAAAGGCTGCTCCATCGATACGTTTGCCTATTTCCATTTCCGGCAGAACTTTGAGCGGCCCTGGGACTTGGCGGCGCCGTGGAGTCTGACCCGGACGGACACGCAGGAGCTGGAAGAGCTGCAGAGCTATTACGAACAGGTGTCGGGCGGTTTGATGCTCCAGGCACTTGATTTGGTCCCGGCAAGCTTCTCCTCTGATGAAGTGCAGGAGAGGTTCCGTGCGCTCGGATTCAAGCGGGAGCGTTATGTTTACTCTCTGAAGAAAGACGGGGAGCTCAAGGCCCTGATCCTGGTCAACCTTTCTGATCCCGGGCTTGATTTTGCGAGTCTGACCAACAGTATCAAAGTGATTGTCATCGATCAGGATGATCTGCCCAAGGAGACCCTCAACCTGATGCTGGCGCTGTTGTCGGTCAAGTTTGAGCTGGAGGAGCCGGCGGTTCTGCTCTTTCCGAGAGAGTATGCGGAAAAAAATAGCTTAGCGGTGGAGAAAAGCTACCAGCTCTGGGTTCTGAACTGCCAGAGCACCGACCCCTACTTTGAATTTTGTGAAAAGTTGCTCAAAGAGATATGATTTTCAGGACTGAATTGTATGTATTCGACTACAGACGGCGGACTTCCCCTCTATAACAGCAGGATCGCTGACCTCTTTTTGCAACTGGTCAAGGCGGAGTATCCCCACATCGATATCGGGCGTCTGCTTGCCGAAGTGGATATGAAGCCATACGAGGTGGCGGATCCCGGTCACTGGTTCAGCCAGGAGCAGATCGATCGGTTCGTGGAGCGCTTGGTCCAGTTGACCGGCAATGAAAAACTGTCCCGTGACGCTGGCCGCTATGCGGCGTCTCCGGACGCCCTGGGCAGCATGCGGCAGCATGTTCTCGGCTTGATCAGCCCGGCCAAGGCGTTCAGCCTGATCAGCAAGATGACCCGCAATTTCACCCGGTCTGTTGAGTATCAAACGCGCATGCTTGGACCCGGGGAGGTTGAGGTCTCAGTGGTTCCCGCGAACGGGGTCTTTGAACAGCCGCACCACTGTGAAAACCGGATCGGATTTCTGCAGACCATCGCTTCGCGGCTGAACATCGACACACCGGCGATCCGTCATCCCGAGTGTCTCTTTAACGGTGATACCAGGTGCCGCTACCTGATCACCTGGAAAGAGCGGCGTTCGGCGCTGTGGGCCAGGGTGCGTAGTTTTGCCTTGCCGGCATTTATTGTCGTCAACCTGGCCGGCCTGGTGACTGCTCCGGTGATTGTCATGCTCTGGCTGTTGAGCGGATCGGCGCTGGCCTGGCTGTCGCTGGCCCTGTGGGTTGACAGCCTGGAGAAAAAAGAACTGCGCAACAGCGTAAAAAATCTCCAGGAATCAACGGAAAGCCTGATCGATCAGCTGAACATCAATTACAACAATTCACAGCTGGCTGCGGAAATCGGCCAGGTCATCAGTAACAAGGCAGATGTTAACAGTATTCTTGCTTCGGTCAGCATGATTCTGCAGGAACGGCTCGATTTCGATCGGGGAGCTATCCTGCTGGCGGATGAGGACCGCACCCGGTTGACGCTGATGTCGGCGTTCGGTTATGCGGATGAGCTGCTGAGTGAACTGGAGGCGTTTCAACTAAGACTCGACCAGACGGATGTTTCAGGTGCCTTCATTCAGGCGTTTCAGGAGAGAAAACCCCTTTTAATCGATAACCTTGATGAGGTTGAGGAGACGTTCTCGCCGGGCATCCTGGCCCTGTTGCGCGAAACGGGAAGCCATTCCTTTATCAGTTGCCCGATCGCCTGTGACGGAGAAGCGATCGGAATTCTGGCCGTCGATAATGCCCGCAGCAAGCGGCCGCTACTGAAAAGCGATATAGCCCTGCTGATGGGGATCGCCCCGATTATCGGCATCAGCATCCACAACTCACGACTTCTGGAACTGCGCTCGCAGCAGTTCAATTCAATTCTCCAGGTGCTCTCCGCGAGTATTGACGCCAGGGACTTCCTGACCGCGGGACATTCGGAAAAGGTCACCAAGTACAGCGTCGGTATCTGCCATGAGCTGGGCCTTTCTGCGGAGGAGACGGAGGTCGTGCGGATTGCAGCGATGCTGCATGATTATGGCAAGATCGGCGTTCCGGACTTCATTCTGAAAAAGGACGGCAAACTCACCGACGATGAACGGGCCCTGGTCGAGACCCATCCGAGCAAAACCCGCGAAATTCTCGAGCAGATTAACTTTGAAGGAAACTATATGCAGATTCCGCGGATCGCCGGCTCCCACCATGAAAAGATCGACGGCAGCGGCTATCCGTACGGGCTCAAGGGTGAGGAGATCCCGCTTGGAGCGCGCATTATCGCTGTGGCCGACTTCTTTGAAGCGATTACCGCCAAGCGCCATTACCGCGGACCGATGTCTGTCGGCAGAGCCCTGGCCCTGTTGCGCGACGGCAGCGGCAACCATTTTGAACCACGGATCGTCGGTGCGCTAATCAACTACGTGACCCAGAACAAGGAGTTTCTGCAGGACGAGGACGACGCAAAGACCAGATTCTTCCACCGCCATGTCCGGATTCCGTTCCGCAGTCAGGTTTCTTGCAAGGTGGCCAAACGGACGATTGGCGGAGCCAGTTCCAATCTGAGTATGGGGGGGCTGTTTGTTGCCGCTGGAGAGCAGGTTGACCCCGGGGATGAGATTGATCTGGTTTTCACTCTGCCGAAATTCCCTGATCGGCTGATCAAGGCCAGGGGCAAGGTTGCCTGGGTCAACCCGAGGAGCAAGGTTTCACCTCTTCCGGTCGGTTTCGGGGTGCAGTTTATCGACTTGCAGGAGGGCGATTCGGTGGAGTTGAGAGATTTCGTCAACCGTGTCTTTGCCGCTGCCTGAGCTGAGCCGCAGTCCGACCCCGGAGCGCGGGCAGAAAAAAGGGCCGTCTGAATCTTCAGCGGCCCTTTTTGCTGCCCTGTTACTGGCGGGTCAGGTCCCGGTATTTGATCCGGTGGGGCTGGTCCGCTTCCCGCCCGAGCCGGCGTTTTCTGTCTTCTTCGTACTCCGTGTAGTTGCCGGTGTGCCAGACAACCTGGCTGTCACCCTCAAAAGCGAGGATGTGGGTGGCAATCCGGTCGAGGAACCAGCGGTCATGGCTGATGACGACAACACAGCCGGGGAAGTTTTCCAGGCCATCTTCCAGAGCCCGGATGGCGTTGACATCGAGGTCATTGGTCGGTTCATCAAGCAGCAGAACATTGGCCTCTTCACGCAGGACCTTGGCCAGATGGACCCGGTTGCGTTCGCCACCGGAGAGGACTCCGACCTTCTTCTGCTGGTCACTGCCGGAGAAGTTGAAACGGGAGACATAACCGCGCGAATTGAACTGCTGGGTGCCAAGTTGCAGGATCTCGGCACCTCCGGTAATTTCTTCCCAGATGGTTTTGTCCGCGTCGAGGGTCCGCCCCTGATCGACGTAGCCGAGTTTGACCGTTTCACCGATCGTGATGCTGCCGCTGTTCGGCTGCTCCTGGCCGGCAAGCATCCTGAACAACGTTGATTTACCGGCACCGTTGGGTCCGATGATGCCGACGATGCCCCCCGGCGGCAAGGCGAAGCTCATGTTCTCAACCAGCAGCCGATTGGCATACCCCTTACTGACTGCATCGACTTCGATAACCGTGTTGCCGAGGCGCGGTCCCGGCGGAATATAGAGCTCCAGTCCGCGCTGGCTCCGTTCGGACTGTTCATTGACGAGTTTATCGAAAGCGTTGATCCGGGCCTGGCTTTTGGCCTGGCGTCCCTTGGGTGACATGCGGATCCATTCCAGTTAGCGTTCCAGGGTCTTCTGCCGGGCGCTTTCGGCTTTTTCTTCGCGGCGCAGCCGTTCCTGCTTCTGTTCCAGCCAGGAAGAATAGTTTCCTTTCCAGGGAATACCCTGGCCGCGATCCAGTTCCAGGATCCAGCCCGCGACATTGTCGAGAAAATAACGGTCGTGGGTCACCGCGATAACCGTGCCCTGGTATCGCTGCAGATGTTGTTCCAGCCAGGCAACGGTTTCAGCATCGAGATGATTGGTTGGTTCGTCCAGCAGCAGGATGTCCGGTTTCTGCAGCAGCAGACGACAGAGAGCGACGCGACGCTTTTCTCCGCCAGAGAGGATCTTGATCTGGGTCTCTGGTGGCGGGCAGCGCAACGCTTCCTCGGCCAGCTCCAGGCGCGAATCCAGATCCCAGGCATCTTTGGCATCCAGCTGGTCTTGAACCTCGCCCTGGCGGGCGATCAGCTGGTCCATGTCCGCATCGGGATCGGCAAAGGCGTTATTAATCTCCTCGAATTCGGCCAGCAGGTCGACGATGTCCTGAACCCCTTCCTGAACGATTTCACGTACGGTTTTGGTCTCATCAAGTTGCGGTTCCTGTTCCAGATAGCCGACTGTGTAGCCTTCGGACAGGACCGCTTCACCGTTGAATTCTTTGTCGACACCGGCCATGATCTTCAGCAGGGTACTTTTTCCCGAACCGTTAAGGCCGAGGACTCCGATTTTGGCGCCATAGAAATAGGAGAGCGAAATATACTTGATGATCGGCTGCTTGTTGTAGGATTTGCTGACCCGCATCATCGAATAGATCACTTTTTTACTGTCTTCACTCATATCTTCCCCGTTCTTGTGTCCTTGTTAATGAATCTTGCTTCTCTGTGTCACGCCTTATACCCTATTGTCGCTGCTGCGACAAGCTGATGTTGCAGGGCTGGGGGGAATCTGCTGTCGATCCCCCTGCTGCGCGATGATTGCTTTTCCGGCGCGATGGTGGTAGGTTTCGCCTTGTGTATACTTTGCTGAATTTCAGGAAGCATTGCCCATGAGTCCCGGTGGACGGTTTGATGTTGGCGACGCGGCCCTGGCCGGTCAGTTGTTCGGCCAGCAGAATAAACATCTCAAACTGATTGAACGGATTCTCGGTATCAAAGTCGGGAGCAAGGGGACCGTTCTGCACCTGACCGGCGAGGTGTCCCAGGTTGAGGTCGGCATGCGACTGCTGGAAGAGTTGAGCGCGCTGCTTCGTGAAGGGATGCCGCTCTATCCTCAGGATATCGATTATGCAATCCGTATCCTGTCGGAGGACTCTTCGACCCACCTTAAGGATATCTTCCTCGACACGATTTTTATTTCCGCCCGCAACAAGATTATCGCTCCGAAGAGCCTGGCCCAGAAAACCTATATCGACGGCATCCGGCAGAATCACGTGGCCTTTGGGGTCGGTCCGGCAGGGACCGGAAAAACCTATCTGGCGATGGCGATGGCGGTTGCGGCCCTGATGCGCAAGGAGGTCAGTCGGATTCTGCTGGTCCGACCGGCGGTTGAGGCCGGCGAAAAGCTTGGCTTTTTGCCCGGAGGACTGGAGGAGAAGGTCAACCCCTATCTGCGTCCACTGTATGATGCCCTTTATGACATGCTCGACCTAGAACGCGCCAGAAATCTGGTAGAGACTGGTGTCGTCGAGGTCGCTCCTCTGGCCTTTATGCGGGGCAGGACGTTGAATGATGCCTTTGTGATTCTCGATGAAGCGCAGAATACAACCATCGAACAGATGAAAATGTTTTTGACCCGACTCGGGTTCGGCAGTCGTGCCGTGGTCACCGGTGACGTCACCCAGATCGACCTGGCGACAGACAACCTGTCCGGGCTGTTGCACGCGATTGATGTCCTGGAAGGGACTGAGGGTATATTTTTCAATTATTTCAGTGATGTGGATGTTGTCCGTCATCCTATTGTGCAGGCTATCGTGCGTGCTTACCAGGTGGCCGACAAGCGGGTTCTTAAGCCCCGCTCTCGCAAGAACTGATATCCGCGTTCGTCGCTGACGTAACCGACGGCCGCACACTCAATGATTTTATGAATAAAAACGAAAAAGAAAAGGTTCGCCGACGCCGCACGGTTTTTTTTAGTGGCAGCGGCCAGGATGAACCCAAAATCAGCAAGCGGTCACTGGGTATTTTCCTGCTGACGGCGGTCTGCCTGCTGCTGACCCTGATCATAGTCCCCAAAGGGGGGTTCATCCCCGATTACTATTCTCCGGGGGATATTGCGTCGCGTGACATCAAGTCGCCCCGCGACCTGCTGATTGAAGACAAACCACTCACGGCAGCGAAGCGTGATGAGGCCCGGGCGGCGGTGCTGCCACTCTATGATTTCGATTTTGTCGCCGGTCGGCTTGCGGCCGAGCGGGTGAAACGGGGACTGGCGCTGATCAGAAGTCAGGCTGGTGGTGAACAAAGCCCGCAGGACCGGGAGGCTTTTCAGGCCCGGGTTGAAGAGGCCTTCGGTCTGTTGTTGACCGATGCCGAACTCAAGGCACTTCAGGCTCTCCCTCTTGATGATGCTCTGAGTGAGCAGATTGGAAAAGTGCTGCAGCAGGTCTTTGTCCGGCAGATCGTTGCCAATCGCCAACTGTTCGAAACGGATCGGTCGCAGGGGATCGTGGTGCGCAACCTGCAGGACCAGTCCGAGACGGTACGTACCGATGTCGCCGATGTCGTTGGCCTCGAGGAGACGCTCAAGCAGGCTGACTCGCTGCTCGCTGAGCTGTCCGGTCTCTCCACCCCACAGCAAAAAACCCTTTTTAAGTTGATGCGGCAGCAACTGCGGCCGAGCCTCACCTACAATCAGCAGGAGACGGAAATCCGTCGGCAACAGGCCTGGGATGATGTGACGCCGGTGTTGTTTCAGATCAAAAAGGGAGAAATGATCGTTCGCGAGGGAGAACGGGTGACCCCGGCGCAGATCGCCAAGCTCAGGGCATTACGTGACCTGGGTCGCGACAACCGTGGGGCACAGACGGCTTTCGGGTTGATGATCTGTACGCTGCTGCTGATCTACGCCAGCTACCATTTTTCGTTGATCAATATCCGCAAATTCCGCCCCGATTCTCGGGACCTGCTATTCCTCTCACTGGTCTTTGTCGGCCTGTTTGTGCTGATCAAGGTGGCTATTTTTATCGCCACCGGGCTGGAAAGCACGTTCGCCTATATCGATTCGTCCAGTTATTATTATGCGATCCCCTTTGCTTTGGGGGCGATGCTGGTGCGGATCGTGCTGAATTCAGAGTCCGCCCTGATATTTTCCATCTGCAGTTCTCTGCTGGTCGGGATTCTGTTCGGCAACAGCCTGGTTATGGCCCTCTATGCTCTCACCAGCAGCTTGGTCGGTGCCCACGGGGTCCGATATTGCAAGGAGCGTTCGACCCTTTATCGCGCCGGTCTCTGGGTGGCGCTGGCCAACGCCGGCCTGCTGATCGGGATTCATTTCATGGCTGGGCGCTCGCTTGAGGTACAACTGGTCTACAAGCTCTGCATGGGCCTGTTCGGCGGCCTGTTCAGTGCCATGATCGTCAATGGTATCATTCCGTTGATCGAGTCAGGCTTCAAATACACCACCGATGTCAAACTGCTTGAACTGGCTAATATGAACTCCCCGGTGTTGCGTGAACTGATGGTTCAGGCGCCGGGCACCTATCATCACTCCATTGTGGTCGGTAACCTGGTTGAGGCGGCGGCCGAGGCCATCAACGCCAACCCATTGCTGGCCAGGGTGGCTGCCTACTATCACGACATCGGCAAGATCAAAAAACCTCTTTATTTCATTGAAAACTCGGGAGGTCAACGGAACCGGCATGACAAACTGGCACCTTCGATGAGTGCCCTGGTTCTAACTTCACATGTCAAGGACGGGGTGGAGATGGCCCGCGAACATAAACTTGGCAACGAGATCGTCGATATTATTCAGCAGCATCATGGGACATCACTGATCAAGTTTTTCTATGACCGGGCCAAGAGTCAGGCGGATCCGGGTGTCCAGCAGATCGACGAGCGGGATTACCGTTATCACGGCCCGAAGCCGCAGACCCGAGAGGCGGCCCTGATCATGCTGGCCGATGCGATCGAGGCGGCCAGCAAGACCCTGACCGATCCAACCCAGGCCAGGATTCAGGGAATGGTGCAGAAGTTGATCAATAATGTTTTTATCGATGGTCAGTTGGATGAGTGTGAGCTGACCCTGAAGGATCTGCATCTGATTGCCAAGAGCTTCAATATGGTTCTGGCGGGGACATTTCATCACCGGGTCGATTACCCTGAGCCGGTTCATATCGAGCGGGAAAAAGAGCCTGAAAATGGTAAAGACGATGAAAATACAAATCGAGAATCGGCAAAGAAAGCAGAAAATTCTAAAGCGCCCGATGCGCCGTATAGCACGGAAGATCTTAAGCGACTTGGGATGTCCTGACGCTGAATTGTCGATTCTGATCGTCGATAATGAGGCGATTCGGGAGATCAATCGTGATTATCTAAAGCGTGACCGTCCTACCAATGTCATTTCGTTTGCCATGCAGGAAGGCGAGGGGGGCGGGGTGCATCCACTGCTGCTGGGGGATGTGGTAATTTCCGCTGAGCGGGCGGCTGAAGATGCGAATGAGGCCGGTATCCCGTTCGAACACGAGCTGATTTTTCTGTTGTTGCATGGTATCCTGCACCTGCTTGGCTTTGACCACGAAAGAGGCACTGTCGAGCAGGCGGCGGAGATGGAAGCGCGTGAGCAGGAGCTGTTTTCTGTTTTGCAGGACAGTTATCTCGGCTCCGCTGGTTATCTGTTGTAGGCTATTTTTCAGGCAGAAAGGGAACGACGCTTGGACAGTGACAATTCTGGCGACTCACCAGGCTGGTCAGCAAAATTAAAAGGATTTTTTTCCGCAAGGCCCGGGGCAAACTCTGAAGAGGAATTGCATGAGCTGATTGACGCTTCGGAGCAGAAAGGGATCATCGACGAAGACGAAGGTGAAATGCTCCAGTCGATCCTTGAACTCGATGAAACCATCGTTCGTGAAATCATGGTGCCCAGGACCAGCATGGTCTGCTGTGACCGTGAGGCGCCCCTCTCCAGGGTGCTTGACGCGGTCATTTCTTCCGGGCACTCCCGCATTCCCCTTTATCAGGACACCAACGATAACATTATCGGCTTCGTTTATGCCAAGGATCTGCTCAAGTTCTGGGGGCAACCTCTCGATCAGATCCCTCTCGACGAAGTCCTGCGCCCGCCTTACCTTGTCCCCGAAACGAAAAATATCAGTAAGTTGCTCCAGGAGTTTCGCCAGCGCCGGGTCCATATTGCGATAGTTATCGATGAGTACGGCGGCACATCTGGGCTGGTGACCATCGAGGATTTGATTGAAGAGATCGTCGGCGAAATCCTGGATGAATACGACCTGGAAGAGGAGTGGCTGATTCCCCAGGAGGATGGTTCTGTGCTGGTGGATGGTCGTCTCGCCATTGAAGAGTTCGAAGAATATTTCGGCCTCGAAGTTGAACGGGAAAAATTCGATACGGTCGGCGGATACCTGGTGGAACATCTGGGCCATGTGCCCAATGTGGGGGAAAAATTCCAGATTAACGGCTTGGTGATCCAGGTCGTCCTTGCTGATCAGCGCGCAATACGACAGTTGAGTATTCGTTCCACCGGTGGGGACTCCACCCGGATTGAGGGTCCGCATGGTCCGGCTCCCCTTACTTGATCGAACTCTGCTCTGGTCCGCCTGCTCAGGCCTGCTGCTGGCCTGCTCCTTTCCTCAACCCGACCTGCCTTTTTTTGCCTGGTTCGCCCTGGTCCCATTGCTGCTGGTTATGGCCAAGCGACCATTTGCCAGTGGATTTATGGCCGGTTTTGCTTTTTTTGCGCCACTGCTCTACTGGCTCAATATCGTCATGACCACCTATGGTCAGCTGAATCCGTTCTTTTCGCTGGTCGCTCACCTGCTGCTGGTCACCTACCTCGCCCTGTTTTGCGCTTCTGCCACCTGGCTGAGCTGTCGCTTGGAAATGATTCTGCGGCTTCCGCCGGTCATTACCATGCCGGTAATCTGGGTCGCCCTGGAATATCTTCGCGGTCTGCTTTTCTCCGGTTTCCCCTGGGGGCTAATCGGTTACAGCCAGCAGAGTCTGCCCTGGATGATTCAGGCTGCGGACCTGACCGGGGTCTATGGTATCTCGATGCTGATGCTGCTGATCAACGGCGCCGCAGCCGGAATGCTGAAGACTCCGCGGAGCAGGTTCGCCCAACTGACGGCGATAACTGTTGTGCTGCTGCTTGCCGGTCATCTCGGTTATGGCTATTGGCGCACGGCGAAGACCCCCGATCAGCGTTCTGACCAGCTCAGCGTGGCTCTGGTTCAGGGGAATATTGACCAGTCGATCAAGTGGAATCCCGATCAGCGGCAGAAGACCATTGACCTATACAGGAATCTTTCCGCACAGGCCGCCGCCCGGGGCATCGATCTGATTATCTGGCCGGAAGCGGCTGCACCTTTCTACCTGCAGGATGAAAACCCGTTGAGCAGGCAGGTCCGGGCTGTCCCGCGACAACTGGAGAGCTATCTGCTGGTGGGCGGCCCGGCCTACGAGCCGGAAACGTCCGGCAGAGGGTATCGCTACTACAACAGCGCCTACCTGTTTTCGCCCCAAGGAAAATCTCTGGGGCGCAGCGACAAAATTCATCTGGTCCCGTTCGGGGAATATGTCCCTCTGGGGCGGTTGCTCGGCTTTATCGATAAACTGGTGGTCGGGGTCGGCGATTTTTCGGCGGGCCGGGTCCGGCCTCTGAGTCTCGATGGTCATTCGCTCGGTGTGCTGGTCTGCTACGAGGCCATATTCCCGGAACTTGCGCGTGACTACGTGCGTCAGGGGAGTGATCTGCTGATCAACATTACCAACGACGCCTGGTTCGGCAGATCTCCAGCATCCCGTCAGTTGCTCGCCATGACCCGCTTCCGGGCCATAGAGAACCGCATCTGGATTGCCCGGGCGGCCAACACCGGGATTTCGGCATTGGTGAGCCCCAGTGGCAGGGTCACCCTGGCGACACCGCTGTTTGAAACGCTACAGGTTTCTGGCCAGGTTGGTCTTGGTGCGCAACCGACAGTTTATCGCCGTTATGGCGACCTGTTGCCGCTGCTGTGCCTGGTGCTGATGTCTGGCTGGGCACTGGTTGCCTGGCGGGTCAATAGACGTCGACCGGGACAGAGTTGAGCGCGCCGCGCGCAAGGAGTGCCAGACCGTATTCGTTCGCTTTGCCAATGCGGTCTGGACAGGACTGATCGTGGAGATTAGAATCCGGCTAGATATTTGTGCTGACAACTATCGCTATTCAGTGCTTTCAATATTAAGGGTCAAAGTGTGGATATGAAGCGACTTGAGTTCTTCTGCCAGGTGGTGGAGCTGAAAAGTTTCACCAAGGCGGCGGAGCAACTCCACCTCACTCAGCCAACGGTCAGCGAAGGGATACGGATGCTGGAGGATACCCTGGGTGACTCTCTGCTTGATCGAATGGGTCGCGAAGTTCTCCCGACCCCGGCCGGTAAGGTTCTTTACCGCTATGCCCGGCGAATCCTGCAGCTGCGGGATGAGGCCTGCCGCGCTGTCGGCGAACTGCGTGGCGGAACGATTGGCCTGTTGTCGTTGGGGGCGAGCACCATCCCCGGGGCCTACCTGCTGCCGCAGCTGATCGAACAATTCACCAGCGGAAATCCGGATTCTGAAGTGACCTTGAAAATTGCCGGGACCGGTCAGATCCTGGAAGGCCTGGTCCAAGAGCGGCTGGAACTGGTCCTGGTTGGAGGGATGAGTTCGGTGCGTGGCCTGGAATGGCATGCCTGTTTCGGAGATGAACTGACCCTGGTCGTGCCTCCCGGGCATCGCTGGATTGGTCGCGACCAGGTGGCACCGGCGGAGCTGCTGGAAGAACCTGTGCTGTTGCGTGAAGAGGGCTCTGGAACCAGAAAAACCCTCGAACAGTATCTGTTGCAGCACAAGCTGGAACCGGCCCGGCTTCAGGTCCTCGCCGAAATGGGGAGCAATGAGGCGGTCAAACAGGGAGTGCGGGGTGGCCTGGGTGTTGCCGTGATTTCCCGCCTGTCGGTCAGGGATGAGATCGACCGGGGCGACCTGGTGGCCCTGAAACTGGCCGGAGAGCCGCTCAACCGTCCCTTCTATCTGGTGCAGCGCAGCGGCCGAAAATTAACCCAGGCCGCCGAACTTTTTCGTCAGCTGGTTTTTGCAACTGGCTGACACTGCTTCGCCTTTTCGGTTCTGAAGGGATGTAGACGATGCGTGTTACACGACTTTTTACCGGGACCGATGGCGAATCCCATTTCGAGGATATCGAGATGGAGCTTGCCGACTCCGGTCCGATCGGCGCTCTGTCGGAGAAGCTCCCGGTTACCGGCCTCATTTTCCGCTATACCGATGAAGAGTATGACTATGATTGGCACAATGCGCCCTGCCGCCAATATATAGTGATGCTCGAGGGCGCCGTCGAGATCGAGGTCGGCGATGGAACCAGGCGAGTTTTTCGTGACGGTGATGTTCTTCTCGCAGAAGATGTCGATGGCCGCGGTCACATCAGCCGCGCGGTTGCCGGTCAGCCACGCCGATCCCTTTTTATTACTCTGGAGTAGGTCTCACCATGCACGTTACTGCAATCATCCCGGCCCGCTATGCGTCGACCCGTTTTCCCGGCAAACCGCTGGCGCTCATCCATGGAACGCCAATGATTGAACACGTCTATCGACGGGTTTCGCGTTCTGCAACTGTCTCCCGGGTCATCGTGGCAACCGATGACACACGGATTGAACAGGCTGTCCGGGCCTTCGGTGGGGACGTGATGCTGACCCGTACCGATCATCCGACCGGGACCGATCGCCTGGCAGAAGTGGCGCAGCAGATCGATGCTGAGCTGATCGTCAATGTCCAGGGTGATGAGCCGTTGATCGAGCCGATGATGATCGATCAGGCGGTGCGCCCGCTGCTCGATGATGCCTCGATCCGGATGGGGACCCTGATGAGCCGGATTGATCAGGTGGACGATTTTCATAACCCCAATGTGGTCAAGGTGGTCACTGACAGTGCCGGCTTTGCCCTCTATTTTTCCCGGGCGCCAATCCCTTGGCCGCGTGATTTCAGCGCAGCGGAGATTGCTGCACGCCTGACAGAATTGAGGCTGCTGCGCCATATCGGTCTTTACGTCTATCGCCGTGATTTGCTTCTCCAGTACCCGCAGTTGCCGAAAACGCCGCTGGAACAGTTGGAAAAGCTGGAACAGTTGCGTGCTCTGGAGCATGGAGTGCGGCTCTATGTTGCCGAGACCGAATGCCCCTGTCACGGCGTCGATACTCTGGAGGATCTGGCGCGTGTCAGTGCTTTGATGGAGTCGGACGTCTCCCGTTAAACCCGGAGTTTATTTTTAATCGTCAAAGCTGGAAGGTTTTTTGCATGATCGGGGTTTTCTTCGGTCCTGTTTCTGTGTAGAATCAGTCTTTCGACTTGCGCCGACTGCGTTTTTGCGGCAACCGTGTGCAAGTTGCTGATTTCTCTTAATTTCATTTCAGTTAAAGGAGCGTTACAGCGTAATGAAGACGAAGTTCCTTTTTGTGACCGGTGGAGTCGTTTCTTCTCTCGGCAAAGGCTTGGCGGCGGCATCGATCGGCGCCCTGATGGAAGCCCGGGGTCTGAAGGTGTCCATGCAGAAGATGGACCCGTATATCAATGTCGATCCCGGGACCATGAGTCCTTACCAGCACGGTGAAGTTTTTGTCACCGATGACGGGGCTGAAACCGATCTGGACCTCGGACATTACGAACGGTACACATCCTCCAGGCTGACCCGCAAATCCAATTTCACCACCGGACAGGTTTACGATACGGTCATCCGTAAGGAACGACGTGGCGATTACCTGGGTGGGACGGTTCAGGTCATTCCCCACATTACCAATGAAATCAAGGAAAAAATCCTTGCGAATGCCAAGGGTGTCGACATCGCGATTGTCGAGATCGGCGGCACCGTTGGTGATATCGAATCACTCCCTTTTCTGGAAGCGATCCGTCAGTTCCGTTCAGATCGCGGGCGGGACAATGTCCTCTATCTGCACCTGACCCTGGTCCCTTATCTTTCTGCCGCCGGGGAATTGAAAACCAAGCCGACCCAGCACAGCGTCAAGGAGTTGCGCGAGATCGGTATTCAGCCCGATATTCTGCTCTGCCGCTGTGATCGCGAGATTCCGCACGATATGAAGGCGAAGATTGCCCTGTTCTGCAACGTTGCCGAAGAAGCGGTCATTACCGCCCGTGATGTACAATCGATCTACGAGGTTCCGGTCGTTTTTCATGAGCAGGGGCTGGATGAGCGGATTGTCGACTATCTGAACATCTGGACCAAAACACCTGACCTGGGGGAATGGCAACGGATCGTCAAGCGGGTCAAAGAACCATCGGACGAGGTGAGAATTGCCATTGTTGGTAAGTATGTGGGCTTGACCGAAAGCTACAAATCGCTTTCCGAAGCGTTGACCCATGGCGGCATCGCCAACGATTGCCGGGTCAATCTGAAGTATGTCGATTCCGAGTCGATCGAACGACACGGCGTCAATGGTACTTTCGCGGATGTCGACGGAATTCTCGTTCCCGGCGGATTCGGTGAGCGGGGCAGCGAGGGGAAGATCGAGGCGATCCGCTACGCACGTGAAAACAAGGTTCCTTTTTTCGGCATCTGCCTCGGGATGCAGATGGCCGTGGTTGAATTCGCCCGCCATGTCTGTGGTATCGACAACGCCTATTCGCGGGAATTTAACGCGCAGGCCGAGCACGCCGTGGTCGACCTGATGGAAAGCCAGAAAGGAGTCAGTAAGAAAGGTGGGACCATGCGCCTCGGCTCCTATCCCTGCACGTTGAAGGAAAATTCCCTGGCGCGGCGGATTTTTGGTCAGCCGAACGTGGAAGATCGGCACCGGCACCGCTATGAATTCAATAACGTTTACCGCGAACAACTGGCTGAGGCGGGCCTGGTGATCTCCGGGGTGTACCCCGAAGCCGACCTGGTGGAGATTGTCGAACTTGCTGACCATCCCTGGTTCCTCGGCTGCCAGTCGCACCCGGAATTCCGCTCCCGGCCGATGGCTCCGCATCCGTTGTTCGAATCGTTTGTCGGCGCCTGCCTGAAAAAGAGCCAAGAGGATTAGATGAGGAGTGTTGCTGTCGGTCCAGTCCGTTTTGGCGGTTCCGGGCCACTGAATTTGATCGCCGGGCCCTGTGCCATTGAAAATGAGGACCTGACCCTGCGTATTGCCGAGTTCCTGAAAGAGCTCGCGCAAGAGCTGGGGATCGGACTGGTCTTCAAGGCGTCCTACGATAAGGCGAACCGCACCTCGGTCTCCTCGTTTCGCGGTCCCGGCCAGGAAGAAGGCCTGCGCATTCTGCAGCGGGTCAAGGATGAGCTGGAACTGCCGGTGGTGTCTGATGTGCACGATGTCACCCAGGTGACTTCCGCCGCTGATGTCCTTGATATGCTGCAGATTCCGGCATTTCTCTGCCGCCAGACCGATCTGCTGGTGGCCGCAGGGTTGACCGGCAAGCCGGTCAACCTGAAAAAAGGTCAGTTCCTGGCACCCTGGGACATTGAGCATGGAATCAACAAGATTGCCTCGACCGGCAATGACGCGATCCTGCTGACCGAGCGGGGAGTGTCCTTCGGTTATAACAATCTGGTGACCGATATGCGCTCGCTGGTGATTATGCGTGATACCGGCTACCCGGTGATCTTTGATGCGACCCACTCGGTACAGTTGCCGGGCGGTGCGGGGGCGGCTTCCGCGGGACAACGGCAGTATGTTGGGGCTCTCTCCCGGGCAGCGGCTGCAACCGGTATCGACGGGCTGTTCTGGGAAGTCCATGAAAATCCTGAGCGGGCGCTCTGCGACGGCGCCAATTCGCTGCCGCTTGTTCAATTGCGACCGATGCTCGAACAGATCCTGGCCATTGATGCGATCAGGAAACAATGGCCGACCGGTGAGGCAAACCCATGATTGAAACTGCCAGAAAGGTGTTGCAGATCGAAGCGGATGCGGTGCTGACGCTGCAGTCGCGCATCGATGGGGCATTTACCCGGGCGGTGGAACTGATCCTTGCCTGCGCAGGACGGGTTGTCGTGACCGGCATGGGGAAGTCGGGACTGATCTGTCAGAAGATTGCCGCGACCATGGCCTCAACCGGCACTCCAGCCCTGTTTCTGCACCCGGCAGAAGGAATTCATGGGGATCTGGGGATGATGACCCGGGGAGACCTGGTGATCGCCATCTCCAACTCCGGAGAGACCGAAGAGATCTGCAGGATTCTGCCAGTGATCAAGCGGATGGGGCTGCCGTTGATCGCCATGTCCGGAAATCCACAAAGTACCCTGGCCCAGGCCGGGGATGTGCATCTCGATATCAGTGTCGCCGAAGAGGCCTGTCCGCTCGGTCTTGCACCGACGGCCAGCACCACGGCAACCCTGGCCATGGGTGACGCCCTGGCGGTCGTGCTGCTGGAGGAGCGCGGCTTTCGGGCGGAGGATTTCGCCCTGTTCCATCCGGGGGGAGCGCTCGGCAAGAAACTGCTGTTGCGGGTGGAGGACCTGATGCACAGTGGCGACACTGTTCCCCTGGTGCACCCCGAAACCCTGCTGCGTGATGCCTTGTTCGAGATCACCAGTAAAAAACTGGGGGTGACCGGTGTGGTGGACCAGCAGAGCTGCCTGGTCGGAGTGTTTACCGACGGTGACCTGCGCCGGGTGATGGAAAAGGGACTGGATACCCTGCAGCAGCCGATTGAAGAGGTGATGAGCCGATCGCCGAAACGGATACTGCGGCGCAATCTGGCAGCCAAAGCACTGCAGATCATGGAGACCCACTCGATCACCTCGTTGTTTGTCTTTGATGAAGAGACCAGTCAGGTTCCGGTCGGCGTGGTTCACCTTCACGACCTGCTGAAAGCTGGTGTGGTCTGATGGAAGACAAGCTGACCGGGATTAAACTCCTCTTGCTCGATGTCGATGGCGTCCTCACCGATGGACGCATTACCTATGACAATCAGGGCAACGAACTGAAGTCCTTCGATGTCAAAGACGGCCATGGACTGAAACTGCTGCAGCGGGCCGGAATCGAGGTCGGGATTATCACCGGCCGTCAGTCTGATCTGGTGGCCCGGCGGGCTGCGGAACTCGGCATCGATATTCTTTACCAGGGAGCCCTGCGGAAACTGGATCCCTATCTAGAGATTCTGCAGCACACCGGTTTGCGCGATGAGCAGGTGGCTTACGTCGGGGATGACCTGGTTGATCTGCCGCTGCTGCGCAGGGTCGGCTTCAGCGCCACTGTTTGCGATGCGCACCCCGAGGTTCTGCCGGTGGTTGATTATGTCACCCGACTGCCAGGAGGCCGTGGCGCGGTTCGCGAAATCTGCGACCTGCTGATCCGTGGAACTGGCCGCTGGGAGCAGGTGACGGACCGTTATTTTGTTGATGAATAAAATATTTTCCGTATTGCCCGTGAGATCCTGCCGATCCGGAAAGGTATGAATGAGCCTGCGCAACCTGCTGGCACTGCTTATCCTGCTGTCGATCGCGGCCCTGGTCGTGAGCCTGCTCCGGAACCTGCCGGGGAAGGGCGCGGAAGAGATTCTTGACCTGCTGCCCCAGCAGGTTGATCTGGCGCTGGAAAAAATCCATTACACACAGACCGAGGGGGGGCGGCGCAGCTGGGTTCTGGATGCCGATTCTGCCGCCGTGCAACGGGAAGAAGGACTGATCAGTCTGCAGAACGTGAAGATGGTGTTCTGGCAGACCGGGCGATATGCTGAGGTGAAGCTGGCTGCCAGGGAGGGCCTGTTCGATCAGCAGAACAAGACTGTTGAGATATGGGGTGATGTGGAAATCATGACCGATCTCGGAGAACGTTTTTCTGCGGAGCGGATTCGTTATGAACAGGCGACCCGCCTGGTCACCAGTGAAAGCCGGGTACGCCTGCAATCACCCCAGTTGGACTTGACAGGTAAGGGGTTGCGCCTTGACCTGCAGACGGGTCGAATGAGTGTTCTGCAGGATGTTGAAGCGCGCTTGCCGGTCGCTTTGGAGGAAAGGTCGCTGAACAGATGATCCGCTTGATATCTGCCTTGTTGCTGGTTATAACCGGTATCTTGCCGGTCTGGGGGGCGGTGCTTGACACCGACCGGGCCTCAAGCGCTCCGATCGACGTCAGTGCCGAACGACTGGATGTCGATGACAAGGCCGGGACCGCCATCTTCAGCGGGCAGGTCGTTGTAAAGCGGGACGATATGACCATCCATGCGGAGAAACTGACCCTCTACCGGGACAGCAAAACCCAGCAGGTGGAGAGGATTGAGGCGTCAGGCGGGGTCCGCGTGGTTCAGCTGGATCGCGTTGGTACCGCCCGCGAGGCCCGGTTCAATCAGTTGGAAGAGACGCTTGTTCTGACCGGGGAGGCGAGTGTCCGTCAGGGACAGAACCTGGTCACGGGGGATGAGATCATTCTTTACCTCAAAGAGAACCGGAGCCTGGTCAAAAGTAAAGAAGATGGCAGGGTGCGGGCAGTTTTCTTCCCGGAGCAGGAGCAGAACTAGCGTGAGTCGACAGCTGCGGGCCACAGGACTGCATAAAAGCTACTCCGGCCGTCCGGTCGTCACCGGCGTTGATCTGGAGGTCAGGTCGGGAGAGGTCATCGGCCTGCTGGGGCCCAACGGGGCCGGTAAAACCACCAGCTTTTATATGGTTGTAGGCCTCGCATCTCCTGATCAAGGTCATGTGTTCCTTGACGAGATGGAATTGACCGACCTGCCGATGTATCGTCGCGCCAAGGCGGGAATCTCTTATCTCCCCCAGGAGGCATCGGTGTTCCGGAAAATGTCAGTGGCGGAAAACCTGCTGGCCATTCTGGAAACGCTCCAGCTCTCCAGTGGTGAGAGGCAGCAGCGACTCGAACGTTTGCTCAAGGATTTCCGGATTGAACATATCCGGGATTCGAAAGGCTACGCCTTGTCCGGAGGGGAGCGGCGCAGGGTGGAAATTGCCCGTTCACTGGTGCTGGAGCCAGCCTTTTTACTGCTGGATGAGCCTTTTGCCGGGATTGATCCGATCGCCGTGATCGATATCCAAAACATTATCAAGGACCTCCGGCAGCGCGGGATAGGGGTTCTGATCTCCGATCATAACGTGCGCGAGACCCTCGGGGTCTGTGACCAGGCCTATATTCTCAACCGGGGGGAAGTGCTTGAATACGGGACCCCGGAGCAGATAGCCGAAAGTCCGAAAGCACGGGAAATTTATCTTGGAGAAAAGTTCAGGCTTTAGCAGTTAGCTGGTACGATGGGATCCGGCAGAGTGATCCGCTATTCACTCCTGGGACTCGTCAGTGTTAGAATCATGAAAAAAACGCCTTAACGTAGAAGGATATATGGCCCTCGATCTTCGCTTACAAGTCAAGTTAAGCCAGCAGCTGGTGATGACACCGCAGCTGCAGCAGGCGATTAAGCTGCTGCAACTGGGCCGGATGGAACTGGTCGATGTTGTTACCCAGGAGCTGGAAGAGAATCCCATGCTCGAGGAGGGTCTTGATCCTCGGGAGACCAGTGAAGAACAGAAGTTGACTGGTGATGGGGAGGATCTTCAATCGGCCACGGACGAGACCCACCAGGAAGTCAAGGGTGAAACCGAGGGGATGAACGACATCGATTGGCAGACCTACCTCGATGGGTACAGCCTCAGCAGCGGAACGACTGATGTCTACGAAGATTCTGAAGAACGTCCTTCCTATGAAAGCCTGCTGACCAAGAAAAGCACCCTGCTTGATCACTTGAACTGGCAGCTGAGCCTCTCTTCGGTGAAAGGGGATGTCCGGCTGGCGGCGGCCGAAATCATCGGCAATCTGGATGAAGATGGATATCTTCACTCCAGCCGTGAAGAGCTCGCCGAGGGGTCGCAGATGCCGGCCGAAGTCGTGGAAGAGGCCCTGCAACTGGTCCGACAGTATGATCCTGCCGGAGTGGCCTGTTACAACCTGCAGGAGTGTCTGCTGCTGCAACTGGAACGCCTTGACCTGGGGGATTCCCTGGCGGCAATCATCCTGCGTGATCATATCGATGATCTCGAAGGGCGCAAGTATTCGGTGATCGCCAAAGCGCTGAAAATCTCACTGGATGAGGTTCTGGTTGCATCCAAACTGATCTCCGATCTCGATCCGCGCCCCGGCAGGGCGTATAATCAGGAAGAGATTCAATACATCACGCCTGATATTTTTGTGCGCAAGGTCGGTGATGAATATGTCGTCATGCTCAATGATGAAGGCCTGCCCAATCTGCGGATCAACTCTTTTTATCGTAATGCCCTGTCCAACACCGATTCCGTAGACAAACAGGCCGGGGAATATATCCAGGAAAAGATGCGGAGTGCAGTCTGGCTGATCAAAAGTATCCATCAGCGCCAGCGCACGATCTTCAAGGTCACCACCAGTATCGTCAAGTTTCAGCGTGATTTTTTCGATTACGGTATCGAGTACCTTAAGCCCCTGGTTCTCAGGGACGTTGCTGAAGATATCGAAATGCACGAATCGACGGTCAGTCGGGTGACAACCAACAAATATGTGCAGACCCCGCAGGGCCTTTTTGAGTTGAAATTCTTTTTCAACAGCGGTATCAGTACTGCTTTTGGTGATTCTGTCGCCTCGGAAAGCGTTAAAAGCAAGATCAGAGATATCATCGCTCAGGAGAATACGAAAAAACCCTATTCCGATCAGAAGATCGTCACCCTGCTGGCTGAACAGGACATCAAGATCGCGCGGCGGACGGTGACCAAGTATCGTGAGATGCTCGGAATCGGTTCTTCAACAGAACGAAAGCGCTTGTTCTGATCCTCGATTCAACCTCTTTCAGTGAGGGCTACGCCGATTTGCGCTATACTTGATCAAGACCCTAGTCCCCCGTTCGGGGCAGCACTATAGGAGGTTTATCTATGCAAATAGCAGTTACCTTTCGTCACATGGAAAGCAGTGATCCGGTCCGTAGCTATGTGGAGGAGAAACTTGCTCGTGTTAAAAAGTATATAGAGGAGCCGATCGACGCCCAAGTTGTCCTCTCTGTTCAGAAGATCGTTCACCGGGCGGAAGTGACCATGGTTGCCAAAGGGCTGACCATGAAGAGCGTCGAAGAGACCAGTGACATGTACGCTGCTATCGATCTGATGGTGGATAAAATCGAACGTCAGCTCAAGCGCTACAAGGAAAAACTGAAAAAGCATAAAAGTCAGAGCAGTGGCCAACGTAATGTAGAAAAGAGTGTTATCGCGGCGCCAAGCGTCGATGAAGGGAGTCAGGAGCCGGAAATCATCCGCAGCCACTCCTTTTCCGTCAAGCCGATGTCGGTTGAGGAAGCGGTGATGCAGATGGATCTGCTGGATAAGGATTTTCTCGTTTTCACCGATGATCGCTCCGAAGAGATGAACGTAGTCTATCGTCGCAAAGACGGAAATTATGGTCTAATAGTTCCCCAGGGAAGCTGATAATAGTGACTGGCGGGGTGCCCCGGCCCGGGGCGCCCGCTATCCCCCAATCATCGAGAAAGTGGCACATGAAAATTTCTGAATTGTTGAGTCCTGAAGCGGTCGTGGCTGATCTGCAGTCACGTGACAAGGGGAAGGTCCTGGCGGAGTTGACCGATGCGCTGATCGCCTGTGATGAGTCATTGCAGCGCGATGAGGTAATCCAGGTTCTGCAGGAACGTGAGCGGTTGGGCAGTACCGGGATTGGTGACGGGGTGGCGATCCCGCACGGCAAGTTGAAGGGAATTCCGGAACTGATGCTTGCTTTCGGCCGCAGTCGGGCCGGGGTCGATTTTGACTCGATGGATGGCAAGCCGGCGCACCTGTTTTTTCTGCTGATTGCACCGGAGGAGTCGGTGGGAGTCCACCTGAAAACCCTGGCGCGGATCTCCAAGCTGCTCAAGGACTCTGCGGTCCGTCAGAAGCTGCTTGACGCCGACAGCCAGAAGGACCTCTATCAGATCATCCTCGATGAAGAGGATCAGGCCTGAAATTTCCGTCTCTCCCAAGACGTGTCATCATCAACTCTGTCGCCGATGCTCGAGAACAGCTGCTGTTCTGTTTCGGTCTCGGTTTCTCGCTGAGGGAAGTGCTTGATTTATGGCCGAACTGACGATTCAGGAAATTCTCGAGGAAAAGGAAGCCGGTCTGGACCTGGAGCTGCTGGCCGGTGGCGGGGGGCTCCAGAATCTTGTTCGTGTGCCACGGATTCAGAAGCCGGGACTCGCTCTGACCGGCTATACCACCAACCTGCATCCCGATCGGGTCCAGGTTCTCGGATCGACGGAACTCTCTTTTCTTGAGCAACTGCCTGCAGACAAGGCGATTGAGCATTTGCACACGCTCTGCCAGCTCGATCTTTCCTGCTTCATCATTACCAAAAGTCAGTCAGCGCCGAAATATCTTGTGGAGATGGCTGACAGCTGTAATGTTCCTCTGCTTCGCACCTCACATCTCAGCTCAACCTTTATCTCACTGATTACCCGCTTTCTGGAAGAACGCCTGTTGCCGACATCAACCCTGCACGGCGTTCTGCTGGACGTGCTTGGCGTCGGTGTGCTGTTGCAGGGCAAAAGCGGCATCGGCAAGAGCGAATGTGCGCTGGACCTTATCCTGCGCGGATATCGTCTGGTCGCGGATGACGTGATCAAGGTCCGCTTCAAACTGCCCTCGGTGGTTTTCGGCGAGGGGATGGATCTGCTTCATTATCATATGGAAATTCGAGGTCTTGGGATTATTAATATCAAGCACCTGTTCGGCGTTGCAGCCATCCGCGAGCGTAAAAAAATCGACCTGGTCCTGGAGCTGGTTGAATGGGAGGAGGGCAAGGAGTATGACCGGCTGGGGCTTGAAGAAGTCCGCTATAACCTGCACGGGGTTGAACTGCCCCTGATGCGAATTCCGGTGCGACCGGGACGCAACATCAGCACCATCGTCGAGGTCGCCGCGCGGAACCAGTTGCTGAAAGAGATGGGCTACCACAGCGCCCAGGAATTTCAGTACCTGCTGGAGAAAAGGATGGCGGAGACCGCTCGGTTGCATGCGCATACCATCATCGGAGAAAATCTGGAATGAGTAGTCAACGGGTCTGCATCATCACCGGACTCTCCGGATCGGGGAAGAGTACCGCGGCCCGCGCTCTTGAGGACCAGGGCTTTTTTGTCGTCGACAATCTCCCGCTGATTCTGCTGCCACTGCTGCTCGATCTGGCCAAGCAGTCACAATGGGCAGCCGTTGGGATCGCCGTCGTTGTCGATGTGCGAAATCGTGAATTCCTGGCGGAATACAAAGATGTGATCGAAAGGGTCCGGAAGGCAGGCTACCAGCCGGAAGTCACATTTTTTGATGCGGCTGACGAAGTTATTCTGCGGCGTTATTCGGAAACCCGGCGCTCCCATCCGCTGTCTGTCGGCAACCGGATCCAGATCGGTATCGAAAAGGAACGGGATCTGCTGCAGCAGGTGCGTGCCGATGCCTCGCTCATTATCGACAGCAGCGGCCTGACCCCGCGCCAGTTGGGCGAAAAATTTAAAAAAATCGTTTGTGAGGGGATGGTTGATTCGGCGCTGATTGTCCAGCTTGAATCGTTCGGTTATCGCTACGGGGTACCGTCGGACGCAGACCTTGTTTTCGATGTCAGATTCTTGCCGAATCCTCATTACATTGAAGAGTTGCGCCCCTTGACAGGACAGGATCAGAGCTTGCGGGACTATGTCCTGAAACAGCCGAACTGCCAGGAATTCCTCCAGCACCTGCACCGGCTGCTCGAGTTTTTGCTGCCGTTGTACCGGGCCGAAGGGAAGAGTTATTTAACCATTGCGATCGGTTGTACCGGGGGGCGCCATCGCAGCGTGTCGATTGTTGAAAGTCTGCACCAGAATTTTCCCGCTCAGGACGTGACCCTGCAGGTCAGTCATCGGGATATCGCCAAGGGTTGAGCCAATGATCGGACTTGTTGTCATCACTCATTCCGGCCTGGCAGAGGAGTATCTGCGGGCCGCTGAAATGATCATCGGAGCGATTCCGAAAGCCGAGGCGATCAGCATCGATCGGAGTTTTGACGTGGCTGGTGCCAGGGAACTTCTCGAAGAGGTGCTTGAGCGGATCGGCTCCGATGGGGCCGGTGTCCTGATTATGACCGACATGTTCGGTGGCACGCCAACCAATATCGGTGTGGAATTTCTGGAAGAGGGCAAGATAGAGATCCTCACAGGAGTCAACCTGCCGATGATTCTGAAATTTTCCAGCGCTCGCTTGACGCACAACCTTGACGAACTGGCCGCTCTGCTGAAAGACTATGGACAGCAGAATATCATGCGCCCGGCCGAACTGCTCAAGGGTGCGGGCGATGGAATCACTCCGTCCTGAAGAGACACCGGATGAGTATCGTACTGACGCGCATAGATACCCGCCTGATTCATGGCCAGGTTCTGGAGGCTTGGGTCCCCTACACCCACGCGGATTGCATTGTTGTCGCCAATGCCGCGGTGAAAGCGAACCCGCTGAAAAAGCTGATGATGGAAGCGTCGGTGCCGAGCCGGGTGCTGGTGGAGATAGGAACAATAGAGGAGATCGCCGAGGTCTTTGCCAGTGGCGCGTTGCAGCAACGCAAAGTTTTGCTGCTGTTCGCGACAACCGAGGACGCATTGGCGGCCTACCGCCATGGGCTGCTGTTCTCCGAACTGAACCTGGGCAACCTGCATGCCGGGGCAGGGAAGCAGAGGCTCAGCTGTACCCTGTTTCTCGGCTCGGAAGATATCGGCAATCTGCAGTCTCTGGAAGAGGCGGGGGTTAAAATTTCGGCGCGCTGTATCCCGGCGGATTCGGCGCGACCCTGGAGGAAACTGATCCCACACAAGAAGGGTGGAGCGTGTTAGTTGTCGACCTGATATTGGGAGCCCTGGTCGCGCTGGTCTGCGGGCTCGACCGGGTAGCCGTTCTGCAGATCATGATCTCCAGGCCGATCGTCGCAGCCCCCCTGGCAGGTTGGTTGCTGGGCGATATCGAGGTCGGTTTGCAGGTTGGCCTGATGATCGAGTTGCTCTGGCTGGCCCGGCTTCCGGTCGGGGCGGCTGTTCCTCCGGACGATACCCAGGTGGCGATCGCTGGAACCGTCCTTTCCGTTGCTCTGGGGAAACTGCTCGGGCTCGAGGGAATTGAATTCATCCTGCTCTGCCTGCTGGTGGCTATTCCGTTCGGCAAATTCGGTCAGTTTTTTGATCGGTTCGCCCGGACCCGGAACCGCCGGACCATGGAACGCGCTGAAGCTGCGCTCGAAGCAGGAAACCTTTCCGCCGCAGAATTATACCACCTCAGCGGGATTGCCAAGTTTTCCATGGCGGCCCTGGGAACTTATGCCGTCATTGTTGGCGGAGGGGTTCTGCTGGTTCCGTTGCTGGCGCCGGTGCTGCTCTCCGGTTTGGAGCACTCGGCTGAATGGATCCGGCTTGCGCTGCCCGTGGTTGGCATTGCGGTAGTTATTGGCACGATCAACGTCAATCGTTCCTTAACCCTGTTCAGCGCGTCTTTCGGTATGGCGTTCCTGCTCATGTGGCTGGTGTGATGATGAACCTTAGTCCCTTGATCCGTCTGCGGGTCTGGTTACGCCTGTTTCTGCTGCAGGGCAGCTGGAATTTTGAGCGACTGCAGGGGCTCGGTTTCTTTTTTGCCCTTTATCCGGCACTGCAGAAGCTCTATCGCGACGAGCAACTGCAGCAGGTCTGTCGTGAGCATGCCGGATACTTCAATACCCATCCCTTCCTCGCGCCTTCGGTGGCCGGAGCGGTGCTGGAGATGGAGCAGCGGCGCAGTCGCAATGAGGAACAGGCGGTCAATATTCAGGACTTCAAGGAGATGGTTGCTGCGCCCTACGCAGCGGTCGGTGATGCTATGTTCTGGGGCGGCTTGAGGCCCCTGACTGCCGGTATTGCAATATTGTTTGCAGTCAAAGGAATTATCCTGGCGCCGCTGATTTTCCTGCTGTTGTTCAATCTGTTGCCGTTCTGGTTTCGGATTTTCGGTTTTATTTATGGTTATCGCAACGGTATCCGCTCGTTGGAATTTCTTCAGCAGCATCGCCTGCCCGACTGGGCCATTCGCATCAAGGAGACCGCTGTCGTTCTGCTTGGTGGGGTCAGCGCGTTTCTGGTGTTTCAGCAGTTGCAGGCCGAACAGATTCCCAAAGGCCTCGGGTTCCTGGCTATCCCCCTGGTGTTAATACTAGCGCTGTGCGCGCGCAGGGGGATATCAACTCTGCTGCTGGTTTTGCTGACAACCGCAATCATCATCTGTCTCAGCCTGTTCGGTTTTGAGCCGACGGCTTGGCTGTAGCATATAGGAAGGAAAAAAGGGAATGCTGAGGAGGGATTTTACCATAATCAACCGGTTGGGGCTGCATGCACGCGCAGCGGCTCAGTTTGTCCAGACGGCCAATCAGTACTCCGCTGAAGTGACCCTGTTCAAAGAGGATGTTGAGGTGAACGGAAAAAGTATCATGGGGATTCTGTTACTTGCCGCGCCGCAGGGGACGGTTATTTCTGTTGCTGTTGACGGGACAGATGAAGAGCAGGCGATGCAGTCAATCGCCGCATTGATCGAGGATGGTTTTGGGGAAGACTGAAATTGCTCAGGATACCTACCTGGTAGGGATCGGTGTTTCGCCGGGGATTGCGATCGGTGAAATCTGTCTGCTCAGTCGCCAGGCCCGGGTCATGGAGTGGCAGATCGAGGACTTCGAAGTCGAAGAGGAAATCGAGCGCTTTACTCTTGCCCTGGAGCAGGCCAAGGTCCAGTTGCGCCAGGTCAAGGAGAACGTCTCCAGTAAGCCACATCTGCGCGAACACCTCTATATTCTCGATACCCACCTGCTGATTCTGGAGGATAATCTGCTGGTGCAGCAGACCATCGCCGAAATCAAAAAGCAGATCAATGCCGAGGGCGCGCTGAAGAGGACCCTGACCAAGCTACGCCAGATGTTTGACAGCATCGAGGACGAATATCTGCGAGAACGCCGTTCCGATGTCGATGCCATCGGTGATCGGCTGCAGCGGATCCTGGCCGGTGAGTATGATCGCGATCTCGGTGAGATCGGCAAGCGCTCCCTGCTTGCTGCCCATGACCTGTCACCTGCTGATACGATGCAGATCGACAAAGAGAATGTGCTCGGTTTTATCACCGACAGCGGCGGTCGCACCTCGCATACCGCAATCCTGGCCCGCTCCCTCGAGATCCCTGCTGTGGTTGGCCTTGAGACGGTGACCGCGATCGCCGAGAATCGCACTCCGGCGATCATCGATGGCACCACCGGCGTCGTCATTCTCAACCCTTCTGCTGAGACCTTCAAGGAATACCTGCAGCGCAAACAGACCTTTGAATACCGTGAGCGGGACCTGCTCGGTAACCGTGAACTGCCCGCCCGGACCCGCGATCATTTTACCGTCACCCTGCGTGGCAACCTGGAAGCGACCTCAGAGGTTCAGGCCGCCCTTAAGTATGGTGTTGAAGGGGTCGGCCTGTACCGCACCGAATTCCTCTACATGAACCGGGAATCTCCGCCCTGCGAAGAGGAGCAGGCCGCTGCTTATGGGCAGATGCTGAAAGAGATGGCACCCCATTCGGTCACCATAAGAACTCTGGATCTGGGGGGGGACAAGGTTGTTTCCGACATGTGCGTGGAGAGTGAAGTGAATCCGGCCATGGGACTGCGGGCGATCCGTTTTTCGCTGAAGGAGGTCGAACTTTTCAAGACGCAGCTGCGGGCGATTTTACGGGCATCGATCCACGGGAATGTTCGAATCATGTTACCGATGATTAGCGGTGTCGCCGAGATCAGAGCCTGCAAGAAACTGCTCCACCAGGTCCAGGAGGACCTCAGCCGGGAGGGGGTTCCCTTTGCGGAAAACATTCCGATCGGGATCATGGTCGAGACACCTTCTGCGATCCTGATCGCGCCGTTACTGGCCAGAGAGGTCGACTATTTTTCCATCGGCACCAACGACCTGATCCAGTACTGCCTGGCTGTAGATCGGGGCAATGAGCATGTTGCCTATCTTTACGAACCGATGCATCCGGCTATTCTGAGGGCGCTCAAGGCCGCCTGCGACGCCGCCCGCGATGCCGATATCGATATCAGTATCTGCGGGGAGATGGCAGCAGAGCCCCTTTATGCCCTGGTCCTGCTCGGTCTAGGGTTCAACGAGCTGTCGATGAATCCATCCTGCGTGCCCCGGGTCAAACAGGTTATCCGCCAGTTGCGAAGACAGGATGGAGAAGTCTTGCTGGAACGGTTGATGCTGCTGCCGACCGGCAAAGAGATTGCCGCCTGTATCGAACAGGAGATGCGTACCTTGCTGCCGGATATTTTTGACCTGGCAATGATATAAATACCAGCGTTGACAGGGTTTCAGTATTTCATCTACAATGCCACTCTTTTCCACATATTGAGCCAAGGAAGGAATAAAACCAATGGCTATGACCGACTTTCTGTTTACTTCAGAGTCTGTAAGTGAAGGACACCCGGACAAGGTTGCCGATCAGATTTCCGATGCTGTTCTCGATGCGATCCTGGCGGAAGACAAGAATGCCCGGGTCGCCTGTGAAACCCTGGTGACGACGGGGATGGCGATGATCGCCGGCGAGATCACGACCACTGCCTATGCCGACCTGCCGACCATCGTCCGCCAGACGATCAAGGAGATCGGTTACAATGATTCGGCAATGGGCTTCGACTACGAGACCTGTGCCGTCTTGACGACGATCGACCAGCAGTCGCCCGATATCTCTCAGGGGGTCACCGCCGGTGAGGGGCTGTTCAAGGAACAGGGTGCCGGTGACCAGGGCCTGATGTTCGGCTATGCCTGTAATGAAACGCCTGAACTGATGCCGATGCCGATTACCTTTGCCCACAAGCTGACCCAGAAACTGGCGGAAGTGCGCAAAAACGGAACGGTCGATTTTCTGCGTCCCGACAGCAAGTCCCAGGTGTCGATACAGTATGTGGGCGACAAGCCGGTGCGGATCGATACCGTGGTCGTCTCGTCCCAGCATACCCCCGACGTGACCCACGCGCAGATCCAGGAGGCGATTATCGAATCGGTGGTCAAACCGGTCCTGCCGACCCATCTGCTGGATGACAAGACCCGGTATCTGATCAATCCGACCGGCCGTTTTGTGGTAGGCGGGCCGATGGGCGATTGTGGCTTGACCGGGCGCAAAATCATTGTCGATACCTACGGTGGACAGGGGTCGCACGGCGGTGGTGCCTTCAGCGGCAAGGATCCTTCAAAAGTCGACCGCAGCGCCTCCTACATGGCCCGTTATGTTGCGAAGAACATCGTCGCCGCTGGCCTGGCCGACAAGTGCGAGGTGCAGTTGGCCTATGCGATCGGTGTCGCCGAGCCGGTCTCGGTGATGATCAATACCTTTGGCACCGGAAAGATCCCGTCTGACCGGATCGCGGAGGTGGCCCGGCAGGAGTTCGACATGCGCCCGGCGGCGATCATCGAACAGCTTGACCTGCTGCGACCCATCTACAAAAAAACTGCTGCATACGGTCACTTCGGTCGTGAGCTTCCCGAGTTTAAATGGGAAGTGACCGATCGGATCGAGTCGCTCAAGTCCCGCGCCGGACTCTGAGCGATCACAGCCGAAAGAAGCAAAAGAGGCAGGCCGGATGGCCTGCCTCTTTTTTTGTCTGCATCGCGGACAGAGACTATCTGTTTAAATTCGACGTCAGCCCCGTGCTGAGAGGTTGAAATTCTCTTAATCCCTGAATCGCTCCAACAACCCCTGGTAGCTGTCGATTCTCCGGTCGCGCAGAAACGGCCAGATGCGTCGGACCTGTTCGCTGCGTTCCAGGTCGATTTCTACAACCAGGGTTTCTTCC
>PKUD01000181.1 GCA_002869695.1 Desulfuromonas sp. | reverse complement strand
TGCAGATCCTGCAGACCGAGCATCGGGTCAAGCAAGGTTTGTTCGATAAGGGGAGTGATAAGCGGCAAGGCGAGCGCGTTGATTGAAAAATCTCTCAAGTGAAGGTCCTGATCAATCGACGCTGCGCGAAGCGGCGCAAAATCAAAATAGAAATGGAACTTGCCAGAACCCAGCATCACTCGACTCTGCAGTCTTTCCTTGTCGAGCCAGAACCAGTTCCCACCCTGCCGTTTTGACCACTGCCGCGCCAAGGACGTCGGATCGCCAACAGTGGCAATGTCAATATCGGTCACTGTTCGCCCGAGAAGAATATCCCGCAGGGCGCCACCGACCAGCCAGCAGGACATCCCCGCCTCCGCAGCCGCCAAGGTGAGCTCGGTGAGATGCGGATTATCTTTCAGGTATCGTCGCAGATTGCTTAGGTCATACAGCATACTGAACATCCTAACCGATTTTTGTTCAATTCATCCGTAGATACACAAAAAAGGCCCGCCGAAGCGGGCCCAGGTACACAAACAATGTGTCAGTTTTTGTCTCCATCAGCCTGAGATTTTACGTTCAGGTCCTGTTCCTCCGAGGAGACTGTTTCTTTTGATGTGTCTTCTTTCCGGTCGGTCCGTTTGCGGTTGGTCAGCATCAGAATCCCGAACGTCACCAGGCAGGCCAGTAAAATAAACAGAATATCGGCAAAACGGACAGGTTCCATATTCAGCCTTCCTTTCTGTCAAGAATCCGCTCACGGCCCTGGGCTGCCACCTCGTGCTCAGGTTCGATCTCCAGGGCCTTATTGTACGCTTCAAATGCTCCGGCCGACTCGGCTGTCTTCTCACGACAGAGCCCAAGAAAATAAAAGAATTCGGGAGAGGGCATTTCCCGCGGGATTGTCCCCTCCTCCTCCAGCCGGTCCATTATCAGTGCAGCCTGGTCAAATTCCTTAAGGTGATAGTGCTCCATCGCCACACCGATCGCTTCAAAATCATCAACCAGTGGCTGCGGCGGCAGTTCATCTGCGGCAATTTTATCAAGTCTCTGCTGCAGGGTCTGGCGAGCCTCCCCGTCAGGCAAATGATCGATAACGCCTTGCCAGTAGCGTTTAACCGCAGAGTAGTCTCCTAAAAGATAACAGGCTTGACCAAGATAGTTAAGCACTGTCAGGTCATTGGGAACCCGTAGCAGGGATTTTTTCAGCCAGGAAACCGCATTCATCAACTCACGCCGGACATGAATAAGTTCACTGTAGGTCAAGGCCAGCTCAAAGTAAGCAATGCCGATTCTCATCAACAAACCGGGATTTTCATTTTCCAGCAGTGCCAGAATTTTCATGTAATTGATCTTGCGCCGGACATAAGGAGGATCAACCTCTTTGGCTTCCAGCATGATAATTTGGGACCCCAGGTCGGAGACATAGTAGGGATAAGCATCTTTTAGCAGCTTGGCATACGCGCTGTTAAAGGTGCAATCGGGGAAGCGGCGGAGATAATTGTAAAGACCGACGCCAATCTCTTTATCGCTGGGTTTTTCCCCGTCCTGTAACTCGAGCTGGTAAAGCGGCAATGGAATCTGTGGCAGAAAAACACTGACGTCATCCGGACCGACCTTGACCATGGTTTTCGGTTCCGGTGTCCAGAACTGGTAGGCGATTGGATCGAGGGGCTTTTCGATGTCTGACATATCTCATAATCCTTTTCAGTGGATTGGATTGATCGTCAAAACGAAAAAGGATGAAGCCTCGCTCCATCCTTTTACTGTCATCCCTCAGGATGACATCAGAATATAAAAAAGAGGATGAACCTCCTGAATTTAATGGCTGGGGCGCCAGGGATCGAACCTGGGAATGCCGGAATCAAAATCCGGTGCCTTACCGCTTGGCGACGCCCCAAGAGAGAGCGTTTTTTATCAAAAGTTGCTATGACTCGTCAAGCAAAAAACCGCAACGGTCAAAGGTAGAGCCAGAGGAAGAAGAGCGGGACAGATAATCCTACCGCAACCAGCACCGCACCGCGCCCTTTTATTCCCTGCCTGCCCTGCAGGACAAACAGACCGGTGATAGCGAGTAGACCAAGACCGATGGCATAAAGATCAGCAAACCAGGTCCAGAGTTTTTTCGGATGGTTCAAGTGGAGAAAATTGACTTCATAGAGAAAACTGCGCGGCAGATAACGCTCCTGAACGGTATTGCCACTGAGCAGGTTGACCACGATGGTATTTCCTTCGACAAAGACAGTCATTTCACCTGGAGCCGACGAAAACACGTTTTTCAACTGGCGGTTTTCTCCGACCCGCTGCATGATCTCGGGGACCAGTTTCTCTTGCGTGATGCCTGTCAAACTGCCGATATTCGATTCAATCCGGGTCAATCGATAACTTGGATTCCAGCGATCGACATGGTTAACCGCGACACCGGAGATAACGTAAATCAGGGTCAGTCCGCAGCAGAGGTAACCGAGATCACGGTGTATCGTTCGATTGAGGTGACGCCAGTTCATCCTTTATATTCCGCCCTTAATCTATGACGGCACCCAGACCGCGCAGACGATAGGTCACTTCGGGTCCGGTCACCGTTGCAGGGTCAAATGGCGCCCCCTTTTCCTCGGCCAGATGCTTTCGCCAGGCAATTACCTGTTCCCTGGAACGACGGATTTCCTGGACCACTCCTTCTACTTTGGCCAAGTGTCCTTGAGCTGCAATCGGGAAGACGATTTCTCCGTCGGTGACCTTGACACGGATCTTCTCAAACGGACGGTCGCTGCTCAGGTAAACCCAGCATCCGCGTGCAGCGCACACCTCAATGATCATCCCTTCAATCAGAACTTTTTTCCCGACGTAGTCCTGTGGTGCATCGTAGATGGCGGAAACGGGTGTGACTTCCGTCAGGGTTATGCCTTTACCGTAAACACCCTCCACTCCGGCATGAGCGGCAGCGGAACAGAATAAAATCAACAGAAAGAGGACGAGACGCAGCTTCATGTTTTCTCCTGACGTACTGCTGTTTGCAGAAAATATGGTGATAGAGAGCAAAAGCCAGGAGCTATGAGTGACTTCTGCTCATGCTTCACATGCTCTTATGTGTAAAGAGGCATCAAGACAAAAAGCACCTGCTGCTTAAATAGCTGCAGGTGCTTTTCAGTCGTTCTAAAAAACAAGCTAAAGAACCGATTTGATCGCTTCGCAGAGACGGTCCATATTGTCCCGAGTCATCCCGGCAACATTAATCCGGCCTGATCCGACGATATAGATGGAGAATTTCTCACGCAGTTGCTCGACCTGCTCCTTGGTTAGCCCGGAGAAGCTGAACATGCCTGTCTGATCGATGATCGAGGAGAAATCCTGATCAACCCCTTTCTCCTTGAGCGTTTTGACGAACAGGTGGCGCATTTCGTTGATCCGGTCACGGATTTCAGCGACCTCTTCTACCCATCGGGCCTTGAGTTCACTGTCACTCAATACGGTGGCCACGATCTGGCCACCGTGCGACGGGGGGTTCGAATAGTTGTAGCGGATCCGCAGCTTGACCTGGCTCATGACCGTAGAGGCCTGCTCGGCGTTATCTGCAACCAGCGTCAGGGCTCCGGTTCTTTCCCGGTAAAGGCCGAAGTTCTTCGAGAAGCTTGAACAGATGAACATCTGCTTGACTTTCTTGGCCAGTTCGAGCAGTCCGGCCCGGTCTTCCTCGATACCGACGGCCAGCCCCTGATAGGCAAAATCGACCAGTGGCAGAATCCCCCGCTCCGCAAGGATATCACCGATGATTGACCACTGCTCCGGTGTCGGATCAATTCCGGTCGGGTTGTGGCAGCAGCCATGGAGAAGAATGACGTCCCCTTTCGGGATAGTCTTTATCGAAGCACACATGGCGTCGAAGTTCAGTCCATTGCTGGCAGCATCGCGATACTCATACTTTTCGCATTTGAGGCCGGCTGCAGCGAAGATGGTGTTATGGTTCGCCCAGGTCGGGTTGCTCAACCAGATTTTTGCATCGGGGTGCAGGGTATGCAGATAGTCACCGACAACGCGCAAGGCACCTGTTCCTCCGGGGCACTGTGCGGTCGCAGCACGTTTTTGTTCAATAATCTCGTGCTCTTCACCGAACAGCAACTCCTGGACCTTCGCACAGTAGACAGGCTCACCTGTCATCGGCAGGTAGCCTTTGGAGTTTTCCTGCTCAAGAATGCGTTTTTCCGCCTCTTTTACCGTTTCGAGAACCGGGGTCTTGCCTTGTGCGTCCTGATACACGCCGACGGAAAGATTGATCTTGTCGGGATTAGGGTCCGCTTTGAACATCTCGGTCAAACCAAGAATCGGATCAGGGGGAGCAATTTGAACATTCTCGAACATTGCGGAAGACCTTTCTTTCTGGGGTTTAATGAACGTCATATGGGCCTGACAGGGCAGATTCCGTGAGACCCATGCGACGGCAGTTAAAAGCTAAACAGCAGGAGAATTCCAGACTTCTTCTACCTCAAGCCTCTGCCCTTGTCAAACTCAAAAAAACGAGCCGCTTTAGCCAGTTCCGAGACATGACATCGGCGGCTGAAAAACAGCCCGAAGGCCTGTAAAATTTATCTACTTTATCCTGACTGGTTGCGCGCCCCCTGCTGCAGGCGGTTACGCAATGAATCGGCCAAAGAGTAGAGAACAGGCACCACAACCAGGGTCAGCAGCGTGGCGAAGGCGAGACCGAAGATGACGGCTACCGCCATCGGCCCCCACCAGTCGGCTGATTCGCCGCCAATTTCCCAGTTCAGAGTACGGAAATTGTAGCTGACACCGATTGCCATCGGCAAGAGCCCGAGAATTGTGGTTGCCGCAGTCAGAAGAACCGGCCGGAAACGGATGACTCCGGCTCGTACCAGTGCGGTGTTGATCTCAAGCCCTTCCTTGACCAGTTGATTGATGTAGTCAATCAGCACGATCGCGTTATTGACAACAACCCCTGCCAGGGAAATCACCCCGATGCCGGTCATGATAATCCCGAAAGGCATTACGGTGATCATCAGGCCGAGGAACACCCCGGTCAGGGACAGGATAACCGAGGTCATGACGATCAGGGTCTGCAGGAACGAGTTGAACTGGGTAATCAGTACCAGCATGATCAGCAGAATCGCACCGACAAAGGCCTTTGACAGAAAAGCCGTAGCTTTCTGTTGTTCCTCCTGCTCACCGGAATAATTGATCAGATACCCGCCGGGCAGTTCCATGCCAGCCAGTTTTTGCTGTACCTCGAGCAGCACTTCATTACTGTTGCGGCCGAAGGTGTCTGCGGTCATCGTGACCACCCGTTTCTGATCAATGTGACGAATCGATCCGAACCCGGTCCCCAGCCTTATCTCGCTGATCGTCGAGAGCGGAACCGGCGAACCGTCTATGGCCGGAACCAGTAAATTTTCTATGTCGGCAATCGAGCCCCGGCGATATTCCGGCATTCGGGCGACGATGTCGTACTCGTCCTCCCCTTCCCGGTAGACACCCAGCTTGGTGCCACTGATCGCCGCTTTGACCATCTCTGAAATTTCAGCAGTAGACAGGCTGAGCAGGCTGGCTTTCTCGCGGTCGACATCGATCCTTATTTCAGGTTTCGCCTTGGAAAAATCATCTTTAAGATCAACCAGGCCCGGAACATCCTTGATCAACTGTTTGGCATCGGCAACCAGCCGTTCCAGTATCAGGATATCCTCGCCGCTTATCTCGACGCTGACCGGCGGCCCGGTCGGCGGACCCTCCTCCTGCTTCTCCACCTTGAACTCAGCTCCGGCCAAGGGCGAAATCGCGTTGCGCAGCCGGGCAAGCACATTGCGGGAGTCCTCCTGACGGTCATCACGGTCGACAAAATCCAGGGAAATCCGGCTCAGGTTCGATTGCACGCTCTCCCCGCCCCCCTGATCGCTGCCGGAAGTGCCGACCTCAGAGATGACATAGCGGATATCTGTTTCCTGGGCGGCGAACTGCTCGGTCCGCAGAGCTAGGTCATTACTGGCGTCAAGATTCGTCCCTTCCGGTGCCTTGATCTCGACAAAGGCGCGATTCGGTTCGATATCAGGAAACAGTTCGATGCCATGACCAAAGACCCCGTAGGCACCGACAATACCTGTCAGCAACAGGAACGAGATGAAAACAACCAGCAAGCGGTGCTGCAGGGCATATTCCAGGGTTCTGCGGTAAAGCTGCAGAATCAAGGTGGACTTGTCGTCGCTCCGACGGGTACGTGTGCCAAGCTTCATAAAATGACCGCAAAGGGTCGGGTTGATCACCAGAGCGACAAACAGCGAGGCACTCAGCGTAACTATCAGGGTCAAAGGCAGATATTTCATGAACTCGCCCATGATGCCGGGCCAGAATGTCATCGGGAAAAATGCGCAAAGGGTTGTCAGGGTCGAGCTGATAACCGGCCAACCAACCTCCGCTGCGGCAATTTTTGCTGCTGTGATACCCGGCTTGCCTTCCTGCATGTGTCGATAGACATTCTCAACGATAACGATAGCGTTATCGACCAGCATCCCCAGTGCCAGAATCAGGCTGAACAGCACCACCATATTCAGGGTAATCCCCAGGATGTTAAGTACCGAGAACGAGATCAGCATCGAAAAAGGGATCGCCAGGGCGACGAAAAATGAATTGCGCAGGCCGAGAAACATGAACAACACCAGGACCACAAGAATCAGTCCGGTAATGATATTGTTCTCCAGTTCCATGACCATCCGCCGGATATCTTTGGACTGGTTGAGGGTGACGGACAGCTCGATCCCGGGGGGAAGTTCCTTTTGGGCGGACTGAAGCAGGGCAAAAACCTGATCAGCGACCTCGATGATGTTGGCACCGGTGCGTTTCTTAATCGACAGCGAAACACTCTGACTGCCGTTCAACCGGGCATAACTGACCCGGTCTTCAAAGGTGTCGGCAATTTCGGCCACATCCTTGAAATAGATGACTTTGCCGTCGCGTGCAGTCAGGACCAGGTTGTCGATCTCGGCCGGGTCGGTAAATTCACCGGGGACCCGCAACAGATATTTCCCCCGGCCGATATCGATACTTCCGCCGGGGATATTGACGTTCTCCTGATTGATCGCACGCATGACCTCGCTTAACGATATCCGGTAGGCAAACAGCCGGTCCGGATCGAACTCCACCCGGATCTCGCGTTCCCGTCCACCGGAGATAACGACATCGAGAACCCCGCTGATCTGCTCAATGCGATCTTCGAGTTCTTCACCGACCAGTTTCAGGACGGTCTCGTCGGCATGCCCCGCGACGGAAACCATCAGAATCGGAAACTCGGATATATTTATTTCGAGAATTGACGGATCGTTTTCCAGGTCATTGGGCAGATCACCTTTGGCCTGGTCCACTTTGTCACGAACCCACTGCAGCGCATTCTCGATATCGACATCCGGGATAAATTCAATAGTGATCATCGATGAGCCCTCAGCACTGACCGAGCTCATCTTTTCAACGTCCTTGAGCCCTTTCAGCTTACGCTCAAGCGGATGGGTGATCAGGCTTTCAATGTCACCTGAAGTGACCCCCTCATAAGGGGTTACGACCAGCACGACCGGGATAGTAATGTCGGGAGTCGACTCCCGCGGGAGGACCAGGTAGCTGTAGATCCCGGCGATCAGGATGATCAGCATTATGGCGAACACCGTACTGCGTCGATCAATCGCGGCGTTGGACAGTAACATCGATCAGTTCCCCCCGGATGCCACCCTGGCACCATCAACAAGCAGCTGCTGACCCTTGACGATCAGCCGTTCACCCGGCTTCAGTCCCCGGTGAATGATTACCCGCTGGCCGACAGCGCTGCCTGTCGTCACGACCTGTTGTCGGGCAACCCCCTCCTCTTCAACAAACACCAGTTTTTCGTCATCCCGATCGAGAACAGCGTAAAGAGGTGCCGAGATCACCTGGTTCATCTGCTGACGAACAAAACGGGCTCTGACAATCATCCCCGGGCGCAGCAGGCCATTGCTGTTGTCGATGATGATTCTGGCCCGGTAGGTCCGGGTGAGGTCATCTGCTGTGTAGGCAATATATTCAATTGTTCCGTTGAGGTGATAAACGCTGCGCGTGTCATTAATGACAGCGGGAGTGATTTTTACCGTCTCACCGATCTGCAGAAACGGCACATCTTTTTCCGGAACATCGACCAGCACCTTGAGTCTGTCGACCTGAACAATCCGCAGTAATGGGTCTCCGACTTTGACATATTCACCCACATCAACCAGCAGATCGTCGAGAATTCCGTTGATCGGCGTTCTCACACTGCTTTTCTCCAGCAACAGCTCGGAATGTCTTAGATCGGCTCGCGCTTCATCCAGGGCCAGCTCCATATTGTCGAGTTCCTGCTGACTGACCAGTTGTTCGTCAATCAGCTTCCGGTAACGCTCCAGTTTCCGATTCCTGACCTCGAAAGTACTGCGGTAGCGCTCATGATCAGACTTGAGCGTATCGGAGTCGATCCGCGCAAGTTCCTGGTTGCTGACCAGCTTATCCCCTTCCTGAGGACCGATCCAGCGAACCGGACCGGCAAGCTCAGCAGCGAGAGTCAAATCCTCCCAGGCCTCAAGGGAACCCGGCAGGGTAAAACTTTCAACCATATCCTGCAGCCGGACTTCCTCGACCGAGACCTGGACAACTTTTACCGGTGTCTGCTGTTTGTCCATTTCAGCCGCCGGCTCCTGCTGACAACTCACCAGCAGCAGAAAAGAGAGTGCGAAAATCAGACGCTTACATGTTTTCAAAGCGTATCTCCTTATTCTCAAAACGGGTATGGATACCGTGCCGCTCAAGGTTTGTTCCAAGCACCTGGTGCAGACGAGCCTGACTCTTATGATATTCAATCAGAGCCGACAGGCGTTCGATCCGGGCATCAATCATATCTCCCTGAAAGTTCAGCACCCTGAAGGTATCGGACAGCCCTTCCTCCAGCCGTCGTTGCTCCTGTTCAAAGGACCTTTCTGCAAGGGTTTGAAACCGCTCGGCGATCGCAAATTGCTCACCGGTTCGCATCAGCTCGGCCAGCCTTTGACGCAACTCTGTTTCAATGGCCCGCTCCAATTCCCGTTTACGGTAATCGACCTGACGTTCAGCCAGACGGGCCTGCTCAGCCCTGGCTTCTGCTGCACGGTTCCCCAGTGGAAAGCTGAAAGACAAACCTGCAGACCACTGATAACCGTCGCCATTGGCCAGCCCCTGATAGCTGTCCAGGTAACGACTGTCAAACTGCGGCAGGTTGTCGGGCTGCTCCTTGCCGGTCAGCCCGTTCACTGCAACGCTGGCGACAAGATCAAGGTTCGGCCGCACCTGATTGATCAGGTACCTGCTGCGCAAAGCGAGAGCCTGTTGTTGGTCGATGAGTTGTCTGAGATCGGCACGCTCTTCCAGAGCCTGCTGATAGAGGGTATTGAATTCCGCAACGGCAGCCGGTCTCGTCAGCAAATTATTTACCTGGGTTTCGTTCCATGAAAAGCTCGCAGCTACCCGGTCATTCAGCAGTCCGTCCAGCTGATGAACGACCAGATCACTGTTCTTTCTGGCGAGCGCCAATTGGAGGTCACGACCGGCCAGAGCCGTTTCCGCCTCCTGTACCTCGGTCACCGGAATAACCCCGGCTGCCAGCCTGGCTCGATTCGCGTCTAGCAGTTCCAGGACCAACTCCCTGGATTGCTCACGTAGGAGTTCGGTCTGTCTGGCTCTCAACAGCTCATACAAAGCGAGTTCGATCTGCAGCGAAAGATTTCTGGCCTGCTCGAGGAAAAGTGCCTGGCTCTGCTGCAGCTGAATTTGGGAAATCTGCACATCCGTTAAGTTGATTGAGTGACCGAAGTTGCGCAGCAGCGGCTGCTGCAAATCAAGCTGCAC
>PKUD01000019.1 GCA_002869695.1 Desulfuromonas sp. | reverse complement strand
GTCACCTGAGGCTGGCGAATCTCAACATCCATATAGCCGTTGTTATGATAATACTCCTGCATTAAATAGACGTCATTCCGGGCCATATCTTCGCGATAGGTCCCCCGCCCGGTCAACCAGGAGAGCCACCAGCGCTCGCGGGTTTCAATGACCCCCCTGAGCTGTTTGTCCGTGAACACCCGGTTGCCGTCGAAGCTGATCTCGCCGACCAGAGTATTCGCGCCTTCATCGATCTTGAAGGTCAGGACGGCCTCGTTCTTTTCGTCGGTCGTCAGGACCGGTTCAATCTGTGCGGCCCGGTGCCCTTCCTCGACATAGGCCTGCTTGAAGGCAGCGACCGTCGACTTGACCTTGCGGGGGTCGTAAAGCGCAGGGAGTTTGATCGTGATCAGTGCCCGCAGATCCTCTTCAGAAAGTTCATCTTCGCCTTCCAGCCGGATCTCACGCAGCAGTGGTCTCTCGGTGACAGAAAAAACCAGGATCTGCTCACCGTTCCTGTCGCTCAGTTCTGCGGCCACATCTTCAAAACGGCCGAGGGCAAAAATGTCCTGGACCGCCTGATCGATCTGCCCGGCAGTGACAGTCTGTCCGGGAACGATGTCAAGCACAGCCTTGATACTGGCGATGGAAACGCGGTCATTACCGGCAACCATGACATCCATGACTGTATAGTTTTGCGCTGCGGCCAGTCCCACCCAGAAGAGCAACAGGCAGACAACCATCAGGAAACGAACATACATAAAGATTAGACCTCAACAAATACGCAGAATTACTGCGCTGACAAAGTATTCTGAGCGTGTCCAGCCAACAGACCATCGCGCATCCGCAGCGTTCGGTCCAGGCAGGCTGCCAACCCCTCATTGTGGGTGACAATCACCATGGTCAAGCCGCGATCCTGATGTAATCGATCGAGCAGGACCATGATTTCATCAGAGGTCCCGCTGTCCAGGTTGCCGGTCGGCTCATCCGCCAGCAACAGGCGCGGCTGGCGGATCAGGGCCCGGGCGATCGCCACACGCTGCTGTTCCCCACCGGAGAGAGCCCCCGGCTTATGGTCCAACCGCTGAGCAAGACCCACCTCGGACAATAATGCTGTGGCAGCAGCGACCGCCTCTTTACGCTCCACCCGGCCGATCAGCAGGGGCATCATGACATTTTCCAGGGCGGTGAATTCTGGCAGCAGCTGATGGAACTGGAAGATAAAACCGATCTGACGATTACGAAAGGCATCAAGCCTGGCTCCCTGCAGGGAGAACACATCTTCACCATCGAACAGGACCTGTCCGCTGCTTGGCCTGTCAATCCCTCCCAGGATATGCATCAGGGTCGTCTTTCCCGCTCCAGATCGGCCGACCACGGCGATCCGTTCCCCATCGGCCACAGTCAGGTTCAGCTCGTGCAGCACGCTGAGCTCTCCGCCCGCCGTGGTGAAATTCTTGCATAGATTACGAACTTCAATCATCGGCCAGACCTATTCATAGCGCAGGGTTTCAGCCGGGTCCATCCGCGAAGCGCGCCAGGCGGGATAAATAGTCGCCGAAAGTGAGATGATCATCGCCACTGCGACCACCGCAACCACATCCGTAACAACGACCTCGGAAGGAAAGTGTTCCATACCGTATACAGCCTGGTCGAAGATCTTGATTCCGAACTGCCTTTCAAGACCTTTGATCAACGTATCGGCATAGTGGGCAAGGGTCACACCGAGGGCGGTTCCCATCCCCGTTCCCAGGGTGCCGATAATAAACCCCTCCAGAACAAACACCTTCATGATACTGCGGGCGTTGGCCCCCATTGCGCGGAGGATAGCGATATCCCGATGTTTCTCCATCACCACCATGATGAGGGTGGTGGCAATATTGAAAGCAGCCACCAGCACGATAATCGCCAAGACGATGAATAAACCCAATTTTTCCAGTTTCAAAGCGGACAGGAATGATCCGTAAAGGCTCTGCCATGGGCGGATGATATAGGGAAACGCAAAACTGCGGCCGAGTTCATCGGCGACCTGCGGTGCCCTGTCAAAACCATCCACCTCAATTTCTATGCCGCTGACCTGCCCCTGCATGTCAAAAAAGGTTTGCGCGACAGACAGTGGAATATAGGCATAAAAACTGTCAATCAGGCTGCTCTGCTTTTCAAAAACTCCGATCACCTGAAACGGCTTCATCTTGGGGATCATACCGAAGGGAGTAATATTGAACAGCGGGGGAATAACATTAACTGAATCGCCGACAGAAACTCCGATACTGGTCGCCGTATCGATTCCGATGATAATCCCCGGTCGGCCGGCTGTCTCATCGAAGAGTAGCGCTTCGGCCGTCTGGCCACCCGCAGTCAACAGCGACTGGCTGAAAATTTTGTGTCCTGCTTCAACCCCCTTGATGCTGACCGCCGCGACATTGCCTCGGGAGACAAGCATCGCTTCCTTGGAGACAAACGGGGCCGCCGAAACAACATGAGCTGTGTTCAGGGCCTGGTCGACAAACTGCTGGTGCCCGGAGATCCCTTCCCCAAATTTCTGGGCAAGGACATGGGGGACATTGCCGAGAATCTGCTGGCGGACGCCGTCGGTGAAACCTGTCATCACAGCCAGCACCAGAATCAGCGCCGCGACCCCGAGGGTGACTCCGGCAATGGAGATAAAGGAGATTACCGAGATGAAAGTCTGCTTCCGCTTGGCCCTTAAATAGCGCAGACTGATGAACCATTCATAGGTCATCTGAGTGTCCGTTCCGGGTTCTCAGCCGGCTTCCGGCCTGAGCTGGGGAAAGAGAATAACGTCCCGGATCGATGCAGAATCGGTCAACAGCATAACCAAACGATCGATGCCGATCCCCTCTCCCGCCGTCGGCGGGAGACCGTACTCCAGGGCGCGGATGTAATCTTCATCCATGGCATGGGCCTCCTCGTCGCCAGCAGCCTTCTCTTCCAGCTGCATAAGGAAGCGCTCCCTCTGATCGACAGGATCATTCAATTCGGAAAATGCGTTGGCCAGTTCGCGACCGACTATGAACAATTCAAAGCGGTCAACGACATCGGGTCTTTCATCGTTTTTGCGCGACAGCGGAGAAATCTCGGTCGGATATTCGGTAATAAATGTCGGCTGCCAGAGTTTCGGTTCAACCACCTCGTCGAAAATTTCCGTCAGCAGTTTGCCATGACCGATGTTCTTGTCCAGTTCCAGACCGAGGGTTCCGGCATAGGCAAACGCCAGGTCTCTATCATCGATAACGTTCATCTCAATCTTGCCGTATTTGACGATCGCCTCTTTCAGGGTCAGGCGGTCCCAGGGCGGGGTCAGGTCGACATCTCTGCCGCCATAGGGGATCACGTAACTGCCGCAGACATCCTTGGCAACTTGACTGATCAGCTCCTCGGTGAAATCCATCAGATCATGGTAGGTCGCGTAGGCCTGGTAGAACTCCATCATGGTGAATTCCGGATTATGCTGGATCGAAATTCCTTCATTACGGAAGTTCCGGTTGATCTCAAAGACCCGATCATAGCCACCGACCACCAGCCGTTTCAGGTAGAGTTCCGGCGCGATGCGCAGAAAGAGATCCATCTTCAGGGTATTATGATGGGTCACGAACGGTTTGGCAGTCGCTCCACCCGCCACCGGCTGCATCATCGGCGTCTCGACTTCGAGATAGCCCCGGTCGACCATGAAATTGCGGATCAGGCTGACAATCCGACTGCGTTTGCGAAAGACCTCACGAACATCGGGATTGACGATCAGATCGAGATAGCGCTGCCGGTAGCGAGTCTCGACATCGGTCAGCCCATGCCATTTTTCCGGCAACGGCAGCAGGGACTTGGTCAGCAGGCGAACTGTCGAGGCGCGGAGAGAGAGTTCATCGGTTTTGGTCCGGAATGGTGAACCTGAGATACCAACGATATCGCCAATATCGAGTTTGCGGAACAGTTCAAAATCCTCATCACCAATCTGATTCTTTGCCACATACACCTGAAAACGGCCAGCCCCATCCTGCAGCTGCAAAAAGGCCGCTTTGCCGAAATCGCGCCGAGCCATGATCCTGCCGGCAATGGAATATTCCGCCTCGGTCTCCATAAGCACGTCGGCATCGTCATCAAGATGCAGACCGGCAATTTCCACGGTGGTGTGAGTGACTTTAAAATCATTGGCAAAGGGGTTGAGTCCCTCCTCACGATAACTATCTATTTTTGCACGTCTTTGACGAAGTAAATCGTTCAATTCTTCCATTAGCAGAGAGTCCTTTTCACAAAAAAATTAAGTTTTGAAAGATAACGCTTCCGTTCCTACTCCGTCAAGGAAAAAGCCGGCATCTGGGTGGTGTAAAAGCGGTAAAAACAGCGGCGCAGCAAGGCATGAGCTTCCGGCAAACCACTCAGCCATCAACGCTGGCAGTGACGACAAAAAAAAGTCGACCGTTGCCCCAGACTCACCTTAACGATGCCTTGCCCGCAAACGGGACACGGCAGACCGTCTCTTCCGTAAACCTGCAACTGCTGCTTGAAATACCCCGGCCTGCCATCAGCCTGACGAAAATCGGACACCGTCGTACCGCCGGCCTCTAGTGCTGCCAGCAGGACCTCCTTAATCTGCCAGGCCAGCTCCTCATAGCGGGTTAACGAAATTCGCCCCGCCGCACGATCGGGACGGATTCCGGCCCTGAACAGGGCTTCGCTGGCGTAGATGTTCCCGACACCGACCACGGTTCGCTGGTCCATGATAAAAGGTTTGACCGCCAACCGGCGCTTGCGTGAGCGCTGAAAAAGAAAAGTGCCGCTGAAATCGGTGGCAAGCGGTTCTGGGCCGAGGTGGGTCAGCAGGGGATGGTCGTCAGGAGTCCCCTGGAAAAAGGCGAGCAGACCAAAACGGCGCGGATCGTTAAAACGCAAACTCTGCCCGTCGGCGAAATGAATATCGACATGATCATGCTTTCCTGCCGGAGTCTGCAATGGCACCATCCGCAGACTCCCGGACATACCCAGATGCAATAGCAGGCTCCCCTGTTCAAGCCGGATCAGCAGGTATTTGGCTCTGCGTGAAACCGCCAGAACCCGCTGGCCGACCAACAGTTCAGACAAATGAGGATCAAGCGGCCAACGCAGCTTTGGCACCCGCAGGACGACTCCGGTTATCTGTTGGTTGCAAATCAGCGGTTCAATCCCGCGGCGTGTGGTTTCTACTTCAGGAAGTTCAGGCATGGCAGATGGTGCTCAGAAACGGATCTTGGGTTCGGCATTGTCAAAATGACGGAAATCGATCTTTTCAACCGGACCAGTATAGTCTTCGGCAGTCAACTTCTGGGCGGAATGATAGCTCCAGCCGTTCTCGGATGTGATCAGCAGAGCCAGTTCATACAGCTCCTGGCTCTCTCCCCCGATATCCATGCGCAACCAGCAGAGAACCTCGGTGGTGTCTGTGCCACAACGCCGTTGTGCGAAAAGCTTCCACTCGACCAGCGAAACTTCGGCCAGATGCTGTGCGGCAAAATTGAGGTAGTCCTGCTTGGCGGGAAAATGCTGCAGGAAAGGGGCGTCTGGATGATAGCTAACATAAAGCTGAGCGAAATCAGCCTCTGCCAATGCGCGCAGCCTGCCTTCCAGCAAGGCGTCGGGTGAGCCGTAAGATCCTTCGGTCATTCCTTCAACCTCGGATCGAGAGCATCCCGGATCCCCTCTCCCAACAGGTTGTAGCCGAGCACTGTTATCAGGATCGCCAGTCCGGGGAATACGGATAACCACCAGGCGCTGCCCAGAGTCTGTTTTCCGGTGATCAGCATATTCCCCCACGAGGGCGTCGGCGGTTGAACACCGATCCCGAGGAAGGAGAGCGCGCTTTCAGTCAGGATCGCCCCAGCGATCCCCAGGGTTGCGGTAACCAGCACCGGCGACATGGCATTGGGCAGAATATGTCTGAAGATCAGCCGCATATCGGAGGCACCGAGCGCCACCGCCGCCTGCACGAAATCCCGCTCCCGCAGCGACAGGAATTCAGCGCGAATTAAACGTGCCACACCCATCCAGCTGGTCACCCCGATAACAATCATGATGTTCCAGATCGATGGATTGAGAAAAGCAATGACCGCCAGAATCAGGAAAAAGGTCGGAAAACAAAGCATAATATCGACAAAGCGCATGATCAGGGTGTCGACCCACCCTCCATAAAAGCCGGCCAGGGCCCCGAGAAAAATGCCGATCAGGCAGGAGATCCCCACGGCAACGAAGCCGACCAACAGGGAAATTCGCGCACCATACAACAGCCGGACCAGCACACTGCGCCCCAGGTCATCCGTACCCAGCGGGTGCTTCAGGCTAGGTGGCAGCAAACTCTGGCTGACATCGATTGCAGAAGGATCACCACTGACCAGGGTCGCCAACGCCGCCAGAGCGAACATCCCCACGACGATCAAGGCACCGGCCAGCGCCATCCGGTTATGCTTGAGGCGTTGCCAGATAACAGCACGCCAGAAGGATTGACGATTCAACACTGCAGGATCTTTCTCCAGTCGATCATTTGAGCTGGTCCACTTCCCGTTGGGTCAGAATGCCCCTCGCTTTGAGCAACTCAATCAGGCGATCAAGCCGCTCCTCTCTTGCCCTCAAACTCCGCATCGTCGGGTCACTGACATCAGCTGAAGCATAGAGGGCTGCCGATCTTCCCCCGGGAAAATAACGTTTCAACGCGGCCAGGATATCCTCTTCCGGGGCAGAGACGGGAATGACCCGGCAACCTGCCATGAACTGCAGATCATCAACCAGAAAAAGATTGTCCGGGTCAGCCATAGCGATGATCAGTGACTTGCCCTTGCCATCCCTGCGCAGTTCCACCGGAAACGCTTTACATTTGAAAAGCTTCGCCGCCGGAATCAGGCCCAGCAGCTCCGGTGAAACTGTCAGTGAAGACAGGTCGACCACGGGAAACTTTGTCTGCCGGGCAACAAATTTATGCACCGTATCCACGGAGACATATCCCAGCTTGACCAGTGCATTTCCGATCCGGCCTCCCATGTTGCGGTGGTAGGAAAGAGCCGAGTCTAACTGAAACTGGTCGATTAATCCGGTCTGCAGCAGCATTTCTCCAAGCCTTGCCGATTTCTGTTGCATAGCTCGCTCCGTGTCAGCACTCAACTTATCTCTCGCCCTGCCCCTGACGAATCCTGGGATCTGCCAGAGCATAGGAGAGATCAGCCAGCAGGTTGCCCACCAGGGTCAGCACCGCGCCCATGACCAGGATACCCATGATCAGCGGATAGTCGCGCATCATCACCCCATCATAAAACAGCTTGCCCATGCCGGGAATCGCAAAAATCGTTTCAAAAATCACGCTGCCGCCGATCAGCCCTGGAACTGACAGGCCGAGAATGGTGATCACCGGCAACAACGCATTCCGCAGAGCGTGCTTGTAAATCACCGTCCGTTCCGACAACCCTTTGGCGCGGGCGGTCAGTATATAGTCCTGTCGTACCACTTCAAGCATATTGGAACGCATGTAACGGGAGAACCCGGCCAGCCCACCGATCGCTGAGATAAATACCGGCAGAACCAGATGCTGAACCCGATCCAGCAGTTGTCCACCCAAGCTCAGATATTCGTAGCCAAGCGACTTGATACCTGAGATCGGCACCAGCCCAAGCCGCACCCCGAACCAATCCATCAGCAGCAGAGCCAACCAGAACGACGGCATGGCAAAACCGACAAAGACCAGCACCGTTGTCACCCGATCGAACAGGCTGTTACGGCGCACTGCGGAAAGGACCCCCAACGGCACGGCAATCGCCAGAATCAGGACGATCGACAGGACATTGAGCAGGATGGTGATCGGCAGTCTTTCAAGAATTTTGTCCAGCACCGGACGATTATCGAGCGCAAACGACTCTCCGAAGTCGAGCCGCAACAGGCGCCCCAGCCAGCTGAGATACTGGACGTGCAGGGGTTGATCCAGTCCGTACTGGACCCGCAAGCGATCCTGCAGTTCGCTGCTGGCTTCCGGATTGAGCTGGGTCTGCAGATCGGTCGGCTCACCCGGGGCCAGGTGGATCACCACAAATGAGATCAGGGTGATCCCCAGCAGCAGGGGGACCATCAGCAACAGACGTTTTGACAGGTAGTGAAGCATATCGGCCTATATTCTCGCTGCACAGGACTGAGCTGTCAGCAAACCTCAGGGAAATCTCTTTCAGCGACTGTATTTCTGCTCACCGCGCGGAACGTACCAGTCGATAAAATTATAGCGGATTCCTGCGGCCGCGGGTTCAACTCCCCTGAAACGCTTGGCCAGGGCAGGTAAAGCTTCGGCAACGTAGAGAAACGTATAAGGCTGTTCCTCTGCGAGAATCTCCTGAAAGCGATCATAATAGCGCTTGCGCTCCTGCAGATCGAAAGTTCTCCGCCCATTCTCCAGCAACGTGTCGACTTCGGTATTTTTAAAGCCGATAAAATTAAGCTGTCGGGGGCCGGTCTTGCTGGAATGCCAGATATTGAACTGATCCGGTTCCGGTCCGCCGGTCCAGCCAAGAATCGTTGCATCAAAGTTGCCCGGATTGATGAATTCCTTGAGGAAAGTAGCCCACTCAATGATGCGCAACTGGACATCGACTCCCACTTCACGAAACCGCCGCTGGATGATTTCGCCGCTCTTGGCGCGCAGGTCGTTGCCCTGGTTGGTTACGATGGTGAACGCAAGTGGCTTGCCATCTTTCTCCACAATTCCGTCACCGTTCTGATCACGCCAGCCTGCGGCCTCTAGAAGTTCCCGGGCCTTATGCGGGTTATAACCGTATTGCTTGACTCCGGTGTTATAGACCCAGGTATCCGGCTTGTAGGGGCCGGTGGCTGCCCGCCCGTAGCCGAGCAGAACCCCC
>PKUD01000024.1 GCA_002869695.1 Desulfuromonas sp. | reverse complement strand
CTGCAGCGGGTTATTTGTTCATGCGACGGTTTCTGCCGTTGGTATCTCGCTGATCCTGTTGCAGTCGGCCATTGCATTCAGCTTGCTGAAGTTTGCCGGGGCCGGCTATCTGATCTGGTTGGGCCTGACCAGCCTGCGCAAAGCCTGCGTCGCAACCGACGCTGGGGCGGGTCCGGTCTCTCCGGTGGGGGCCGGTTTCCGGATACGGCGATCATTTCTTGAAGGCTTTCTGAGTAATGTCCTCAATCCGAAAACCATCGTATTCTATATGGCGTTTCTGCCCCAGTTTATCGATCCTGCCCGGTCGGCACTGCATCAGTCGTTGTTGCTGGCCGGGGTCCATTTTCTGATCGCCATGCTCTGGCAAACTGCATTAGCTCTTCTGGTCAAACAGGCTCGCACCTGGTTGATGCAAGGGAAGACTGGTAAACTGCTGGAAGGTTTGTCAGGTTCGATTCTCATGCTGCTGGGGGTGAAGCTGGCTTTAGATCGTTAATTTTGTGAGCGGATTCGTGATTAACGAAAGGGGGTTTAAATGGGAAACGTTAATGCTTATACGGAGCGGGCAATTGAATTGATGATGGCCTATGCACCAAAAGTGGTGTTGGCGATTATCACCCTGGTGGTCGGAATGTGGATCATCGGTGGAACGGTGCGGGTGCTGAAAGCTTCACTGGCCAAAGCAAAAGTGGATGAAACACTCATTCCCTTCCTTGGCAATCTGTCCTCCTGGTTACTCAAGATTCTACTGCTGATCAGTGTCGCCTCAATGGTCGGGATTGCCACGACCTCATTTATCGCTGTTTTGGGTGCCGCCGGCCTGGCTGTGGGCTTGGCTCTTCAGGGGAGTCTGGCCAATTTTGCCGGCGGGGTGCTGATCCTGATTTTCAAACCCTATAGCGTCGGTGACCTGATTGAGTCACAGGGGCATCTCGGCGTGGTCAAGGAAGTTCAGATCTTCAATACCATCCTGCTTACCCCCAATAACCGCCGGGTTGTGATTCCCAACGGCGTTCTCTCCAACGGCAGCGTTGTTAACTATTCTGCTGAAGGTATTCTGCGCGTCGACCTGGTGATCGGGATCGCCTATAAATCAGATATCACCGTGGCCAAGCAAGTGTTGCTGGAGATGATGCAGGCCAACGGGAAAGTGTTGGCTGAGCCGCAACCGCTGGTTGCGGTTACCGCACTGGCGGATAGTTCGGTCAATCTGGTAGTGCGTCCCTGGTGCGCCGTGGCTGATTACTGGAGCGTCTACTTTGATACTACGGAAAATGCCAAGAAGGTTCTCGAGGCCAACGGCATCACCATCCCCTTCCCACAACGGGATGTCCATCTCTTTAACGAGAGTGTCGCTTAAGGCTAATCGGTACTCCAGGGTATTGAACGGCTCCCCCCACAACAAGCGGGGAGGGAGCCGTTTGATGCGTTCATCCACGGTGAAAGTGTTTAACTAAATGTTCGAATTCCAACGCCGCCTGCCTTTCCATTATGGCTGGGTGATTGTCCTCTGCGGGATTTTGACCCTGTTTGCCTGCCTGGGTCTGGCCCGTTTTGCCTACGGCATGCTGCTGCCGGGGATGCGGGAAGGTCTGGGTCTGGCCTACGACCAGATGGGTTATGTCAGTACCGGAAACTTCGCCGGGTATCTGATTTCGGTGGCTCTGGCACCGCTGGTGATCCGTCGGTTCAAACCGCGCCTGACCATCACCTTCGGACTGTTGCTGATTGCCTGCTGCATGATGGGGATCTCGCAGAGCAACAGCCTGCAGACGACCCTGATCCTCTACGTCTTGACCGGCATCGGCAGCGGGTTCGCCAATATTCCGGTGATGGTGCTGGTGTCTCACTGGTTCCGACGTGAACGGCGGGGCAGAGCGGCCGGTCTGATGGTCGTCGGCAACGGTGTGGCGATCGTTTTTTCCGGTTTTTTTATCCCATATCTCAATCAACAGTTCGGGGCTCAGGGCTGGCGGTTCGGCTGGCTCTCGCTGGGGCTGATCGCCTTGCTCATAGCCGTGATTGCCGCCTGTCTGCTGCGCAACGATCCCGCAGAGCTGGGAATGGAGCCGTTGGGCGCCAGGGAGGAGATCAGTGTCGACAATTTGACAAAGCCCGAACCGGCAAACGGTGGTCGAATCATCGTCTGGCTGGGACTGCTCTATCTGGTGTTTGGTGCCACTTATATGGTCTATGGCACCTTTATCGTCACGACCATGGTGGAGGAGTACCGGTTCGCCGAGTCGAGTGCGGGGATGTTCTGGTCATGGGTCGGGTTTTTTGGCCTGTTCTCCGGGGTGTTGTTCGGAGCGCTGTCGGATCGAATCGGTCGAAAAGGCGGGTTGGTGGCTGTTTTTAGCGTGCAAACAGTAGCCTATCTTCTGGCCGGGTCAGGTATCGGAACTCCGGCGCTGGTGGCTTCGGTGGTGCTTTATGGAATCGCCGCGTTTGCCATTCCGACCATCATGGCGGCGGCAGTGGCCGATTATATGGGCCTGTCGAAGGCGGCGGCGGCTTTTTCCATCGTCACCTTCTTTTTTGCCGTCGGCCAGACCATCGGGCCCGGCGCCGCCGGAGTCATCGCCGAAGTGAGCGGCAGCTTCTCCGCCAGTTATCTCTGCTCGGCAGCCTTGACTTCGGCAGCCCTTTTGTTTGCTCTCTTTCTGCCCAGCCCGAAGTTGCAGTCCTGACTCCATTCAGTTTTCCGACGCGTTGTGAGCAAACCTGAATGGCAGGTGGCAGAGGATGGTGACAGCTTTTCTCTCCCCACCGCGAATAAAAGCTCTTCGTTTTCGGCTATCAGCAACTGCTATTCTGCGGCGGACAATTCAGAAAAGGTCACGTCGTTCGCTTCGGCTAGCGGGTCGATGGCATAGCTGGTTGTCATCAGAAACAGTGTTGTCAGAATGATTGCTCATAGGTTTCGAAGGGATTCCCTCCTGATTTGATATAGTGTTCGGTTGTCCCAATGGAAGGAGATTATCTCCGCGCCTTGCTCCAAATCGTCTCGCTGCCATTGCATGGATCATGTGGAATCAGTTGCGAGAGCAGTAGTGAAACCAGTGCCATGGCGGCGCCACTGAAAAAGACCAGCGCGGGTGAGACCAGCCAGAGCAGCCCGAACAGGGCAGGGATGATAACCGCTGCGATGTGGTTGATGGAGAAACTGACTCCGGCGGTCGAGGCGATATCTTCCTTTGCGGCGATCTTCTGAAAATAGGTTTTCAGGGTGATCGCCATGGCGAAGAGTAGATGGTCGAGAACATAAAGGACAGCTGCCAGACCTGCCTGCTCCACCAGCGCATAGCCGCAGAACACCAGGATCAGCCCCGAATATTCAAGCAGCAGGGCTCTGCGTTCTCCAATCCGATGGATCAGGCGGCCGATCTTTTTTGCGAACAGGACATTCATTCCGGCATTGATCAGGAAAAGCAGCGCGATCTCGCTCACCGAATAGGCAAATTTTTCCACCATCAGGAACCCGGCAAAAACGACGAAGATCTGGCGGCGAGCGCCGGACATGAAGACCAACGCATAATAGAGCCAGTAGCGCCGCCGGACGACCATGTGCTTGTGCTGCTCGGTCTGCTGCGGGAAGTGGGGGAACAGTGTCCAGGCCGCAAGCGCAGTCAGGACCGTCAGCCCGCCAAAGGCAAGGTACATCCAGCGAAAATCGAGTTGCAGCAGGTTGTCTGCCAGCCAGATCAGTAAAAAGGTAAAAATAGCAGCCATCGATCCGGCGGCGATCAGCTTGCCGAGTGTCTCCGCTGTCTTCTCCTGCTCAATCCATTGCAAGGTTAAAGAGGTTTGCAGGGTTTCGTAGTAGTGGAAGCCGAGCGACATCAGAACGGTGGTCAGGTAGAGGCCGAGGACCGAAGGGAAGAACCCGGTCAGAGCTGTACCGATGCCGAGTAGAACCAGGGCGATAATCGCCAGAGTCTGCTCCCGAACAAACAGCAGCAGGAAGACCACACCGAAGGCGAGAAAGCCGGGGACCTCGCGCAAGCTCTGCAATATCCCCATCTCTTTTCCGGTGAAGGCAATCCGCTCAATGGCAAAGTTGTTGAGCAGTGCATTCCAGGCAGAGAAGCTGAGCGGAACGGCGGTTGCCATCAACAACAGAAGAAGGTCTGGACGTTGCCAGCGAGCAGGTGCGTTCATCGAGAAGAATCCTTTGGCGGAAGCGGGATGCTGGATCATAGCAGCTCGAGGCTTGTGAAGGAACGTGTAATAGTTTTGTAACAACTGTAATAGTTATGTAATACCCGCCACCTGGCTGATTATTGGGCGTAGACTGGCATTATTCCAATCTCACCCCAGAGGAGTTTTGCCATGGTCAAGAAGCGGGAAGAGCTGTTTAACGTCTATTCACATCTGCTCGGCACTCTCGCCGGTATTGCAGGAACCGTTCTGTTGATCATCGCTGCTGCTGGCTCGACTGCTCACTTGCTGGTTGTTCTCCCTTACGGTGTCTCGGTGATCTTCATGTTTTCTGCCAGCTCCCTGCATCACATGTTCAAGATCAACGAAAATGACAATAACCTGTGGCATCGCATGGATCGCCTGGCAATCTATTTTATGATCGCCGGGACCTATACGCCCGTCTGCTTCCTCTACCTGGAGGGAGGGTGGCGCTGGACGATGATCGGTATCCAGTGGGGCCTGGTCCTGTTCGGGTTTGTCTCGCAGGTGGTTTTTCCTGGTGCGTCCCGTGTCCTCTACTCGGTGATCTACCTGGTGATGGGCTGGCTGGCGGTTATTCCGCTGCATCGGCTGGTTGAGGCCATGACTGCTGGAGAAATCCTGTTACTGGTATCCGGCGGGCTGATCTTTACCGCGGGTGGGATTATCTACGCCATCAAGCGCCCTTTGCTGTACCCCGGTCGCTTCAGTTTTCACGAGCTGTTCCATGTCCTGATTCTGCTCGGGGTTGTCTGCCATTACCTGCTGATTTATCGTGCGGTTGGAGCGGCGACAGGGGTCTAGTTTTCGGAAGGATATTCGCTATTCCCATGGTGATCCATATGCCGAGAGTTTAGTCTTTGCCTTTCGATCTTGTCGTGGAGCAGGACCGCCTCGACAATGAATTGTAAAGACGTCCATTCAACAGAAAAAAGCCCCCGCTTCAGCGGGGGCTTTTTAATTCCATCAACGATCAACCATATCCTGGATTAATCATCAAACCAGGACCTTGAATCGGTGGGGTGACACACGGCAAGACCTGTTGTACAGGTGGGTGTTGCGGCATTCGGGTCATAGCCAAACGCATCGACAATGGTTGCCGCAGGGTCCCCTTCGAATTCCGGCGTATCAAGGCCACTGAAGTGATCGATGGCCAATTTCGCAGGATCGTGACAGGTCGTGCAGTCTAAAGAACCGTGGTGGTTGAATGCACCGGAGTAGGGGCTGTTGTCTTCAGGGACACCCGCCGCGGGCCCACGTTCATGGCAAGAGGTGCAGTCGGTGGCGACATCGAGAGTGCCTGTCTGCCAGCGTGGAGTTGTTTGTCCTCCGTGGCAGCTGATATTGGAGCAGGTTCCGAGGATCGGTCCATTATAGGTGGCCGTACCCCGGTTCCCGTTAAAGGCGCTGAGAAATGCTACGTCTGCCAAGCCATCATCGTCGTAATGGGTCAAGGTGCCGGAGCCGGCGCCATCATGACATGAGTTACAGGCGTCCGTGCCCAGGGCACCATGACCACCATGAGCTCCGGCCCGATTGGGGCTCATGTCACCGACTGGACCCGCACTGTCCGGAGGGTTATTGTGGCAGGAGGAGCAGGTTCCCAGCTGGTAATTGATAGCAGCCAGATGACATTCGCTGCAAAGCGGTTGAATGTTCAGTCCTGCCGCCGTGTGGCAGTCCAGACAGGAACTATTTGCTCCGATGGCTTCGGCGGCATGCTGATCGGGAAGCAGCCATTGTTCGCCGACGATATGCGGTGCCACGCTGCTATCGCCTGTTCCGTAATCACCCAACTGGACCTCGAGTCCGGAATCGGACAACTGGAAGGCACTCACGTTGATATGGCAAACGGCAGTGTCACAGCCCTGGTTGCCTTCGTTGTAGCCGGTCTCCCCGTTCATGTTGATCTTGCCGTTCCAGTGTTCGCCAAGGGTTTCCGTTGTTTTATCAAAGAGTGCATAATCGGTGACCGGGGCGAACCCACCGCCAGCGGCAGACTCCTTCATACCGTGACAGATGACGCAGACATTGTGCAGGCTGACATCGGCAACATCGCCATGGGGCACGCCGGTACTCGCAGTGCCCTCCGGAGGATTGCCGTGACAGAAGGTGCAGTCGAGGGCAAAGGTGGTCGCTGAGCTGTGGCAGCCAAGGCACGAGGTCCCGACTCCGTCACCGTCCAGCAGTTCCCCGTGGCAGAGAGTGCAGGCCGTTTCGATATTGCCGGCCGTATAATGGAAGGTGTTGTTCGGTCCAGCCCAGTTTTCCGGATGGGCGTAATTGGTCGAGTGGCAGCCGCTGGCCTCGCAGCCGGTACCCCCGGCAGCGCTGATCCCGATGTTGAAGCGAGGATTGCTTCCCGCGCCCCCGGCTTCACCATGGCACGCCTGACAAACGGTCAGGTCCGCTTTGGCCTGTGGACCGTGGTTCGCCGGATCAAGAAAGGACCCATCGATGGGGTGAGGCGCCCCGGGACCTCCGGCATGGCAATTTTGGGTTCCGATCGCGGAAGAAAAGCAACTGGGGGCCGAGCCAGCGCCCAGAAGCTCGATGCCGTGGCAGCTGCGGCAGGATGCGAAATCGACTTCGCTTCTGGCTTCAGCCCCGTGGAGTGAAATCCAGCTATCAGGATGAACCTCGTTGACTTGAGGAGCGTTTGAATTACTCTCTGAGCAGCCAAAACTGACAGCGACCAGAACCATAAGGGACAAAACCCACATATTGCGTATCATCATTTTTGTCTCCTTTTCTTACCCGTGGCAGGGGGCACAGGTTTTGGCCGTTTTGGGATTGCCATGGCAACGGAAACACGAAGTTGGGTCGACTTTTCCATCGATCCGGTGACGACTCAGATAGTCCCCCCGGTGCGGTGTCTGCCGGTACGTCTCCGACTGATTTTTCAGGGAAGGTTTCAATTCCACACGTGTCGCATGGCAATCATTGCAGAAGCTGGTTTGGTGGCACATGGCGCACACGGCTTCCTGCTGATACGCCTGCTGGCGATGTGACTGCCCCCACGTTGCCGTGTGATTGAATCTGCTAAAAGAGACAGGCTCTGCACCTTCATGGCACTCGGTGCAGGTTTTTGGTTCCTGTCCCAGATCTTCGGCGGACAGATGGCGCAGTGGTATGCCGGAGCCACTGTCCAGGGCAGCACAGGCCGCCAGGGTCAGCAACAGAAGGGTCATTCCAATACCTATCAATATATTTTTGCGCATTATTCGACTCCTGATTGTCAATTAAATTACAGGTCCCGACCGAAGCGGTAGCTGGCCGTCAACATTCCCCGGAAATCCTCATCAAAGTAGGGATCGCTGCTATAGTCTCCTGAAAGCTTCAGTTCAAGGGCATCATCCAGGTATTTTTTGCCGGTACCGAGAGAGACGAACAGCGAACGATCCTCTCCGTAGATCTCTTTGTCGAAGCCGACGTAGACAAGGTCACCACTTATGAAACTGACAGGAACCTCATCCGAAAACTGGTCCCAGTAGGTAAAGAGCCGAACAAGATAGTAATCATTCTGTGCCACGTCCCCCGTCATTGAGGCAACTTCTCCGCCAATCTGATTGTGGGCTTCACTCGACCATGTGGCCTGAACGGCGTAATATTGGGAAGAATCATCGAGAATTTGATAATCGTACGCCTTGGCCTTGGCGACCAGGACCCAGGAGTCGCCGACCGGAATAGTGAGATCCCCGCCGATGACCGTTAACTCCTCGCCGGTGTCGGCGAGAAAACGGAAAGGATTGGCGCTGTTGGCGCCGGTGCCGAAATAGTCTTCGTATTTGAATTTTTGGAAATAGGGGCGGAGAGACATGTTATCGAAGGCAAGAAACAGTTGATAAGAGTGCTCCCCCCAGTCCTCGCTTTCCAGATTATATTTTGAGAAGCCTTCCAGGCTGGCATCCGAGGGAAGTGAGACCGACAGGTCGATGCCAAACATTTCTTCAGCGTCATCGCTGTCGTTGCGGCTCTTCTTGTAGGAGGTGCCCAGGGTGTATCTGCCTAGCAGGTGATGGGCCAGTCGGCCGCCGTAGATGCTGTCGCCGCTACGCCCGTTTTCGCTGTCAAGCGCCACCGGTTGTCCCGCATAGAGTGAGCCGGAGAAGTAGCGTCCCAATTCAGAGCTGAGTCGCAACCCATCGATCGCATCGTTGGAAACTCCTTCAAAAATATGCTGCCGGCCAAGACGGGCATTAAACCGCGCCTGCTCCTGGCTATATTCCATGTAGCCATAGAGCAGTTCGCCGGCCGTCGCATCAGAGTAGAAATCGTTGTCCGCCAGATCCAGACGTCCCCAGCCATAGAGATGAAAAGACAGGCCAGACCCTTCCGGGTTTTCGATATCGATCTGCAGATACTCGTAGGTCGGCATCACTGCCGCATCATTTTCTGTCGAGGTGTCTCGGCTGAACACACGCAACAGCGTATCTGATTGAATGCTCAGCTCGGCCGCCGTAACTGTCATCGGACCGCAAAGCATCGCCGCAAGCCCGATCCAAAGCAAACTCCCCAATCTTTTTTTCATTTTCATGGAACCTCCTGAACAGGATAAGAACGCCCTCAGGCAGCGGATAGATGCCATGACGCCTAAGCAGAATTCAATGTCTGAAGCAACAATATAAAAGTAAAATTATAATCAATCACTAGAAGTCGCCAATATATATGACTGGCGCCTGATTTGCAATCGGCGAAAAGGCCGAAAGCAATACACTTTTTCTACCGAGAAGGGTCGGTTCTTCCGCTTTGATTGGAAGGGGCGGGTCGGAAGCAAGGGGTGGCTCGGGGCAACCTGTCTATCTCAGGGGCTCAGCTCTTGTCAGTCATCAAGGACCTTGCTGAACGCAGGAATATCATCTAGCAGATGGCCTTGATCATGTCTCGTGTTATCCGCTTTCTGGGCCTGGAAGGACAGCATTTATCGCTGGCGAATGACCAATCAGGTGCTTATT
>PKUD01000063.1 GCA_002869695.1 Desulfuromonas sp. | reverse complement strand
ATCGATAGAAACTTCATTTTATCCTCCTTTTTAGAATTATGTCTTCAGCAGAATATATGATTTGTAATTTTTCATCAATTTATTTTTATTCAAAATATGAACACACAATAAATAAAAAAAGGGGATGGACAATGTCCATCCCCTTACCCATCCTATCGATGTTTTCAGATCAAACGAGTGACTTCAAGTACTCGCGGTTCATCTTGGCGATGAACTTGACGCTGATTCCCTTCGGGCAGGCTTCCTGGCACTCGTAGTGGTTGGTGCAGTTACCGAAACCCTCGTCAAGGATGGCATCACCCATGCCCTTGACACGGGCCTTGGCTTCAGCCTTGCCCTGGGGCAGGACCGCGAGCTGGGCCACCTTGGCGCTGGTGAAAAGCATCGCCGAACTGTTCGGGCAGGAAGCGACACAGGCACCGCAGCCGATGCATTCGGCAGCATCCATGGCATAATCAGCTTCCGGTTTGGGTACCAGCAGCGCGTTACCGTCTGGTACACCGCCGGTATGGCAGGAGGTATAACCGCCGGCCTGCATAATCATTTCCAGTGCCGACCGGTCCACAACCAGGTCCTTGTGAATCGGGAAGGCACGGGCACGCCACGGCTCGATGAACAGCTCATCGCCGTCATTGAACTCGCGCATGTGCAGCTGGCAGACGGTGGTCCGCTCCTGACCACCATGCGGTTTGCCGTTGATGACCTGCGAACACATACCGCAGATCCCTTCGCGGCAATCATGGTCGAAGGCGATCGGATCCTGGCCGGACTTGATCAGGTCCTCATTGACATCGTCGAGCATCTCGAGGAAGGACTGATCCTCACTGACGCCCTTCGCCTGGTAGGTTTCCAGCTTTCCCTTATCCTGTGGCCCCTTCTGGCGCCATACGTGCAATGTCAGGTCCATTATTTATAACTCCTCACAGCAAGTTTGACGTTTTCGAATTTCAGGGGCTCTTTGTGAAGCTCGGGCTCAACACCCACGCCCTTGAATTCCCAGGCACCGACATAAGCGAAGTTTTCATCATCACGCATCGCTTCGCCGTCCTCAGTCTGGTGCTCAGTCCGGAAGTGGCCGCCGCAGGACTCCTCGCGATGCAGGGCATCCTTGGCAAGAACTTCGGCAAACTCGAGGAAATCGGCCAGGCGGCCGGCATTTTCGAGCTGTTGGTTGAGCTCGCCCGCCTCACCGGTGACGTTGCAGTTATTCCAGAACTCGTCACGAATCTCGGGGATTCGCTTGAGAGCGTTCTTGAGGCTGGCGTCGCTGCGTGCCATACCGACGTCTTCCCACATGACCGACCCGAGTTCACGGTGCAGTTCGCTGACGGTCTTCTTACCGTTGATGTTGAGCATCTTGTTCATCTCGCCGTCAACATCCTCAATCGACTTTTTGAACTCGGCATGATCTTCCTTGACGGTCCCGGGAGTGATACCGGCCAGGTAGTTGGCGATGGTATTGGGGATAACGAAGTAACCATCGGCCAGACCCTGCATCAGCGCCGAAGCACCGAGTCGGTTGGCGCCATGAACCGAGAAGTTGGCCTCACCGAGAACGAACAGGCCGGGGACGTTACTCATGCAGTGATAATCAACCCAGAGACCGCCCATAGCATAGTGCGGGGCCGGGTAGATGCGCATCGGACGCTTGTAAGCATCTTCTGCTGTGATCTTCTCATACATCTCGAACAGGTTGCCGTAGCGCTCACGGATGGTATGTTCGCCAACGCGGCCGATAGCCGTCTCATAATCGAGGTAGACACCACGCTTGCCGGGACCGACGCCACGCTCGTCGTCACACTGCTCTTTCGCAGCACGGGAGGCGATGTCACGCGGAGCCAGATTACCGAAGGAGGGGTATTTCCGCTCCAGGTAGTAATCGCGATCCTCTTCCGGGATATCGCCGGGGGCCTTGTCGCAGTCTTCCTTCTTCTTGGGAACCCAGCAACGACCATCGTTCCGCAGGGACTCGGACATCAGCGTCAGCTTCGACTGCTTGTCGCCGTGCTGCGGAATACAGGTCGGGTGGATCTGGGTGTAGCAGGGGTTAGCAAAGAAAGCGCCCTTCTTGGCCGCCTTCCAGGCCGCGGTGACGCTGCAGCCCATGGCGTTGGTCGACAGGTAGAAGACGTTGACGTAACCGCCGGTAGCCAATACCACGGCATCGCCCCAGTGAGACTCGAGCTGTCCAGTGATCAGGTTACGCACGGTGATGCCTTTGGCAACACCATCAACCACAACCAGGTCGACCATCTCGGTACGCGGATGCAGTTTCACTGTCCCGGCTTTGACCTGACGAGTCAGGGCCGAGTAGGCGCCGAGCAACAGCTGCTGTCCGGTCTGACCACGGGCATAGAAGGTCCGGGAAACCTGGGCACCGCCGAAAGAACGGTTATCGAGGTAGCCGGCGTAGTCTCGGGCAAATGGAACACCCTGGGCAACGCACTGATCGATAATATTGTTCGACACTTGGGCAAGACGCCAGACGTCGGCTTCACGGGCGCGGAAATCACCGCCCTTGATCGTGTCATAGAACAGACGATAGATCGAATCACCGTCGTTCGGATAGTTTTTGGCCGCATTGATACCGCCCTGGGCGGCGATCGAGTGGGCACGACGGGCGCTGTCCTGATAACAGAACGCCTCGACGTTGTAACCGAGTTCGCCCAGAGACGCAGCACCGGCGCCACCGGCGAGGCCGGTGCCGACCATCAGAATTTTATATTTACGTTTATTAGCAGGGTTGACCAGCTTCATGTCGAAGCGGTGCTTGTCCCATGTTTTCTCAATAGGTCCTGTGGGTGTTTTTCCGTCAAGAATCACAATAAACCCCCTATTTCACAAAGCGAACGAGGATAAGGAACGGAATAGCGACATAAGCCAGTCCGAAAACAACAGCGACAAGTTTACCAATCCAGACAACCTTGTCCTGGCTCTCACCGTTATTCCAGCCCAGGGTCTGAACCCAGCTGGAAAGACCGTGGCTCAGGTGCAGGAACAATGCACACATGGCGACGATGTAAACAATGGCGATGAAAGCTTTCTGGAAGCTCAGCACGACCATCGAAAAGACATCGGGGCGCATGGCTGCGTCCAGCGGCAGTTGATTGGCAGAGATCTCAGGATTGGTGATCTGCACGGTAAAGTGCAGCAGGTGGTAAATCAGGAACGCCAGAAGGATCAGACCGGTATAGAGCATCGACTCGGCAGCAAAGGTCGTCTTCAGCTTGGTTTTGATCGCATAGCTTTCCGGGTTGGCTCTACGGTTCTCCATCGACAGGAGCACGCCGAAACCAATATGGACGGCAAACAGGCCCAGCATGACCAGGCGGAAAACCCAGACCAACGGGCCCAGGCTATGCAACTTCTGTGCATAGATGTTGATGGCATCGGCACCTGCGAATACCGACAGGTTACCCATCAGATGAACAGTTATAAAACCGACCAGTAAAAGGCCGGACACTGCCATCAGAATCTTTCTTCCCACAGTGCTTTTAATCAAATGCATAATTCATATCCCTCGGAATGTGAACTTGATTGACTGTCAGAGAGACTATCCCGCTGACCCAATCCACGTGCCTAGCATGGGCGGCTCAAAGCCCGCACGCATCCTCCTGAAAAGAGCCTTGCTTGTTGCAGCTGTTCCTGCCGTATCGGTACCTCCTTCTATAGTTTGTGATTGTCAAAACTGGAAACCCTGAAACGGCGCGGCAGCCTGCGACACGGGGCAATTCCCGCCGGGCGCCCAACCGTGGGTAGTAGAATCGTATACTGTATACTAAATATCGGTGCAAATTAAAACAAAAAAAACAGTCAGAACGATGTTTTCTTGGCAGCAGGACAGGACAAAAGACGTTCATCGACACACGCCGAAAGGCTGTTAAATCTCTCTGCCTAGCTGAGTAAAATCGTCAATAAATATCTGTTCGGCAGACAGGTTTTCAAGCCTGACGTCACCCGTACAGACGACGCTGGCGCCGAAACGGACGTCCCCCTCAATAGTCAACCGTTGGCAGTTGAGCATCGATGGCACCCCGGCTGGAAAACGGGTATCAAAATCATCTATCATTTTGTAATAACGGCTATCCAGCCTCACCACGGGAAGGGGTTGACGTCGCTCAGCATTGGGCACGACACAATACTGCTCATTCAACTGGTAAACATCTGAACGCACAAGGAGCAGATCTTCTGTGGTCTTTACCGGAGCAAAGCGTGCCCGAGGGACCCTGATGGCTTGCGCATCGGGAAACACCGAAATCGCCGACCCCATGGCCGTCTCGACCTGAATCACCGATGGCGAAGTCGGTTCGCGTGGGTCGAGGGTTTTCCGATTATAGATGGGTGCAAGGCCGAGCACCCCTTGCCGCTGTTGCAGAACACGCTTCAGCAGTTCCAGGTTAAGCCACAGGCTGTTCGTGTTGAAGTAACGATGCCGGGATATATCCTGAAAACACTCTTCATCTGCCGTTGAACACTGAGCGGTTTCACGCAACAGCAACTGTCCATCGGGAAAGCGCGCCAGATGCCCGCCCTTGCGATCAGCGTCAGTGCGATCGGCGACTTCCATGAGGAAAGGGGCTCCGGATTCGGCAAAATATCCCAAAATGGCAAGATCCATCACCGCGCCGAGATTGTCTGCATTCGAAACAAAGACATACCGGAATCCCTCTTCCAGTAGTTTATCGAGCAGTCCGCTGGTCAGCAGAGCGGGATAGATATCCCCATGTCCCGGCGGATTCCATTCCAGCGCCGGGGTCTCCGGGGAATCCGCCGGAGAAAAATCATCCTGGCGAATCTTGGGAACCTTGTGCTGGAGAAAATCAAGTGGTATCGGGCCTCGCAGCTCTGGGTAGCTGCGCAGGGCGGACAACGAATCATCACGGGTGCTGAAGCTGTTCATCAATACCAGCGGAATGTCCGCGGCAAGGGCTTGCCTGGCGATAATGTCGAGGAAGGTCAGCCCATCCTTGACCGGCAGCAACGACTTGGCACGGTCGAGCCCCATGCCGGTCCCGAGTCCACCATTGAGCTTGAGCAGAACCGTCTTTGCAAGGGCCTGACAGCCCTTCTCTGTGAGTTGCTGCGGCAGGGCCTCCGCATCAGGCAGGTTTTCCACCGGTTGAATATCGGCTTCCGGGATCAGGCCGGTTTCTCCTCTGAGCAACTGGCCATAGGAATGGGCAAAGGTCCTGATGACGACATCAGGGAGACCTTCAGCTTTCATCTTTTCAGCGAACGGAGCGAAACGCGGGTCACCCATCATCTGTCTTCCCCTGGCTTAAGTCGCAAAAAGAAACGGCCGGAGCCACAGATAGCTCCGGCCGTGACCGATCCATTTTTACTTGAGGACCAGAATTTTTTCCAGGCTCTGCCGCAGGATGGCCAGCTTTTCTTCGGCAGCCTGCAGTTTAGCGCGATCCTTTTCCAGCACCTGGGGCGGAGCATTGGCAACAAATTTCTCGTTGGAAAGTTTTTTATGGAAGAAATCGACATCCTTCTGAACCTTGGCGATCTCTTTGTTGAGGCGTGACTCTTCCTCTTCGACATCAATCAGTCCGGCCAGAGGGATTAACACCTCGACATCACCGGCCACCTGAGTGGATACCTGCTTGGGGTGCTCCAGACCGACACCCACCTGCAGGTCTTCAACGCGGGCCAGAGACTTCAGATAGGTCTCGCCCGCGATGATTGCGGCAACCGAGCCCTCGGATTTACAGTCAAGAGAGACGGCGATCCGCTTGCCCGGGGGCACGTCCAACTCCCCCCGGATATTACGGATTGCGCGGATGACATCCATCAACAGTCCCATCCGCTCCACCGCTGTCTTGTCGACGTCGCAGAAAGCTACGGTCGGGTAATCTGCCTGCATGATTGAAAGCACCGGGCGGGTTCCCGGCAAAGCCTGCCAGATTTCCTCAGTGACGAAAGGAAGCAGGGGATGCAGCAGGCGCAGCAGCCCTTCAAGTACGGTAAAGAGAACGGTTTGAGCTCTTTTCTTTGCCTGTGGATCATCTCCGTAAAGGTCGTCCTTGCTCAGTTCGACATACCAGTCGCAGAACTCGTGCCAGGTAAAGGAGTAAAGACTGCCGGCGACATCGTTGAACTTATATTCGGCAAGGGCCCGGTTCACCTCCTCTGTTGTTCTGGCAAACCGATCGAGGATCCACTGGTCAGCCTGTGACAGTTCGTAGTCATCCAGGCGCGCATTCTCCGGGTCGAAATCCTCCAGGTTCATCATTGCAAAGCGGCTGGCATTCCAGAGCTTGTTGACGAAATTGCGATAACCACCGATCCGCTCGGTGGAGAGCTTGATATCCCGCCCCATGGCAGCAAATGCGCAGAGGGTAAAGCGGAACGCATCCGCACCGTACTCATCGACAATGGTCAGTGGATCGATGACATTCCCCTTGCTTTTGCTCATCTTCTGTCCCTGGGCATCACGGACCAGGGCATGGATATAAACCTCCTTGAAGGGAACCTCTTCCATGAACTTAAGGCCCATCATCATCATCCGGGCGACCCAGAAGAAAAGGATGTCAAACCCGGTGACCAGACAACTGGTCGGATAAAACTTCCGCAGGGTTTCGGTCCGGTCCGGCCAGCCCATGGTCGAGAATGGCCAGAGCGCGGAAGAGAACCAGGTGTCGAGAACATCGGTCTCCTGCCGCAGATTACTGCTGCCGCAGCGTTCACAGCAGGTCGCATCCTCCAGCGACACGGTAATTTCATCGCACTCGTCGCAGTACCAGGCCGGGATGCGGTGTCCCCACCAGATCTGCCGGCTGATGCACCAGTCCTGAATGTTGTACATCCACTCGTAGTAGGTCTTTTCCCACTGAGGTGGAACAATTTTTGTCGCGCCCCCTTCGACCGCATTGATCGCCTCTTTGGCCAGCGGACCGACGGCCACATACCACTGCTTGCTCATGTAAGGCTCGATGATGGTTTTGCAGCGGTAACACTCACCGACCGCATTGGCATAATCATCGGTCTTTTCCAGCAGCCCCTGGGCGTCCAGATCGGCCACGATATTTTTGCGTGCCTGATAGCGTTCCTGTCCTTGGTATGGTCCGCCGTTTTCATTGATGATCCCCGACTCATCGAGAACATTGAGGAACTCCAGGTCGTGCCGTTTACCGATCTCGAAGTCGTTGAAATCATGGGCCGGGGTGATCTTTACCGCACCGGAACCGAACTCCATATCGACATAATCATCAGCGATGATCGGTATTTCTCGATTGACCAGAGGCAGCAGCACTGTCTTTCCGATCAGGCTGCTATAGCGCTCATCCTCGGGGTTGACCGCGACAGCGGTGTCGCCAAGCATGGTTTCGGGACGGGTTGTGGCGACGACCAGACACTGTTCGGTCCCTGCCACCGGATAGCGCAGATGCCAGAGGTTGCCCTGCTTGTCATCGTGCTCGACCTCAAGGTCTGAGAGTGCGGTATGGCAGCGCGGACACCAGTTAATCAAACGGTTGTCGCGATAGATCAGGTTGTCCTGATAAAGCCGGACAAACACTTCGCGAACAGCCCTGGACAGGCCCTCATCCATCGTAAAACGCTCACGCTGCCAGTCACAAGAAGCACCGAGACGTTTCAACTGGTTGATGATCTGACCACCCGATTCCTCACGCCACTGCCAGACTCGCTCGACAAACTCATCACGGCCTAGGTCATGGCGATCCCTGCCTTCGGCGGTCAGCTGCTTCTCCACCACATTCTGAGTCGCAATCCCCGCGTGATCGGTCCCCGGCATCCAGAGCACTTCGTGGCCGGTCATCCGCTTCCAGCGGCAGAGGATATCCTGCAGCGTATTGTTCAGGGCGTGTCCCATATGCAGCACACCGGTCACATTGGGCGGTGGGATAACAATTGAGTAATGGGGTCTGGTCGACTGTTCGTCAGCGTGAAAATCTCCACGCTTCTCCCAGACATCAAACCACTTCTGCTCAACCTGAGCAGGTTCATATCCCTTGGGCAATTCTGTCTTCATTGCTGGTCCTTCATTGATCGATCGGAGAGGTGATTAAGACATATTCGGGGGACAATAAAGGGGGTAGACGAGGAAGTCAAGCGCTCCCTGCCTCCCCCCGGAGAAGATAATATTCGGTGTTGGTGTTACTCGGAGCCCTCTTTGATTTTACGGATTTCCTCGCGGATCATATTCTCTGCCAGATCGGGAACCACCTCCCAGGCAATCCGTTCAAGCATTTCACCGGCGAGTTTTTCGATCAGCGGACCGGCCACCTGTTCAACCACTGCCCGCAGATCATTCTCCGAAAGAGAGCTCAACTGTTCTGCCACAACACCTGGCTCTGCGGCAGGAACGTCGACTGGCACGCCTTCTTCTTCCGCAGCCACTTCCAACTCGGCAAAGGGGGCCGGTGTGGAGGTCTGTGCAAAGGGAACCGCCTCATCAGCGACAGTCTCTTCAGACACCGCCGAATCCTCGAAAGAGTCCTGGCTTTCCATGGCCACCGGAGCACTCTCAGGGACGGCATCACCGCCGAATTGCGTGCCAGTTACCGCAGGTTCCTCGAATGAGATACTCTCCATCTCCGAGGTCGGTTCCTGCACTCGCTCTACCGGGGGCTCTTCAGCAACGATCTGCTCATCTCCGAGTTCGAAGATATCGTCGTCGGCAAGTTCCAGAACCTCCCCGGAGCGATCCTCTGCTGCAACCGTCTCCTCAAAAAAGGCGGCTTCCTCCGTCACGATATCTTCATCAAACGGAGTCGCTGTCGTTGAGGCAACAGTCGTTTCCTCGGGAGCCTCTTCGACCTGTTCGCCTTGGAGATCCTCCTCTTCGAACGAGATAGAACCCCAGATGTCGTCAGAAGTATCCTCAAACGGGTCTTCTTCGGCAATCGGAGACTCTTCGGCAATCGGAGACTCTTCGGCAATCGGAGACTCTTCGGCAATCGGAGACTCTTCGGCAATCGGAGACTCTTCGACAAACGGAGACTCT
>PKUD01000078.1 GCA_002869695.1 Desulfuromonas sp. | reverse complement strand
GGAGTCGCCGAATCCCTCGCTCCCTTTGATACCAGAATTGTCTTCCGGGGGACCCGCGCAGCAACCCTCGCCGGTACGAACGATCGCGATCTGGCGGTGGTCATAGAATTCCGCGACCAAACGACCTTGGAAAACTGGTTCAATAGTGACACATACCAGGCATTGATCCCCCTGCGCGACCGTGCTGCGGATGTCGTCATAACAACATACGAAGCAGACTGATGACCAAAAAACTGTTCTGGAGCGACCCCTACCTCACCACCCTCGACACCCACGTCACGACTGTGGATGGTAACATCATCATGTTGCGGGAGACCATTTTCTACGCCTTCTCAGGCGGGCAGGAGAGAGACAGCGGAACCATCGGCGGCTACCCTGTTCTCGAAGCGGCCAAGTCCGGAACGGAGATCAGGTACCTGCTGTCATCTGATCACGGACTGCGGATTGGCGAGCGGGTGCGAGTCAAGATCGACTGGCACCGTCGCTATCAGCTGATGCGGCTGCACTTCGCCGCGGAACTGATCCTCGAACTGGTGTACCGCAGGCTGGAGGGTGTCGAGAAGATCGGCGCGCACATTGCGGCCGACAAGGCGCGACTCGACTTTACCTGGCCGGAAAGCCTCACGCCGCTGTTCTCTGAGCTGACGGCACAGGCCCAGGCGATCATCGATCAGGATGCTGCGATCATCAGCGCCTTTGCCGATGAATTGCAGCAGCTGCGCACCTGGGAAGTGCAGGGGTTTGCCCGGATCCCCTGTGGCGGCACCCATCTGCGACGCACCGGCGAAGTCGGCCGGATTCGCCTGAAGCGGAATAACATCGGCAGGGGCAAGGAACGGATCGAGGTGTATGTCGACTGACAACCCTCCCCAGCCCTAGATTCGTTCTCATTCGTTATAATGCCGGCAGGAGGCAATGCCATGTATGAGCACGAAAAAATCAACTATGTGGAGTTTCCCAGCCGGAACATGGCCGCGACCAAGGCGTTCTTTGCAACCGTTTTCGACTGGTCGTTCAACGACTTCGGCCCTGACTATACAGCCTTTTCCAACCAGGGTCTCGACGGCGGGTTTTACCGGTCGGACAAATCGGCGGTCACTGCCAGCGGCAGCGCACTGATCGTTTTCTACAGCAAGACCCTTGAGCAGACCGAGGCAAAAATCAAAGCGGCTGGCGGCGTCATCGTCAAGCCTATTTTCTCTTTCCCCGGCGGACGGCGCTTCCACTTCTCCGATCCCAGCGGTAACGAGTACGCAGTCTGGTCGGACCTCTGATAAAAAATAAGGCCACAACCTTTGACGGGGTTGTGGCCTCCCTTTTCCCTGAAACCTCGTGACAACCAGCTTGGATAATAATCTTAGCCCTGGGTCGATGACAGCCGATGCGGGCCGTAAATCGAGCGCAGCACCACCTCGACCTTGCTGCCGACCGGCGGCATGCGATCCCAGTTCACCCGGTAGTAGTTGACCGTGGTCTTGAGCGGCAGCACATTGTCAGTGATGATGCCACCGTTGCAGTCGGAGGGGCAGAGGATGCACCCCGAGGGGAAGTTGATCACCTCGGCGGTGCCATGGTAGACAAAGTGCGGGGTGTACGGCTTGATAACGTCCTTGCCCTGGACTTCGATCTTTTCCTCGATAAAATCCTCGATTGCCCCTTCGACAACCTTGTCGTTCTTGACGAAACGGATGGTACAGATCACCGGGTCGCCGTCGAGATAATCCTCAACGGTGGTTGTCGGTTTGAGGCCGGTGCGCTGCTTGACCTCTGACATGGGGATCTGGCGCCGGGACGTCAGGCCGATTTCCTGCAGGGAGGAATCGATGTCACGTCGGTCAAGCTCTGTGGTGAAAACGAAATAGGACTCCATCTTCCCCCCCTTGACCCCGAAGAACCCTTGAAACCGGCGACCCCAGTCGAGAACCGAAGGAGCGGCACCGTTTTTGGTGACGGTGGCTGAGATGCGCAGTTCCTTGTTTTCAAGATCAACAACCATCCGATCGTCGCCGCCCTTGACAATTTTAGCGGCCTTCTGATGCTCAACCGCGGCGAAAGCCTTGCTGCCGGGGACGGTGCTCAGCCCGAGCATGCCAAGCCCCATCACCTTAAGGAATTGGCCACGATTCAAACCACGCTGGCTAACGGCCTCATCCTGCGCCTGATCACCGACCAGCACTGAATAGGAATCTCCACTGCAGCAGGAACAAGCTTTTTCCGTTTTTTCAATCATCTTTTACTCCCTTGAAAGACTGTTACGTTAGATGAACAGACTTGGAATCAACATCAATATGACAATCCGGAGCAGCAATCCGCACCCCATCAGAACTGAGGTTTGTGCCAACGGAACCCGCAACACCCCGGCCAGCATCGGCATCACCGATAACGGCAGCCAGGGCAGCGCAGCCGCCACCGGAAGACCGAGGGTCATCAGCCGGGAACGTCCATTTTTAGGCGGCCCCGTCTTCCCGTTCCGCAGCAACGGACGAATATCACCGAGCAGGAACCGGGCGAACCCGAAGGAGAGAATTCCGCTCAGCAACAGGCTCAGGTAACTGAACAGGAGTCCGACCATCAGCCCCTGGGCACCAACCTGGGCGGTGACCAGGATCGGCTTGGAAAAGGGCAGCCAGAAGCCCTGGAACAGGTTTGCCAGCAACAGCAGAACAAACCCGTTGAGGCTGGTCCCCATCGGCTTGAAATAATCGGTGAACAGCTCCAGATTGGCGGCCTGCAGGTTTTTCAGCAGGAACATCAGGTGGAATTCGGCAGTATAGACATGGGCATTCACAGCCCAGAAGTAGTGATTGACCAGAAAGAACCCGGCTGCGACGACTAGGGAGATTCCGGCAAAGACTGCCGTTTTTACTTTCAGAGATTTCTTAAAAGAGTAGCAGGGGCGTGACGGAGCTGCCTGTTGTGCGCGGACCTCGCGTTTCGCCTTGTAACGCTTATGAAACATTGGCATCAGCGAGACCAGCACCATCAGTCCCAGCCCAAGCAGGAAGGTCGGCGAAATTTTTCCGCGGATGACATCGAGCAGCGAACTGGAGAAAGTGATAAAGGCGATGGTGCCGGGCAGCATGAACAACAATGTCGCCAGGGCATAATGGCTGAACTTAACCCTCGTGAGACCGAAGGCGTAGTTGAGCAGATTGAAGGGAAAGAGTGGAATCAGCCGGGTAAAGGCGACCATCTTCCAGCCATGCTTCTGCACCTGTTCATCCAGATGTCTCCAGCGCGGGCTTTTCAGCTTGCTTTCGATCCAGCCGCGCGCCAGGTAGCGGGAGACCAGAAAGGCGACGCAGGCGCCGACACTGGCTGAGCTGATCGTGTAAGCCACTCCCATGACCGGACCGAAGAGGATCGCACCAACGATGGAAATCGGCAGGCCCGGCAAAAACAGCGCCGGAGCGATGCAATAGATAGCCATATAGATGATCGGTGCCAGCATACCGTACCCCTCGATCAGAACGCGGAGTTTCTCCTGATCGAAATATTCGGTAAACCCGGTGGCCCTCACCGCGACGATAGCGCTAACGACTATCGCCAGGATGGCTAACTTTTTCAGCAGCCCCCCCGTGGCCTCTTCACCGGCGGTAAAGGTTCTCTCCCGGGTCACCGTAGCAGCAACATTCTTCTTCAAAGTTTTTTTCAGCCGCAACCGATTGAAATAGGTGAGCGGGGCCCTGGACACGTTCGCCTTGTCGGCAAGTGCCGCCTCCGGGGTAAAGACCAGGTCGAGGATATGATTAGTCGGCCCGTGGACACCAAGATGATGGGCACAACCGGCACAGTAGGTCACCGTCCGGCTGCCATCAGCTTCACCGGTTCGCTTCCTGGCCCAGCCTCGCGCCAGTTCGGGGGAAATACATCCGACCGCGCCACCCTCTCCGCAGCAGAGAGTGGTCTCGCGCGAATGCCTGGTCTCGACGACGCTTAGTCCCTTTTTCTCCGCCAGGCTACGCACCGCTTCGTGCACCTTCCCTGAGAAGCGGGAAACGCAGGGGTCGTGGACATTGACCGTCCCGGAGACATTGCCGGTCTCCGGCAGTTCGCCGGCATCTAGAAATTCGTAGATGGTTGTGGTTTCAAACTCCGGACCGTACTCGGTAAAGACCTTGTCGCAATTGGGGCAGGCCACCAGAACAGTCTTGATCCCGTGACCGCAGAGGAACTCTTTCAACTCGCCGAACATGGCGTGGAAATACTTTTCCTTACCCAGATCGTGCGAGGGCTTAGTGCAGCAATCGAGGACAATGCCGGCGTTCGGCACGCTGCGCTGCAGCACTTCGAAGGCCTTGAGCGTCTGTTCCGGCCGGGTACCGGGCAGACCGCAACCGGGGAAAAAGATGGTGTCGCAGTTCTCCGGCAGGGCGTACCAGCTGAAGCGTTGCGAGGTGCCTTTCTTCTCGTAGCCCTGCAGCCCCCTGTGCTCCGGGTATGCCCCCTCGCCCCGGTCGAAGGTTTCGCGGCGCATCTCAAGGAACATCGGCACCGGATTGACACCGTCTGGGCAGACTGCGGTACAGAGTCCACAGAGACTGCATTCGAAAGGCAGGCCGAGATGGTAGTTCTCGGCGGGATCGTAGCCATCGGCGATCCGTTTGGGATCACCGTAGTTTTTCAGGAACTGGCATTCGACAACGCAGCGCTGACACTGGGTACACTGATGCCTGACCTGCAGCAGCTGTTCCTGCAGGGCAGGCCGCTGAGGTGCAAGCGAAACTGTCGCCCCATGAAGATCGGTCTTCATTTCTAATGGTCCTTCAGCAACAACAATTCACCTGAACCGGAAAGCCGGCTCAGAGAGCAAAAAGCATCTTCGCGACCTGCAACCCTTGTCCGAGGGTGAGACAGAAGATATCTTCATCCTGCAACTTCATTCTCTGCTGGTATTCGACGAGATGTTTCTTCGTACAGAAGAAATTCATCACGTTTCAACAGTTCTCAGACCAGTCTGAAACCCTGTTCAGATCGACATGCAGTATGCGGCCGTCTGCCGGTTGGAGAGCGGCTAGGTCTCCATCCCGGATCGCCAGTTCAATCGGTTCAGCGCACTCGCTGCAGCTTGACCTGATCGACACATCCTGGCGGAAGGTATAAGCGGCTCCCATGGCATCAATGGCGCACATGGCATGCAAGCCCCGGCCATCGGCCAGGCGCACCCGATGCCGGGTCGGTAGAGCTGAAACCGGGTAGACAAAGAGTATCTTCCCGGCGTCGGAGACCAGCATCTGCTTGTCGATCAATGCCGGATAGCTCCGTTCAAGGTCAAAGCTGGCCAGCTCCGGAAATCGGCAAAGGTCGGTTTCCTGGAGAGGTTGCCCATGGTCGATCATAAGGTTCATCAGCTCCAGCCGCAGCTTGTTCTCTTCGTGATCAAGCCGATGGCTGAGCCTGTCAACCGCAAGCATTGCTGCTGAATGATCGATCCTGGATTTATCCACTCGGGCCTGACCTTTGTTAACAGTGATATGAAATGACCCGATTATCCGGAAAAAAAACAGAGAATGCCAATCGATTATTTTTATTCATCCGATAGTCGCCATAGTTTTTTTCTATGTCTGCAGGGCCCGGACAAAAAAAAACGCCCCGGACGGGGCGTTTCTAAAGTGACGGTTCTTTGCAGTCCGCTCAGAAGGAGAAACCGAAGAAACCCGGGAAAACAACCAAAATACCCAGCACCAGCACCTGCAGGATGATAAACGGCATGACCCCGGAATAGATATCTGTGGTTCTGACTCCCGGCGGCGCGACCCCTTTGAGGTAGAACAGGCTGAACCCGAACGGCGGAGTCAAAAACGAGGTCTGCAGGTTCATCGCCACCAGGATCGCATACCAGATCGGATCAATTCCGAGATTGGCAGCAATCGGGGCGAGAATCGGCACGATTATGTAGGATATCTCGACAAAATCGATGAAGAAACCAAGGACCATGATGACCAGCATGGAAAGAATGATAAAGCCCCATTTATCTCCTGGGAGTCCCATCATGAAATCTTCAACAATCCAGTCACCGCCGGTATAAGTAAATACCATCGAGAAGGCAGTAGCACCGATCAGGATGGCGAACACCATGGAGGAGATCTTGATCGTATCCAGCGAACTTTCCCACACCATCTTAACTGACAGCTGGCGGTACATGCCGGCAAGGATGATGGCGCCGATCCCACCGACCGCCGAGGATTCGGTCGGGGTGGCGACTCCGGTCAAAATCGAACCAAGCACCAGGATGATCAGGGTCAGCGGCGGAACCACAGCCATCAAGGCTTTTTTAATCTGCTTTTTTTTGTCTCCAACCAGTTCCTCGAGCTTGATCGGCGGCGCCAGATCTTTTTTGAAAAAGGTCAGAATCAGGATATAGACGACATAGAACAGAACCAGGGTGAGGCCGGGCCACAAAGCGGCCCTGAACAGATCGCCAACCGGTTCCTGAAAGACATCGCCGAGGATAATCAGAACGATCGAGGGTGGGATGATCTGCCCCAGAGTCCCGGCCGCACAAATCGAGCCACAGGCCAGCTTTTTGTCGTAGTTGTATTTCAACATGACCGGCAGCGAGATCACCCCCATGGCGACCACGCTGGCACCGACAACACCGGTGGAGGCGGCCAGCAGGGCACCGACCAGGACAGTCGATATTGCGATACCGCCGCGGATCTCTCCGAACAGAAAACCCATCGACTCAAGTAAGCGTTCCGCGAGCTTCGATTTCTGCAGAACGATCCCCATAAAGATGAACAGCGGAATCGCCATAAGGATAGTATTGTTCATAATCGACCAGATGCGGTGCGGCATCAGGGCAAAAATCTGTTTCCCTTCGGCAAACAATCCAAAAAAAACCGCCACGCCGCCGAAAGTGAACGCCACGGGAAAACCCACCAGCAGCATCAGCAGCGCAACGCCAAACATGATCAGACCAATCATTCTTTATCCCTGTTCAGAGAGAGGCACTAAACCGGAAGCCGCAAGGGTATAACCGGAAAACATGCACAGACATTAGAGAATTTCGTCCTTGATATCGTGAACCGGCGGCTCTTCCACGCCACGGAAGATATTGATATTGCGGACCACAAAACCAGCCGCCGAGACGATCAGAAAAATCAGCGAAGCGGGAATTACCGCCTTGATCAGCCAGCGATGCGTCAGCCCCCCCGGGTCACCGCTGATTTCGCTCGACACATAAGCTTCATGCACGTACCAGACCGATCCCTCGATAATCAAAGCGCACAGAGGGACCAGGAAAAGCAGTGTCCCGGCGATATTCACCACAGCCTTCCAACGCGGAGAGAAGTGGTCATAGAGAATATCGACGCGCACGTGCGCGTCCTCTTTGAGGGTGTAGGCCATGCCGAACAGAAACACGATGGAGAACAGATGCCACTCCATCTCCTGCAGAGCGATGGAGCCGCTGCGAAAGAAATAGCGCATGATGGCATCATAAAAAACATTGACCAACATCACCAGGTTCAGAAAACCGGCAATCCAGCCCATCAGGTTGGAGAAACGATCAAAGACACGTTCCAGCGTCATTAACATGGGAAATCCTGAAACAGAGAAAAGAGTGAGGGGTTCCCGGCTGGTGCCGGGAACCCCTCGATTATCAATCATGAAGAACCCAAAAGCAACCTACAGATTATCTTTCAGATACGCATAGTCGGAAATTTCCGTCCACTTGCGGACCTTTTTCATATAGGCCTTCTGGGAATCAAGAATCTCTTTGAAGGTTGCATCCTTAGCAGCGGTATCGGCCAGCAGTTGATCATTGGCCTTTTTCATGGCCGAAATAATCTCCGGAGAGAAGGTGCGGATTTTGACGTTCGGGTATTCCTTTTCGATCGATGCCCAGTTAATTGCACTTTCATGGTAGGAACGTGCATACATATCATAGGCGGCGAATTTCATGGCGGTCGACAAAATCTCCTGCAGATGTGCTGGCAGTGCGTCAAATTTTTTCTGATTGACCATGAACTGCAACTCGGTAGCCGGCTCATGCCAGCCGGTGTAGTAGTACGGAGCGATCTTCTGGAAGCCCATATTCAGATCGAGGGATGGGCCGACCCATTCGAGTGCATCAATGGTGCCACGGTCGAGGGCGGTGTAGAGTTCACCGGGGGCAATGTTGGTGACAACAACGCCCAGTTTGGAGAGAACTTCTCCGGCGAAACCGGGGATGCGCATCTTCAAGCCCTTGAAGTCATTCAAGGTATTAATTTCCTTGCGGAACCAGCCACCCATCTGGTTACTGGTGTTGCCGCCGGGGAAGGCATAGACACCCTGCTTGTCGTAGATTTTCTTCATCAGTTCCATGCCGCCGCCATAGTAAAACCAAGCGTACTGCTCGGGGGCGATCATACCGAAAGGCATGGTGGTAAAGAACATCGTGTTGACGTCTTTGCCCTTCCAGTAATAGGACGCGGAATGACCCATTTCATACTGGCCAGCCTTGACCATATCGAGAATACCGAAGGCCGCCTTGTGCTTGTTGGAGGAGTCGATACGGATCTCCATCTCGCCGTTGGACATGACCTTGACCATCTCGGCCATCTTGATAACCGCGTCACCGAAAATCGGGAACCCGGTCCCCCAAGTCTGGGCCAGCTTCCAGCGGTACTTCGGAGCCGCATCTGCCGGGGTCAAGATCCCGTTGGCAAGAATCAGGCAAAGGCCAACCATCAGGACAACCATCAACCGGGTGAACTTTGTCGCTGTCTGCATATTTCCTCCTCTTGCTGTGAGTAAAACCGGTCCGGATAACAAGTGCTTCCGAACGAAACGGCCATAAAACCAAACTCAAGTATCCCGTAACGCACCTCAACTGTCAATCATCACGGCAAAAAAATCGAAACATTGTCTCAACAGAACTATCTAGAATTGCTTAGATATTCCCGTATTCGCAGAAACGAACATATCCGGTAAAAAGAGCTTCTTTCACGATAAAACCCCTGTCAAACCAGGCCTGAATTCCCGCTTCGGCAGGGCACATAAGAGAGGCAGAAACAGCATGTTCCTTTGCAGATCGCTACTGCGGGTCAAAAAACTCGAGGATAAAGGTTGCGCCACCACCCGGGGTTTCTTCAATTCTCACCTGACCGCTGTAAAGCCGGACGATCTTGCGCACCGTGGCCAGTCCGATCCCGGTTCCGGGAATTTTTTCACCGCTGCTGCCTCGCATAAACGGCTCAAATACCAGTTCCCGCTCAACGGACGGAATTCCCGGTCCATGATCGCGAACCAGCAAACAGCTGCAGCCGCCGAAATGATTCCCTTCGATCTCGATCTGAGGCCTATCACCCGCATAGCGCAGCGCATTGGTTAACAGATTTCGAAACAGGTCAGCAAGTAACGATTCCGGAACATACACCGCCGGCAAATCACCGACGGTCACTTTCCCTTGAGCTTTGATGATATCAACCGCCAACTCCTGGATCACCTCCTCAGCAACACGGGTGGCCGAGACCCCTGCACTGGGACGTTCCAGCTGTCCGACCCGGGCCAGCGCCAGCAGGTCTTCCAGCAGGTGGAGCATTTTCTTCCCGGACTTGGCGATTTCCTCAAGACATTCCTGGCCCACAGCATCGAGGGACTCAGCATAACGCTCCTGTAAAAACTAAGCAAAACCGATCACCGGGGTCAGCGGCGAACGCAGATCATGGGAGACTGTTGAAACAAAAGCGTCAAGCTCCCGGTTGGCCTGGCGGAGCCTTTCCGCCGTTTCCATTCGTTCGGAGATATCACGGCAGACCCCGAGTTTCTGGAACGACCCGTTCCCTTGGGGAAGGGGAGAATGGACAATTTCAAAGGTCTGACCCCGCCCCCCCATCTGGCGTTCCTGAATCACTGTTTCACCCTCTGCCGTCAGTGGCAGCGGACAATCATCACAGGGCTGATCAATGTGATTGAGAGCGGCATAACAGGGCTTGTTTTCCAAAGGGCCGAGCAGATCACGCATCGCCCGGTTGATATAGCTGATTCGGTAATCACCGGTGCAGATATAGGCCGGGTCGAGCATCCCGTCGAGAACCGCGCGCAGACTCGATTTTTCCTGTTCCAGTTCTCTGGTCCGTTCGGCAACGGCGGAGCGCAACCTGACGGCACTCTGGCGCAGGCTCCGCTCCATCTGCTTCTGGCGGCTGATATCGACAAAGGCCTCGATACCGCCGATCACCTCACCGTCGGCGTCACGTAACAGATCGATATTTTTACTCAGGGTGACCCGTTGGCCGTCCCGGGCTGTAACCGTGCAGGAAACGCCGGTAATCGGCTTCTCCTTCTGCTCCTCAAACAGTCCGCATTTATGGCCGCAGGGAATCCCCTCGAGGAACGAACAGTGCCGGCCGACCGCGTCTTCTGCCCGGTAGCCGGTAATTCGTTCGGCTTCGGCGTTCCAATAGATAATCTGCATCTCTGTATCGACCAGGAACAGACCGGTCGGAATCGTCTGCAGCAACTGCTGCAGGGGATAAGCCGCGAGCATTTTTTTTGCGCTAGGGTTCATGCCTTCTCCCGATCCTTCGATAGCAATCAGCGTTTCCGGTTCAGCACATTCTAACTGCGCCCGGCCCGTCCAGCAACCACAACCCTGACCTCCGACGCACCGGCATCGAGGAGAACCCGGCTACAGGCTGCTGCGGTCGCACCGGTCGTCATGACATCGTCAACCAGGAGGATTTTTTCTCCATCCAGCTGGCTGCGGCAGAGAAACGCGCCACGCAGGTTCTGGGCTCTTTCAACGGCGCGCAAACCCTGTTGCTGCCGAGTATTGCGAACCCGCTCGAGCAGGCAATACGATACTGGCCTGGCGAGCCGACCAGCCAGTTCACGAGCCAGCAGCAGCGACTGGTTATAGGTTCGTTGGCGCAATCTCAGATTGTGCAGGGGGACCGGTATAATGATATCCGGATTCACGACCGGGTCAAGCACCCGATGCATCAACTGCGCGAGACCGCGATCAAGATAATGCCCCTGCTCAAACTTGAACCGGTGAACCAGTTCGCGTAAACCGGCCTCATAGAGTCCGGCAGAGTGGACCGAGAGAAAGGGTGGCAGCGTGCGACTGCACTCCGCACAAAGATGGCTGGAGCTGTCAGAGGCAACGAATGGAAGCGCGCACCTGGGACAACGCCCTGACGGCAGGGGCCGAATACCCTGGGTACAGCTCTCACAAAAGGGGGATTGGGTTTTCAGTGAGAGGGTTGTCTGGCAGAAGGCACAGGCCGGCGGAAAGAGCAGATCGAAAAAACCTTGCACCTCTGTTCGCAACCAGCCTGACATGCCCCCTCCCATGGCCGCTTAGAGGATCAAGGTTGATCCCGTCATTTCGGCCGGTTTCTCCAGACCGAGCAGGTCGAGAATGGTCGGTGCCAAATCGGCAAGGATACCGTCGCGCAGGTGAACTGAACGCCCCTGCCCTCCGACCAGAATAAGCGGAACCGGGTTGCTGGTATGGGCCGTATGGACGCCGCCATTGCCGTCTTTCATCTGCTCGCAGTTGCCATGATCCGCAGTGATCAGCAATTGGCCCCCCGCGCCCAGCACGGCAGCGACGACCCGCTCGACACAATGGTCGACCGTCTCCATTGCTGCGACGGCAGCACTGAGAACTCCGGTATGCCCAACCATGTCCGGATTGGCATAGTTGAGCACGATCAGGTCATAGCGACCGGCGGCAACCCGTGCGACCACCTCGTCGGTCACCTCAACCGCGCTCATCGCCGGCTTCTGATCATAGGTCGCAACGTCTTGGGGGGAGGGGATCAGGACCCGATCTTCTCCGGGCCAGGCCTTCTCGACCCCACCGTTGAAAAAGAAGGTGACGTGCGCGTACTTTTCGGTTTCAGCAATCCGCAGTTGGGTCCGGTCGGCGTCGGCAAGAACCTGTGCCAGGATATTGTCAAGAGTCTCGGAAGGAAAAGCGACCGCTAAATCGAAGGTCTCGTCGTATTCGCTCATGCAGACATAACCAGCCAGGTCGACCATACGACTACGTGAAAACCCAGAGAACTCCGGATCGGTCAAAGCGCGGGTCATCTCCCTGGCCCGGTCAGCGCGGAAGTTGAAGAAGATAACCCCGTCACCATCCTCGATATTGCCACCATCACCGACCACCCACGGATCGACGAATTCATCGGTCTGCTGTGCTGCATAGGCGGTTGCAATCGCCTCCGCTGGGGTGGCGGTCCGCTGCCCCTCACCAGCGGTCATCGCCAGGTAGGCCCGCTTGACACGGTCCCAGCGGTTGTCCCGGTCCATTGCCCAGTAGCGGCCGGTGATCGTCGCGATTCGCCCCAGACCGATCCGACCCAGTTCTGCCTCCAACTCAGCCAGATAGCTGGCTCCACTGGTGGGCGGGGTGTCGCGGCCGTCGAGAAACGCGTGGATACAGACATCGCGGATGCCGAACTGTTTTGCCAGGCGAACCAGAGCATAGAGATGGGTATTGTGGGAATGGACCCCGCCGTCGGAAAGCAATCCAAGCAGGTGCAGCTTGCCGTTGCTGGCGAGAACCCGCCGGCAGATATCGACCAGAGCCGGGTTCTGAGCAAAGGAGCCATCCTCTATCGCAAGGCTGATCCGGGTCAGGTCCTGATAGACAATCCGGCCCGCGCCGATATTCAGATGGCCGACCTCGGAGTTTCCCATCTGGCCGTCCGGTAAACCGACATCCCGTCCCGAGGCACCGAGCCGGGAGGTGGGATAGTGTTCGAGCAACCCATCAAGAAAGGGAGTCTCCGCCAGTAAGGCAGCATTATCTTCCGTTGCCTGGCTGATTCCCCAGCCATCGAGAATGACCAGGGCTAGCGGATGTTTTGCCATAGCCTGACCTACCTCTGCCCGTGGGGAATGGCTTTCTGTTCCAGCGGCCGCGCGTCCTGAATCTGCTGCCGCTCGGGCAGCACCAGGCTGTCCCAGGCTCCGCAACTCGGGCAGCGACTGAGCCAACTGCCGTGCGCAGCGGCGCAACTGCTGCAGACAAAACCGAGGTTGAGATGATTGTCGATCCCCAGTGCCTGTTGATATTCAGCCAACGCCTCATCAATTTTATTGCGGCGCCGGTTGGCCTCGCCCAGTAGCAGGTGTAACTGGCGGAACTCTACCCCGGTACTTTCCACCGCATGCAGCTGTTCCAGGGCTTCGTCGACCATCTCCAGACGCAGACACAGGCGGCCCAGGTATAGTTTCAACAACAGATCATCATTATCCTTCTGCATCTGTGCACGATAAAAACCGAGCAGCGCTGAAGGGTCTTCGGCACTCATGTAAAGATCCTCCAGGCGGCTGAGGAAGACGCTCTTCTTCAGCACTCGGTAACCCTCCTGGTACACCTCGGCCGCATCGGAACTGCGCTTCAGGCGACGATAGGCATCACCCAGAGACACCCGGGCCGGGGTAAAAGTGGCGTCCTGTTTGATCAGTTCACGGAAGGTGGTGGAAGCGTCTTCGATCTCGCCGCTCTCAAGGGCCTGGAAGGCCACCTCGTAACGCAGCTGGAGCAGCTGTTGTTTCTCGCTGTCAGCCTTGGGCCCGGCGGAAGCGGCCTTGAGGATGCGTTTCTGCAGGCTGAGAGCATCCTGCCATTCTCCCTGCTCGACATGCAGATCGCGCAGGGCACGGAGAGCCTTGCGGTTCTCACTGTCGCTGGCCAAAAGCTCGCGATAAACCTCTATCGCGTCTGTTACGCGACCGGCCTCGGCATATGTGGCGGCCAGTTTGAAGAGGACCTCGACGCTTTTCGGATCCAGATCACGGGCCTTGAGCAAAAGATCAATCGCCTGGCCCATACTCCCTTCCTGCAGTGCTACGCTGGCCAGCGCCAGGTATGTATCAGTTCGACGGGAATCACGATCCAGAGCTTTCTGGAGCAACTGCCGAGCTTTTTTCAGATCACCCGAAAGCAGCCGCGCCACTCCATCACGATAGATAGCGCCGATTTCTTCATCTTTTTTCTGCCTGCGGTTGCGCCGCCACTGGCCAAGCGAGAATGCGCCGATACTGAGAACATGGACACCGTTTCCGAGTAACAGACCGATCAGCACAGCAGTGATCAGGATGATGGGTGCCGGAAAGGTAATACCCTGATCGGCAGTAACGTAGACCGTAATATCCCCCGGATTAATGCCCCAGAAGTAGAGAAAACAGAAGGCAAAGACGATAAAAACAAACATGAACAGGGCAATCTTGACCATGGCACCTCTCCAGACATCATTGACCGCAAACGGCAACGGCAGACAGTGGGTTATTCTCCGAACTTCTCCACTTCCGACTTACATTCAACACAGTAACGGGAAAATGGCCGGACTTCCATTCGCCGCGTGGGGATTTCCTCCTCACAGCGGGCACAAAGCCCGTAGACGCCCTTATCCATCCGCTCCAGGGCAGCATCTATATCCCGTACCCGGGCGCGCTGAGTTTCGCTTAAGTTCATCAACACTTCTTGAGTATAGCTGTTGGAGGACATATCGCCAATATCAGGGACTCCATCCTTGCCCAACTCCTGAGATGCCGCATAGGCTTTCAGCGAGTCGGCCATGAGTTCCTCGCGCATCTCCAGAAGGCGTTTTCTTGCTGCATCCAGTTGTTCTTCGTCCATCTTGCAGTTCCCTCTCACTCGGTTTTTGATTGTAACATTTATTGGTTATGATAGGGCTCGTTTCGCAGAATCGTGCTGCTACGATAGAGCTGCTCCAGCAGGAACAGGCGAGCCATCTGGTGGGTAAAAGTCATTTTCGACAGGGAGAGCAGCAGGTTAGCACGCGTTCTGACCGCCGGATCAAGGCCATACGGGCCACCGATCACCAGGCACCAGGGACGACCACCGTGCAGCATCTGCTCGCCGAGCAGTTCCGCTAACCGTTCCGACCCGAGCTGCTTACCCCGTTCATCGAGGACAACAACAAACGCCTGCTCGGGAACTTTCGCCAGAATTCGCTCCCCTTCACGACGTAGCAGGCTGGCAGTATCGCCCCGCCGTCCCCCCTTCTCTTCCTTCAGCTCGATAATTTCCAGAGTAAAATGGCGCTTGAGGCGCGCGGCATACTCATCCGCTCCCTCTTTGATCCAGGCCAGCGAAAGCTTGCCGACACAGATCAGGCGGATTTTCACTCCCCTTCCACTCCGGGAACCGGCACCTCAGGCGCCTCACTCCAGAGGCCTTCAAGGTCGTAAAAATGCCGGACCGATTCCTGGAAAACATGAATCATCACCTCACCATAATCGAGCAGCACCCAGCGGCCTTCGTTCATCCCCTCGACAGCCAACGGAAAGGTCTGATGGTCTTTCTTCAAGCCCAGCCGGATCGCCTCGGCGATGGCCTGAACCTGGCGATCGGAACGACCGGTCACAATCAGCAGAAAATCGGTCAATGACGACAACCCGCTGAGTTCCAGCAAACGCAAATCAAGCCCCTTTTTTTCCAGGGCATAGTGCGCTGCAGTTAATGCACATTCTTTCGCTTGCAAATGAATCCTTTCAGTCTGACGGCGCAGCCGTCGTGTAAAGATGATGGCAGTCGATACAATCGATGACTGCCGCAGGCACCAGCCCGTCAATCGCCTCTCCATCTGCGACCGCTTGGCGGACTCTGGTGGAGGAGATATCGCGGCTGGTGTGAGAAACAAAAATCACCGTAAACCCTGCGTCATGGCGCAGTTTTTCGGCGTCGGCATCATAGCAGAAGCGATCTGCGATGGCAACCGGAAGCAACTGACGCGGATCGCCGGTGAACCCGGGCCGAGCAGTCACAACGATGTGAGCCAGTTCGAAAAGCCGGTGATAGGATTTCCAGGAACCGACCTCGCGAAACGAGTCAAGCCCCATGATAAAAAAGAACTCGTGCTCGGGATATTGCTCGCGCAATAGCTCCAGTGTCGTAACCGAGAAGCTTTTGCCGCCGCGGCGACCTTCCATATCACAGGCCAGAAACCGCCCATCCCCGGCAATCGCCGCATTCACCATCTCCAGGCGCTGGGCAAAAGAGACCTCCTCGGCCAGGGACTTGTGCGGCGGTTGGCAGGTCGGGACAAACCAGACCTGATCGAGTCCGCAGGCCACCATGACCTCTTCGGCAATATGCAGATGACCGAAGTGAATCGGATTAAAGGTCCCGCCGAGAATGCCAATTTTCATCGCCAGCCCTCTATCTCTTTTGACTAACTCCGGACTTGTCCCTCACCCAGGACGACGAACTTACGGGTCGTCAAGTCCTCCAACCCCATCGGGCCGAAGGAGTGCAACTTGGTGGTGGAGATGCCGATCTCGGCACCCAGGCCGAGCTGGTTACCATCGGAGAACCGGGATGACGCATTGACCATCACCACGCTCGAATTGATCTCCCTGAGGAACCGTTGCGAAGCCATATAATCATTGGTGACGATGACTTCGGTATGCAGCGAACCGTACTGCTGGATGTGCTCGCGCGCAGACTCGAATCCGTTCACGACCCGCACTGCCAGAATCAGGTCCAGGTACTCCTCGTACCAGTCCTCTTCCGTCGCTGGCTTCATCTTCGGTACATATTTGCGGGCCTCTTCACAACCACGCAGTTCGACTCCAGCCCGCTGCATCGCTGCAGCAATCTGCGGCAGAAATTCAGCTGCAACATCCTGGTGGACCAGCAGCGTTTCCATCGCGTTACAGACGCCCGGGCGCTGAACTTTGGCATTGAGGCAAATATCTTCCGCCATCTGCAGATCGGCGGCGGCATCGACATAGGTATGGCAGACGCCCTTGTAGTGCTTGATCACCGGGATCCGCGAATTCTCCGCGACAAAACGGATCAGCCCTTCACCACCACGCGGGATGATCAGGTCGATCTGATCTTCCAGTTTGAGCAGTTCGGTGACCGCAGTGCGATCACTGGTGGTCACCACCTGCAGAGCCGCCTGCGGCAGTTGCATCGACACCATCACCTGCTGAAGGATGTGCCCGATCGCGCTGTTTGAATGAATCGCCTCGGAACCACCCCGCAGAATCACCGCATTGCCGCTTTTCAGGCAGAGACCGGCCGCATCGGCGGTAACATTGGGCCGCGATTCGTAGATGATGCCGATCACACCCAGCGGTATCCGCCGCCGACCCACCTGAATTCCGTTGGGCCGCAACCACATCCCGGTCACCTCCCCCACCGGATCGGGCAGTGCCGCCACTTCCCGCAACCCATCTGCCATCCCCCTGATCCGCTCCGGCGTCAGCTCCAGCCGATCGACCATGGCTGCCGCCATGCCCCGGGCACGGGCCGCCTCGAGGTCCTTGAGATTCTCCCGTTGCAGAACGGCCTGCTGAGCTTCAAGCTGCGCCGCCATGTTTAGCAACACCTCGTTTTTTACCCCGGAGGAGAGATTGGCCATCACCTGCGCTGCCTCCTTGGCGTCCTCCGCCAGAGTCAACATCTCTTCATATACGCTCATCCATCATCCTCCTCTGCCAGAGTCAAAACCAGATCATCACGGTATATGATTTCATCACGGTATTTATAGCCAAGGATTTTTTCGATTTCCGCACACTGCTTGCCGGCAATCTGTTCCAGTTCCGCCAGGGAATAGCTGGTCACCCCCATGGCAAACTCCTTTCCGTGACGATCTGACAGACGGACCGCGTCACCACGCTCGAAATTGCCTTCGATTTCACAGATCCCGGAGGGGAGCAGACTCTTTCCCTGCTTAACAACGGCCCGGTAGGCGCCGTCATCGACCAGCAGTCTGCCACGGGGCTTCTTGGTGAATGCGATCCAGCGTTTTTTCGCCGCCAGCTTGGACTGAGCCGGGAGAAAGTAGCTGCCGACCTCCTTTCCGGCAAAAACCTGCTGCAGGATCCCGGGCGTCCGGCCGTTGACGATCAGGGTGCTGACCCCGGCCAGACCGACCCGCTTGGCGGCCTGGACCTTGGTCAACATCCCTCCGGTGCCTAATGTCCCCCGGGCATCGCCGGCCAGCGCCTCAATCTTCGGCGTGATCCGCTCGACCAAAGGGATCAGTCGGGCACCAGGATTGGTAGAGGGGTCACTATCGTAAAAGCCGTCAACATCGGACAGGATGATCAGCAGATCCCCTTCAATCAGGCTGGTTACCAACGCCGACAGGTTGTCATTATCACCGAAACGGATCTCCTCAACAACCACCGTATCGTTTTCGTTAACGACCGGGGTCACCCCGTACTCAAGCAGGGTTGTCAGGGTATTGCGCGCATTTAGATAGCGGCGCCGGTTGGAAAGATCGTCACGGGTCAACAAGACCTGTGCGACCATCCGCTCGTGCTTCAGGAAGGTCTCCTTGTAGGCACGGATAATCCGTGTCTGGCCGATGGCCGCTGCCGCCTGCTTCTGGGGGATCGTTTGCGGACGACCGACAATACCGAGCTGGCCCTTGCCGGCCGCCACGGCCCCGGACGACACAACGATCACCTCAAGACCCCGCTGTCGGAGTGCACAAAGGTCATCGGCGATCGCTGTCAACATCGGCAGATCCAACCCGGCGTCAGTGGAAATGACACCACTGCCGATTTTGACGACCACCCGTTTCACATGGGAAAGAAGAGCGCTGCGCATATACCCTCAAGAAGATGTCAGCTGTTAATAAAGTCGTGTAAACACCGCAGACTAGCGCCCGAGGAAGGGCCTGTCAAGCGGTCTCATCGCGGCTTTGGCGGCGCTTGTCCAGCTCGTCGCCAACCGCATGCACAAGTTCTTTTACCCCTTCTCCGGTCACGGCGGAGATCAAAAAGGTCGGATAGCCCAGAGATTCAAAATGGGCTTTCAAGGATTCTGCCTCTTCCCGAACTTCCGGAATATCGATTTTCGTCAGAACGACCAGTTGCGGTTTCTGCGCCAGCGAAGCGTCGTAGCGATTGAGCTCGTTGTTGATCAGCTGGAAGTTATCGAGGGCATCCCCTTCCTGCATGCAGGAGAGATCGACCAGATGGAGGAAGAAGTCGGTTCGTTCGACATGGCGCAGGAAGCGCGTTCCCAGACCATGCCCCTCGCTGGCTCCTTCGATCAAACCGGGGATATCGGCCATCACCAGAGTTTTATACCCCCCGTAACGGACCACGCCCAGGTTCGGCACCAGGGTGGTGAACGGGTAGTCGGCCACTTTCGGCCTGGCTGCAGAGACAGCCGAGATCAGGGTTGATTTTCCAGCGTTTGGCAGCCCTACCAAACCGACATCGGCTAAAAGCTTCAACTCCAGTCGCAGGGTTTTATGCTCCCCAGGGATTCCCGGCTGAGCGTGGCGTGGAGCCCGGTTGGTACTGGTACAGAAACGGGCATTGCCACGACCACCCTGTCCACCCTTTAGAAACAGGATCCGCTCCCCCGACGCGGTCAGGTCGGCCAGCAGTTCATTTGTCTCATCATCGTACACCAGGGTCCCAGGCGGGATCCTCAGTTCCAGGGACTCACCATTCTTGCCGTGCATGTCCTTACCGAGGCCCGGCCCACCATTCTGGGCCTTATAATGGCGCAGATAACGAAAATCGAGCAGGGTGGTCAGGGCGTTATCGACGACAAAGTAGACGTCGCCGCCCTTGCCGCCATCACCGCCGTTCGGCCCACCCTTTTCAACAAACTTTTCCCGGCGGAAAGAGACACAGCCGCGGCCGCCGTCACCCGACCTGACTTCAATTTTGACCTGATCAACAAACTTCATTCATTACTCCCGTCATCACCCCTTGGTGACAACCTTCGGGATTGGCGTTGTGGTATATCCCGCCGATCCCGAGCTAAACAGAAAAAACCCGGTACGCACTGGCGAACCGGGTTTTTTCAAGCTGTTTCCAACGAAACGCCTCAGGAAGCGTAAACGCTGATATGCTTACGTCCCTTAGCCTTGGTCTCAAACTTGACCTCGCCGTCGATCAATGCGAACAGGGTATAGTCCTTGCCGCAGCCGACATTGGTGCCAGGGTGGAAGGTGGTGCCCCTCTGGCGGACCAGAATCGAACCGGCGGTCACTTCCTGACCACCAAAACGTTTCACCCCGAGACGCTTGCCAGCGCTATCGCGGCCATTCTTGGAACTACCGGCAGCTTTCTTATGAGCCATGAGTTAGCCTCCTTAAGCTTCGATTGCCGCGACTTTGAGTCGGGTAATGGGTTGGCGGTGGCCGTTTTTCTTACGGTACCCTTTGCGCCGCTTGGATTTGAAGACGAGGATTTTCTTGTCTTTTTCCTGGGCAACGATCTGCGCCTTTACCTTGGCGCCTGGTACGAGAGGTGTTCCGAGTTTAACCTCTGCGCCACCGACCATGAGGACTTGGTCCAGCTCGATGGTTTCACCCACCGCGCCTTCGACCTTCTCGACCTTTAACAGGTCGCCTTCGGAAACTTTGTACTGTTTTCCTCCGGTCTTGATCACCGCATACATGTTTCTACTCCTTGGTTACAGACTTCATTCTTCACAGCAGGCGAATTCCGCTGCAACGGCGGACTATAGATTGGCCTGCAGCTGCTGTCAAGAGAAAAGCGGTTAACGCCGTCAAATGGCGTTTCCCGCCACCCTATTTTTTCTTCTTTTTCTCTTTCGGCGCTGCCTTACGGTCCTTCAGCTCTTCCGCCTTGCACAGATGATCTTTTTTTGTCGCCGCCGCACCACACTTTGAGCATTGGAATTTAGCGTCTTTTTTTTTGACTTCAGATTCACCTTTTAAACATTTACCCATCTTGATTCTGCTCCGTCCCCCTGCACGTCCTCAGCCAAGCGCAATTTCAAACTGCTCCAGGTGAAAACCCGGCCGAGAGTTGATCGCAATGTGCCGCCCGTGTCGACGTTCCATCTCATCGATCCCGGCCCGTTCCTCATCAACCAGCAACCCGGCGACATCCGGATGGGTCAAGAGGGTGATCCGGCCGGCCGGCATATCCGCGAGCTCTCTCTGCAATTCGCGCAGGATTTCATAGATAACCGTCAGCGAACCCTTGACATAACCTTTCCCTTCGCAGTAGGGACAGGGCTCACAGAGCGTCCGGCCGATACTCTCTCGCACCCGCTTACGGGTCATCTCCACCAGTCCGAGCTCACTGATCTTGAGAATATTGGTCTTATTCTTATCGCTGCGCAGGGCCTCTTCCAGAGCCGAATGCACCTTTTCGCGGTGAGCCTCCTTCTCCATATCGATGAAATCGATAATGATCAGCCCGCCAATGTTACGCAGTCGCAACTGAAAAGCGATCTCCCTCACCGCCTCCAGATTGGTCTTAAGAATGGTATCTTCCAGGTTGTGCTTGCCGACATAGCGCCCGGTGTTAACATCCACGGCGGTCAACGCCTCGGTTTGCTCAATGATGATAGAGCCACCACTCTTGAGCCAGACTTTGCGGCCCAGGGCACGGGAAATTTCAACCTCAAGACCGAAAGAGTCGAAAATCGGTTCACTCCCGTCATAAAACTCGATGGAATAATTCAGCCGCGGCATGAAGGTACGGATAAAACGAACGATCTTGTCATACTCCTCGCGGGAATCGACGACAATCCGCTTGACCTCCTCGGTGAGAATATCACGCAGAACTTTGCTGGTCACATCCAGATCGGAGTGAATCAAACTCGGCACCTCCTGCTGGTCAAGATCGCGACTGAGGTTCTCCCAGAGCCCGACCAGGAAGTTCATATCGGAGCTTAGATCCTCCTCGCTCTTCCCTTCGGAAACCGTCCTGACAATAAAACCTGTGCCGGCAGGCCTGATCGACTCAACAATTTCACGCAGCCGCTCCCGCTCCTCTTCGCAGTCGATACGTCGGGAGATCCCGATATGGTCAACCGTCGGCATGTAAACCAGATGGCGCCCGGGCAACGAGATGTGCGAAGTGATCCGCGCCCCCTTGGTCCCGATCGGCTCCTTGGACACCTGCACCAGAAGTTCCTGCCCTTCGCTCAACAGGTCCTCGATCGGCGGAAGAACCGGCAATTCGCTCTCCCCCTGCTGCTCCGGAGACTCCTCGTCGCCATCAATGGATCGGGCCACTTCCTCCATCTCGTCAAGCACATCGGCGACATAAAGAAAGCCGGCCTTCTCCAGACCGATATCGACAAAAGCCGCCTGCATTCCCGGCAGAACCCGGATCACCCGGCCCTTGTAGATATTCCCGACAATTCCCATTTCCCGCTCACGCTCGATATAGAGCTCGGCGATGTGCCCCCCTTCAAGCAAAGCAACACGGGTCTCATGGGAGGTGGTATTGATTACCAACTCCTTGGTCATGCTCAATTCTCCAATCAAATCTGTAAAATATATAAACGTCTAAAATGTGAACACCGCAAGCGGTGTGTTGATCTATTTGAGTTCGATGGCTGTTTTGCAGACACCGAGCTTGCGCACCTGCTCCACGTCCAGATCGAGTACCTGAGCAGCCATCTGCAACGGACTGCCCTTGGTCAGGGTCAGCTCCAGCTCGCCCTCCAGCAAGCGCAGATCGACCAGGTCAGGGCGCAGGTCGCTACGCACTTCGCGGCCTTTCTTGATTTTGACCAACGGAATCTCTTCTGCTGCGAGAAAACTGCTGATCCGCTGGGCCAAATTCTCAGGAACCGGCACCGGCAACGGCACCCGGTAAAGACTCCGGGCAACCGCTGCAGAAGGAGACGGACTGCGCCAATCGATGACCGTCCCTTCAATAATAGCAAACCCCTGCGGCAACTGTTGATTGAGCGCGGTGACCACCTCGCGGGCATTCGGCGGCTGGTAAAGTTCGATATCGACCAGCTCCGCATCGCTCTCCACCCCGAGGGGCAGCGCTTCGAGGTAAGACACCTTCGGCGTCGGGTGAAACCCCTGGGAAAAGCGCACCGGCAGACCGGCCCGACGCACCGCACGCTGAAACATGGTCAGATACTCAAGATGGCCGACCATCCGCGCCCGCCCGCGTTTGCTGAGCCGCAGGCGAATTTTGTAGCGCCGGGCCTCGTCGTCCGGGTCGGGAAGCGGTTCCTTGACTTGTTGCGGGGCAGCGAACTCAAGCGGACATGCCTCAACCAGCTGCATCCGCAACGTCTCGAAATCACAGACGCCACAATTGTGGCAATTGCCGTCGCGACAATCGGGAGTCGCCTCTCCGCTAAGTGCCCGCCGGCGTTCCTCGCGGAAAAATTTCTTGGGCAGGCCGCAGTCGATATGATCCCAGGGGAGAATTTCATCCTCCTGACGTTCACGCAGATACCAGGACGGATCGATTCCACAATCAGCAAAAGCCTGCTGCCAGAGCTGAAAGTTGAAATGCTCACGCCAGCCGTCGAGACGGCAGCCGAGAGCCACAGCCCGCTCCAGGACCCGGCCCAGGCGCCGGTCGCCACGGGCGAATACGCCTTCAAGAAAGGAGAGTTCAGCCTCGTGATACTTGAAGCGCAGTTTCTTCTTTTTTAACCCGTCGCGCAGCAGGACCTGCTGCTGAAGGACCTGTTCAATCCCGATCTGCGCCTCCCACTGAAACGGAGTATGCGGCTTCGGCACGAAGGTCGAAACGGCAACGTTGACATCGGCACCCCCCTGGGTCCCCTTGCCACTCCGCTTGACCTGTGCCGCCAGTTCAATCAGAGCCTGCAGGTCCGCCTCGGTCTCGGTTGGCAGCCCCATCATAAAGTAGAGCTTGATCAGTCGCCAACCGAGCTCATAAGCGCTACGGGTGGTCTGCAGCAGGTCCGCCTCACTGATCCCCTTATTGATCACCGCGCGCAAGCGTTCGGTCCCCGCTTCGGGGGCCAGCGTGAAACCGGTTTTCCGGACCTTTTTGATCTCTTCCATCAGCTCCGGGGTCAACGAGCCGACCCGCAGGCTGGGGAAGGAGACTGCCACCTGGTCCTCGGCATAGCGGGCCATCAGCCCCTGCATCAGCGGCTCGATACAACTGTAATCACCGGTCGATAATGACAGCAGCGAGATCTCCTCGTAACCGGAGTTCTCCAGCGCCTCATCAATCAAAGCAGCGATCCGCTGCGGGGTCCGTTCGCGCACCGGACGATAGATGTAGCCGGCCTGGCAGAAACGGCAGCCACGGGTACAGCCGCGGGCGATCTCCAGTGCAACCCGATTGTGAACTGTCTGCATAAACGGGATGATCGGTCGGGTTGGAAACTCCGCCTGATCCAGATCAGCAAGAAAACGCCGGCGAACGCCTGGATAATCGCCCTGCAAGGGCGATAAGGCACTGATCCGGCCATCGTCATGATAGGCGACGGCGAACAGTGACGGCACATAAACGCCGTCAATTCTTGCCAGCCGCTGCAACAATTCGGCGCGGGACAGGCCTTCCTTTTTTGCTTGATGGACCGCCTGGCACAACTCAACGACCGCCTCTTCCCCGTCACCGATCACCGCACAGTCAAAAAAATCGGCCAGAGGCTCCGGGTTAAACGCACAGGGGCCGCCAACCACAACCAGCGGTGCCGCTTCGTCGCGATCTTCGCGGCGCAGTTGCAGCCCGGCCAGCTCTAGCATACCGAGCAGATTGGTATAGCTGAGTTCATACTGGAGGGTAAAACCGATGATATCGAAATCAGCAAGCGGCAGGTTCGATTCCAGGGAGCGGAGCGGTTCCTGATGCTCCCTGAGCCACTCGGTCATGTCAGGCCAGGGGGCATAAACACGTTCCGCCGCAACCCAGTCGAGGCGGTTGAGGATATGGTACAAAATCGGAAAACCGATATGGCTCATACCGATTTCGTAGACGTCGGGGAACGCCAGGGCAATCCGCAGATCGACAGTTCCCGGAGCCTTACAGATACTGCCGAGTTCTCCACCCAGATAACGGGACGGGCGACTGACTTCGGTCAGCGCTTCCAAGTGTTTCATAGCTGTCTTCTATCTTAATGCAAACGTCTATATAAAAACGGTTTCAATATTGAGAACTTAAAAGAGTAGCATGCTTCATGCTGACGGGGGAAGAACAACTGTCCGGTGAAAAGACTTTTTCTCTCTAACCAATTACTGTCCGCCGTCGCTCCACATCGAATCCATGGAAAACTGTTCGCGCAGACGTTCTTCGGGACACTGCTCCATAAATTCCTGGCGGGAAAAATCGAATTGATAATCGTTGCAGTACTCATGAAGAATCTTGTAGGCGGCATTTATCCGCCGGATTTTCTCCGGATCGGAGCCATCGTCGTTATCGGGATGGTGGCGTCGCACAAGCTGGCGATGACGCTCCTTCAATTGTCGCCACGTGACCCTTTGCGGTAGGTCGAATTCGGCCAAAGCATCCTGGAGTTCCCGGTAGGTCATAGCGATTCTCCATGCGCATCCTGAACCAACTGTCCGGTATGATTATAGCGCAGCCCTGCAGCCGGGAACAGAGCGATTTCACCCCTGCGGACAATTGACAGTGAACCTGCTTCAGCATAGGATGGCTCTTTCGTCAAATCTATCCAGCAGGGGGCTCCCTTGGCCAGACAGAAGACCTTTTTCACCTGCCAGCAATGCGGCTTTCAGAGCCCGAAGTGGCTCGGCAAATGTCCGGACTGCCAGCAATGGAACACCCTGGCCGAGGAGTCTTCGGTCTCGACAGCGACCAAAGGACGCAGCCTGGCTGCCCCCGGCCGACCTCAACGGCTGACAGAGGTCGATGTCCGGGAAGAAGATCGCCTGAAATGTGGTATCAGCGAACTTGACCGCACCCTGGGCGGCGGCGTCGTCTCCGGCTCGCTGGTTCTGGTCGGCGGCGACCCCGGCATTGGCAAATCGACCCTGCTTCTCCAGGCGGTCGATCAGTTGGCCCGTCGCGGCAAGGCGCTCTACGTCACCGCCGAGGAATCGGCTCGACAGGTCAAGCTGCGCGGGGAGCGGCTCGGCATCTCCGCCGAGGAACTCTATCTGCTGGCCGAAACATCGCTGGAGCAGATTATTCAGCGGGTCAAGGAATTGCAGCCGGACTTTCTGGTGATCGACTCGATCCAGACGATCTTCACCAGCAACCTGGAGTCCGCTCCGGGCAGCGTTAGCCAGGTACGAGAATGTGCCGGCCGGCTGATGTTGCTCGCCAAAGGGGATGGTCTCCCCACCTTCCTGGTCGGCCACGTCACCAAGGACGGTGCCATCGCGGGGCCGAGAATGCTGGAACATATGGTCGATACGGTCCTCTATTTCGAAGGTGATCCGGGCCACCCCTATCGCATTCTGCGCGCCGTCAAAAACCGCTTCGGATCGACCAACGAAATCGGCGTCTTCGAAATGAAAGAGGAGGGCCTGACCGAAGTCAGCAACCCATCAGAGCTGTTTCTGGCCGAACGCCCGGAAAAGAGTGCCGGCAGTGCAGTGGTACCGACGCTGGAAGGGAGTCGACCGATCCTGGTTGAGCTTCAGGCCCTGGTCTCCACCAGTACCTTCGGTACCCCCCAGCGTACCGCCATCGGCATCGAGCATAAACGGATTGCCCTGCTGGTCGCCATCCTCGAGAAAAAAGTGGAATTCTCCATCGCCGGGCAGGATATCTTTCTCAACGTCGCCGGCGGAGTCCGGCTGGACGAACCGGCCGTTGACCTGGGGGCGATCGCCGCGCTCGCCTCAAGCCACCTGAATCGGTCGATTGAAGCCCAGACAGTCATCTTTGGCGAAGTCGGACTGACCGGAGAGGTCAGGGCCGTCTCCCGTCCCGAGCTCAGGGTCCGTGAAGCTGCCCGACTCGGTTTCAATCGCTGTGTTCTGCCCAAAGGAAATTTGAAAAACCTGGAGCCCCCGCAGGGGATGCAGCTCATTGGGGTCCGCCATGCCAGTGAGGCGCTTGAGGCTATTTTCGACTGACCCGCAGGGTTGCGGCGGCAAAACATCAAGATGCTGATCTTTAGCGCGAGGAAAGGGCATCTGTCGTTTGCGATTTGCAAAATCGCTCTGATTTGCTAGTATTCACCGATTTAACAACTTGCATGGTGGCCAGAATGAACGTCAGAGAGTTCAGCATACGCAAGAAATTTCTTTTTCCCTTGGGGCTGGTTATGCTTCTCAGCATGACCTTGCTGGTTCTCTGCATCATTCAGCAGCAACCAACCGCCAAGATTCTGATTCTCGCAACGGTACTCGTTCCGGTGGCTATTCTTTTCGTCGAAAGCAGTCTGCGGCGCGTCAAACTGGAAGAAGAAGCTCTGATCGTCCAGAAGCTGTTTCGCAGCAAGCGGCTGGTTTATACCGACATTACTTCGGTCGACACGGTCCGGGTCAGACGACGGGCATTTTTAAGTATCAGTACAGAACCCGATTTTGTTATCCTGTCAAACAGCTATGCTGATTTTGCTGTTTTGCTCGAGGAACTGCTGAAAAAAGTTCCTCAATCAGCTATCAGCGCTGAAACCCGTCAGCTGGCAGAAGCCCCGCCAACCAAGAGCGGTGATATTTTTTCAGCCTGGTTGGCAGCGGGGCTACTACTATTGATCCTGTATGCACAGTTGGGGGGAGAATTTTAACCCAGTTTTGGGTTACTATGACCCTTGTCAGATTTTCGTCAGCCGGACGTATCCCCGATACGACAGCCATTGAAATTTGAGGTTGATCATGGATAAAAAACAACTGAATGAATTCAAAGAGTTGCTGCAGAAGCAGATGGATGATCTGCTGCAGGAAGCGGGAAAAACCGTCTCCGACATGACGGAAGAAAAAACCAACTTTCCCGACCCCACAGATCGGGCCAGCCTTGAATCGGATCGGAACTTCGAGTTGCGGATCAGAGACCGGGAGCGTAAGCTGATCGCCAAGATTCGAGAAGCTCTCGATCGGATCGAGGATGGAAACTTTGGCGAATGCGAAAGCTGTGAGGAGGAGATCGGCATCGAGCGACTAAAAGCTCGACCCGTCACCACTCTCTGCATCGACTGCAAAACAGAGCAGGAGCGACAGGAACGGATCAGTTGAGCTGACCTCCCTCCCGGGCTGAGGCCCTGACAGAAAGATATTCTTTTTCCAAAGTAAGGGGCCGGCGATAACTCGACGGCCCCTTGTGTTCATTTTACCCGGAATCCTCCCCCTGCAGAAAGGCTCCGCCTAGACCTGCCAGAATTTTCCCGAAAAAACGTCGCAGCAGGTCAGCTCTCGCCCAAATCCGGCACCGGTATCCAGATTGATTTCCGCTCGAGTGATCAGCGGCAACGTGCGGGGACTGTGCCCATGCACCACCGTCACCCTCTCGCCATCGATGTAACAGGGCACAAACGTGCGACTCCACAACAGGTCGAAAGGTCCAGACTCTGCCCCCATAGGGTCTTCCGGATTGGTGCCGGCATGCACAAACAGGAAACGTCCATAGCGGAAGAAAAGAAGGGTGTTTCTGAAAAAATCGATATGCGATTGCGGAATAGCCCGGTAGAGTGAGTTCACGCCAAGCTGATCTTCTGCGCCGGAAGAACCCTGACGGTAACTTGACAGCGTAGCATCTCCCCCGTTTATTCCATGCAGCATAACTGCCCTACCGGGCGGCCAGTCCGGAGTTCCCGGGTAGCTCTGCAGCGATTGCCAATCCTCCATCAAATTAAGCTCGTAGAGGGCGTCGAGCAACATCTGCTCATGGTTGCCCCGCAGAAAAACAGCACCGGGCCAATCACGCTGAAGCCTGATCAGCCTATCCACCACTCCCCTTGAATCAGGGCCGCGGTCGATATAATCACCCAGCATAATCAACTGATCGTCCGGTTGCGGGCAGACCTTATCCAGCAGCTTAGCCAACCGCTCAGACTGCCCATGCACATCTCCGATAGCCAAAAGACGCATCAGTCTCCCATTCTGTGTCAGACCGCAAACAAAACCAGGCCTGGTCTCAGCATAGCGCCACAGCCAGCCCAGAAAGACAGCCGGCGCTGTATAGTTCGCTTTCACCGACACAAAAAATAGGACCGCAACATCTGTCACGATCCCGGATCTGGCTAAAAACTCTTTTTACGCGTTTCTTTGATGATCAGGAGACTCTGCGCTCGACTCCATCCCATTTAGGGTTCGGGCCTGTCCGCAAGCGGGCATTCTCCCGGTCAATATCGATCCAGCCACTCGACCGCTTGAACTTTTTCACCCGATGATTGGCAACCAGCAGATCGAGAAGATCATTACGAACCATATCGTAGTCACCGTTCGGGTACATGACACGAATCATCATCGCACGCCTCCCATAGCTTAACCTAAGATATCACAGATATAGAAGATTGCAATGACCCGGGCCACCCGGCAGGGCCCCGGCACCAGTTCAAAAGGCCACAATATGCAGGGCTTCCTTCAGCAGATTCGCGGCAACTGCTCACCGGTCAGCATCTCTATGGCCCGCAGTCCGCCAATTGCAGTGCGCATCATCACCCGACCCGTCGACGTCGCTTCAACTTCGCCGATCAGCGCTGCCCGCTCCCCCTCCGGGCGGCGGCGCATGGCGGCCAATACGTCATCGGCCCGATGCGGGTCGACAAAAACCAGCAGTTTGCCTTCGTTGGCGACAAACATGGGGTCCAGTCCGAGGATGGCGCAGGCCCCGGCAACGGCTTCTTTGACAGGGAGCTCCTTTTCCTGCAGACAGATATCAACTCCCGACTGTAGAGCAATCTCCTTCAGAGTGGTGGCAACTCCGCCACGGGTCGGATCACGCAGCACGTGGATGGCCTCTCCGAACTGATTCAGCAGGTCACTGACCATGCCGTTCAATGCGACACTGTCGGTCGCGATATCCGACTCCAGTTCCAGTCCCTCGCGACTGGCCAGGACCGCCATACCGTGGTCGCCGATGGTCCCATTGATCAGCACCTTGTCCCCGGGCCGAGCCCCGCTTCCGCCGATCCGCAGGCCATGATCAAACACGCCGATCCCTGAGGTGTTAATAAAAACCTTGTCTCCCTTGCCACGCGGTACGACCTTGGTATCACCGGTGACGATTACCACCCCCGCCGCTTCGGCTGCCTGCCGCATCGACTCCAGGATGCGGCGCAGGTCATCCAGCAGCAACCCCTCTTCAAGGATCAATCCGACGCTGATCGCCAACGGGCAAGCACCACTCATGGCCAGATCGTTGATCGTGCCGTTGATCGCCAGATCGCCGATATTGCCGCCAGAAAAAAAGATCGGGTCGACCACATACGAATCGGTGGTGAATGCCAACCGGTTACTCTCAATCCCTTCCAGCACAGCGGAATCGTTCTGATCTCGCTGCGCCACCCGGGAAAGGGTCGGAATAATCAGCTCATCGAGCAACTGGTGGCTGAGCTTTCCGCCACTGCCGTGCCCGAGCAGGATGATATCGTTGCTCACAAAAACTCCTTAAGCGCATATGTCATCTCACCTGCCGCAGAATGTAACTCAATGGGCCCCGCTGCCAGCGTTCTAAAACTGAAAGGTAAAACCTAACGCCTAAGCCGTGAGGGAAGAGAAACAACACCGGTGACGAATTCTCAGCAGCCGTATTTATACTCCGCCGCGCAGGTTCCTTCGCTGCTGACCATGCAGGCACCCACCGGATTCTCCGGGGTACAGCCCCTGCGAAACAGCGGACAATCCTTTGGCGTCACCTTCCCCTTGAGAATTTCTCCACAGAGACAGCCCTTCTGCTCCCGTGGTTCTTCGACCGCCACATGAAACCGCCGCTCGGCATCGAAGGCGGCAAATTCCTCACGGATCCTCAGTCCGCTGCCGGCAATCGGCCCGATCCCCCGCCAGTCTGCATCACAGGGTTCAAAAACCTGCCGCAGAATTTCCAAGGCGCGCAGATTCCCCTCCGGCTTGACGATCCGTTGGTATTCATTCTCCACTTCAGCACGGCCATCGACCACCTGCTGCGCCAGCAGCTGAATTCCCCGCAGCATGTCAAGGGGCTCGAAACCCGTCACCACGCAGGGCACCTGGTACTCTTCGACCAGCGGTCGATAAGCCTCCGCACCGATCACTGCGCTGACGTGGGCCGGGCAAAGGTAGCCGGCCACCTGCAGATACGGGTCAGCAGTCAAAACCGCCATCGGTGCCGGCATGGTCTTGTGGCTGCAAAACACGGCATAATTATCCACACCGCACCGCGCTGCCTCGAGAATGGAGCCAGCGATGGTCGGTGCCGTCGTCTCGAACCCGATTCCGAGGAAGATGACCTGCTTGCCGGGATTATTTTCAGCAAGTTTGACCGCATCGAGAGGGGAGTAAACGATCTGCACAGCGGCGCCCATCGCCTTTTCCCGCAACAGGCTGCTGCTCGAACCTGGCACCCGGATCATATCGCCGAAGGTGGCTATGATGCTCTCGGGCTGGCGGGCGTATGCCACCGCACGATCGACGTATCTGATCGGCGTGACACAGACCGGGCAACCCGGACCGGAGACCAACCGGATCTGTTCAGGCAACAGGGAGCGGATACCATGCTGATAGATCGACATGGTGTGGGTTCCGCAGACCTCCATCAGGACCATGGTCCCGGCATAATCCGCCACCTCGGCCGCAATCGCTGTCACCATGGCTGCTGCCAGCTGTGGATCGCGGTATTCGCTGCTGTACTTCACGTATCGATCCCACCACCGGCATCGAGCACCTGGCGAAAGATCTCCAAGGTTTTTTCCGCCTCAACCGGGTCTATCTTCTCGATGGCAAAACCGGCATGGATCAACACATAGTCACCGACCGCGACGTCATCGAGCATCATCAGACTTGCCTCACGGCGCACCCCGTCCACTTCGCAGACGGCGGTCCCGGCAAGGATTTCTGCAACCTGCATTGGAACGGCTAAGCACATAGAATTGACTCCTGAGGCCAATCGTCAAACCAGACAAACTCCGTACCCGGCATCACTTGCCCTGCGCTGCTTTTTTCCTCGCGACCTGCTCGCACAGCCATTGATACCACGGCTCGAGACCTTCGCCGCTGTAGCAGGAAATTTCCAGAATACGAATCCCCGGGTGAATCCTGCGGGCATATTCCTTACATTTTTCCAAATCAAATCGCAGGTGCGGCAACAGGTCAATCTTGTTGATCAGCAACACATCGCTGGCGCGAAACATTTGTGGATATTTGAGCGGCTTATCTTCCCCTTCGGTCACCGAAAGCACGGACACTTTGAAATCCTCTCCCAGGTCAAAAGAGGCCGGGCAGACCAGATTGCCAACATTCTCGATCATCAGGATATCGGTTCCGGCAAGATCAAGGTGCTCCACGCCGTGCCCGACCATGTGCGCATCCAGATGACAGCCGGCGCCGGTGTTGATCTGATGAGAGGGAACCCCTGTGGCTGCGATCCGATCCGCATCATTTGAGGTCTGTTGGTCGCCCTCCAGCACTGCAAAAGCCAGCTTTTTCTTGAGATCGCCCAGGGTCTTTTCAAGAATCGTGGTTTTTCCGGAACCGGGCGAACTGACCAGGTTGAGCACAAACAGGCCATGTCCGTCGAAGAGTCTGCGATTTCCGGCCGCCAGCCGATCATTTTTGGCCAGCAAATCTTCTTCGATCCGAACCGTTTTCCCCAATTGGGGTTCATCGTGATGGTGATGAGGGTCGGGGCCGGCACAGCCGCAATCGATACACATATCAGTCTATCTCCATTTCCTTGATCCGCAGTTCCTCGCCGCTCAGCTGATCGCCGACAGTGCTGTCACAGGCGGGACAGTTATCAAAAAAACTTTTTAGCTCATATTCCTGGTGACAGTCACGGCATCTAGCTCGAGCGGGGATCTGCTGAATCCGCAACCGGCTGCCTTCCAGCAGGGTCTCCCGGCAGCAGGCATCAAAACAGAACTCAAGTGCTTCCGGCAGCACTCCGGCGAGGACTCCAACTTCGACGGTCACCGTAAGAACCCTCTTAGCTCCCTGCTGCCGGGCATTCTTTTCGGCTATTTCTACAATACTCTGCGCAATCCCAAGTTCGTGCAATTTTTTTCCTTTACAGCCGGATGGAGTCTTCCACCATCGCTCTGCAACAACTGTTTAATATAATAACGTAAACACATCCACAACAAACCCTTTATCTGTAAACAGCAAAGGGGAGCATCGATCCGGTATGAATGTCTGACCAGGACAACGGAAGAACAGGGATCATGGGGCTCGGCAATTTACTGATGGCTGATGATAGCCTCGATATTGGAGTCTTGGAAGAATTGCAAACGCGCCGGCTGTCTGCAGAGGGTGAACCGGTCGATGACGGTTTTGCGGAATCACGCTGCTGCAATTGCTTACCGGAGATGAATTCAGCGATCTGCAGGGTGGAAACAGCGGGAGTTCATTGCACCAGAACGGACGCGTTGAAGCTTTCGCTCTGGCCAAAAGACTTGACCTGTCACCATCGTAGCAGCAGGTGCTGCCCGTGGTATCAGTAGAGGGTTGAGCTGGTGCTCAGTGCTTGGTCCTGAATTCCAGCTGCCTTCCTTGACGATCACTCCGGGATGGCCTCCAATTCTTCCCAGCGCTGGTAGTAGCCCTCGAGAAGAGCACCAATCTCCTGTAACCGCAGCTGTACAGCGCTGATTGCTGACCCGTCCAACTGCTGATAAAAAGAAGGATCAGCCATTCTCTCATGCAGTTCAGCCTGTTCAGTTTCCAACTGCTCTATCAACCCCGGCAGCTCGGCCAGTTCATGCCTCTCTTTGAAGGTCAATTTTCTCTGGCGTGCTGCTTTCGGTTTCTCCCGCTTTTTTCCCGCCGAAGGTTTCTCCCTGGTGACGGCCTTCCGCTGCTGCATCAGCCAGTCATCATAGCCCCCCACCGATTCCGTAACGGCGCCGCTGCCGTCACACACCAGGCAACTGGTCACCAGGTTGTTGAGGAAAGTCCGGTCATGGCTGACCAGCAGCACCGTTCCCTGAAACTCCATGATCAGCTCTTCGAGCAGGTCGAGAGTCTCGACATCCAGATCATTGGTCGGCTCATCAAGCACCAGCAGGTTGGCCGGCCGGGTAAACAGCCGTGCCAGCAGTAGCCGGTTTCGTTCCCCGCCCGACAGGACCTTGACCGGCGTCCGCGCACGCTCCGGGGAGAAGAGAAAATCCTGCAGATAGCCGATGACATGCCGCGGCTTGCCGCCGATCAGGATCTGATCCTGCGTTCCGGCCAGGTTCTGCTGCACGGTTTTCGCTTCGTCCAGCTGCTCCCGCAGCTGATCGTAATAGACGACCTGCAGATTGGTCCCGTGCTTCAAAATCCCTCCGGTCGGTTCCAGTTGACCGAGCAACAGCTTCAGCAGGGTCGATTTTCCCGCACCGTTCGGTCCGATAATGCCGATCCGGTCACCACGCATGATCCGCACGGACAACTCGCTGATCACCTGGTCTTCACCGTAGCTGAATGAAACCCGGTCCGCCTCTGCGACCAGCTGTCCGCTCCGCTCACCACTCTGCAGTTGCATGCGCACCTTGCCGGTCCGCTCCCGCCGTTTATTGCGCTCTTCACGCATTTTCTGCAGAGCGCGCACCCGCCCTTCGTTCCTGGTCCGGCGGGCCTTGATGCCCTTGCGGATCCAGATCTCCTCCTCGGCCAGCTTCTGGTCGAAGCGCGCCCACTCTTTTTGTTCGGCGTTGAGCAGCTCATCGCGTCGCTGCAGAAACTCATCGTAACCGCAGCGGAAATCATAGAGTCGCCCTCGATCCAGCTCGACAATCCGGGTCGCCAGCCTGCGGGCAAACATCCGGTCATGACTGACGAACATCAAGGTGGTGCGCAACCGCAGCAGAAACTCTTCCAGCCAGTCGATCGTGGCGATGTCAAGGTGGTTGGTCGGTTCGTCGAGCAGCAGGATGTCCGGCTCGCTGGCCAGCGCCTGGGCCAGCAGAACCCTTCTTTTCATCCCTCCGGAAAGGGTGGCGATATCGGCGTCGCCATCCAGCTGTAGATGGGACAGGATCTGGCTAATCCCGTGCTCATCCTGCCAGTTGTCGGCTGTCGGCCGAGCGGGCCGAATGATCTCCCGTACCTTCCCACGCAGTTGAGCTGGGACCTCCTGGTCGACCAACGCAACCCGCAATCCCTGCTGCCGATCAATAACTCCGCTGTCGGCGGGGAACTGCTGGTCGATCAACCTCAGCAGGGTTGACTTCCCTGCCCCGTTGCGGCCCAGCAGGCAGATCCGGTCACCCGTCTCAACCTGCAGAGATGCATTATCGAGCAACTTCGGCCCACCAAAGGCCAGGGAAATATCTCTTAAACTGATTAAAGCCATACGGACATTGAACTCTTCAAAGAGAAGGACGTGACAGGGACAGAGGGAGACCTGTCCATGAGTAAAATATAATGATTATCTCCCTTGAATCGACGCGAAACAGGTGTAATCTGAACATACACTACCTTACTCAACAAACATTTAACCATATCACCGTAAGGAGCTCGTTATGAAAAAGTTGGTTTTCTGGGTCCTGATTTCAGCATTTGCAGTTTCGTTGACGGCCTGTGCCGGCGGCCTGACCAGTGAAAACATCAGAGTCAAGTGCCCCTCATGTGGTTATGAGTTTGATGTCGACAGACATGGTCACTAAAGTCCTTAGCTGACATTTCTACCCATTTCTTAACCGAAAAAACAGGCTAAGCCCCTCTTCCGCAGGGACTTAGCCTGTTTGCTGTTTATCTCCTATGGCAGATCAGGGATTCAATTCGTAAATCACAACCGTCGAACGGCCTTTTCTGATCAAATTTTTCCTCTGGTACTGCATCAACGTAACCAGTTCGACCTGGCCATCGTTATCAGCATCCGCCAGGGCAAAATCGGCCAGGTACCCTTCCTGGTCAGCTGTCCGCCAGCGCTCCTGCATCGCAAATCCGTTCCAGCCCAAGGCAACGATCCGGCTTTTCTGATAGGTGCGGAACCGCTGGAGCGTTCTGTTCCCTTCATTCTGGGCTGAGATAATGTCACCGTTGGTGGTTTTAAGCAGTCGTTGCTGAACATAGACCGGGGTCACCAGCTCCTGGCCATCCGGATCCGTTGCATAAAAGCTGACCTTTGAACCGCCAAAGTATTCACTCGATTCCCAGAGGTCGTCACCCGTGGCAGTAATCACTTTCAGGTAGTCCCCCTTGGTCAGGTAGGCATAGAGCTGCTGACCCTCTGCATCAGCAAGGGGCAGAAAGCTGAAGACATTGACCTCCTTGGCAAGCGGTACACTTTGTCCTTCCGTCAGTTCATTGCCGGAACGGAGTACCCGGAACATGTTTTCGCTATACGGATCTTCCCCTTCTGCGACCGGTTGCGCCAGCAGAGTACGCCCCTCACCCGGCAACTCACCAACCCGGAAAAACCAGGGCATGCCTGAGATCGTGTTCTTGTAGCTGCCATTGCTGAATTCAACCACTTGCGAACTCAGTTTGTTGCCGCTGGCGGCACTCAGATAGAGTTCAGGCAACCCGTTGCCGTCAAGGTCGATGGTATCGACACTCAACAGAGAGGTTCCTTTGGCAAACTCGACCTTCGCCTCCTGAGTCAGCACGCCCTGAACGAGTTCATTGATCAGTAGATAGTCCTCGGTGGCAATTGCGGTTTCCTGCCGCCCATCACCGTCAAAATCACCGACAGAAAAACCGACCTGATTGCCACGCAGGTTCGGTCCCATCCAGAGGCCGCTCTCCTGCTTGGCCTGCTGGATAATAGCCGGGGTTTGGGACTTCTGCGCCGAGCCATCCGCAGGGACAATCCCCGCCGTCGGAATCCCGACAGGACCTGCTGCCGGTGCAATGCTTGGAGCACTTGCTGCCACAGGTGCAGATGCAACGTGCGTTTCAACCGGTGGCGAAATCAGTGCGGGTTCCTCTCCCAGGAAAGGATAGCTTTTCAAGACCATTCCTGCACTATCCTTGACCACCAGCCGTTTTCCCACCAGACCAAAGACGAGCTGAGGAGTTTCGCTCGTAACCTCATCCAGCCATTCCAGATGGGGCAGTGTGGCTTTCAGTTCGGTGTCAAGGGGGCTCTGCAATCCCGTGATTTGTGCCGGAACCTGTTCATACCGCCGAATAGGATCCCCCTTTTGCGGAACGATATCAGCGCTTAACAGCCGGGCATAGGCATAACCCGCCTTCAAGCGGGTCACCTGGAGAAACCCCTTGGCCCGGTCGAGGGAACCGAGAATCTCCTTGGTCACCGGGTGAATCACCTTCTCTCCCTGCTCGACCAGGGTCAGGATATCCCCTTCACGCAGTCCTTTCGACGCATCCAGATCGACCAGGTACTCCTGATCGACCGGCATGATGACATAGCCGTCCAGAGGTGAAAAGTCATCGGCCATGGACTGCGGAATCTGAGCAAACCCTGAAACCGGGGCAGAGAGAAAAAACAGCAGGCAAAGAAAGACGAGTCTGTTCATTTGACACCCTGAGATATGTGCGGGTTAAGAAATTCGAACGACGAGGCTGTATTCTAGCGAGATGAGCAAAAAATGGAAAGGCTGAAGCGGCGGCGCAGATAAAAAAAGCCCGCTGCCGGAGCAGCGGGCTTTTTCATGTAGCGTGCGTCTTTTCTAATCGAGGATTAGAAGTTGACGAACAGGCCGGTACCAGCTTGGAGGATTTCATCTTCGTTGGAATCAACGTCGATGTACTCAATCTGAACGCCCAGGCTGGTGTTCGCCATAACGGCATACTTGCAGCCAACGGCCAGAGCCATAGCGTCGTCATCAAGGATGTCGTCGTCTTCAGACTGCATGAACGCCAGGGAACCGGAAACGGTCAGGTCATCAGAAGCCTTGACGTCACCGAAGACGCGGAAAGCCATGATACCTGCGTTGCCAAATACGAGCCAAGGACGACCAGCACCGATCTGCTCGTTGTCAAGACCGGTACCGATGGCGAACAGGGGATCCCAGCCACCGAAGTCGTTACCGAGGACGCTGTAATTCATGTCTTCGTCTTCGCCAGGAGCGAAGAAGAACTGGCCACCGACGTTGATGGTTTCAGTCGCGGCCATGGACGCTTGCAGGAATACGTTGGTACCAGCAGCATCAACAGTATCGGTAGCATCGCCCATGAAGAAGTCAACTTCACCGTAGAGAGCAACGGCGTCGAGATCATAGTCGAGGGTCACACCAACAACCATGACATCTTCGCCAGTGGTGTGGGTTTTCTGACCAGCAACATAGATGCTGGAAGCATAGCTCTCACCTTTGTGACCAGCCTTGACACCATAATAGTAGTCATCAGCGGTGGTCTTGCCGTTATCTTTGGCGAGCATCCAGAAAGCGGTGACCGGGATGGAGCCTTTGTAGTTCAGGGTCAGACCAGCGTCCTGAGCGTCGAAACCAGAGTTACCGAAAGCGAGGTACTGCTGACCAGCACGCAGGTGCAGGTTGCCGGAAGCGATATCAAGGTGAGCGCGGTCCCACTGCATACCGTCCTGAGGCAGACGACCGGAACCGAAGGTGTTACCACCGTCACCCCAGTTTTTCTCGGTCTCGTCAAAACGGAAGGTTACGCTGACGCCTTCAGCGATGGAGAGCTTGCCGCCGATACGCAGGCGCTGGTCCATCCAACTTTCGGTGGAATCGCCACCATCATCAATGTGCCAACCACGGACACGCATTTGACCGGACAGACCGAGGCGGTCTTCAGCCATAACAGGGGCCGCAACAGCGACGATCGTCAGCAGAACGATCATAATCTTCAGAAATTTGCTCATTGGTGTTACCTCCTTTAAACAGTTGGGTAGATTGCCGAACAGTTCGGCGTGACAATAAAACCTTTACTTACCATCCACATCAAACTCATAACCACAGGCCGGACATTTGGCCCGCAGCGGATCACCTGCACCGGGATTGGCACAGGCAGTGACCAGTAAAAGTGAACATGCAGCAAGGATCAGAACGTGGTACTTCATACGGGTGGGGCCTCCTTGCAAAACCAGGTCATTCAATAAAACACCGAAACGTTCTCTGCTGTCGTACCGGGCAGAGAGCAGATCGCGAATTCATACTGTGCAGTATCAGTGCCAATTCTGACGGATCGTTTCAACAACCCGCCAGATCAGTGAATTCGCCGCCAACTGGGAAATTGACGGTGAATTCAGGGCCCCGTTGAGGGGACCTTTTGTGGTGTGGTTAAAACACCATCTGGGTATTACTGTTGGTTTTATACCACAGAGCGCAGAATTGCAATTCCTTAATCGCCCTGCAGCATTTTTTCAATCAACCTCTTCAACTTGCCCGCCGGGAGCGGATCGCCGTCGCGAACGACCCGGAAGTCGCTGCCGATCAGCAGCAGGCGCGGGATAACGTAAACATTGTATGCCCTGTGCGCCGCCCCCTCATCCAGCACGATTGCTGCGGGTTTATGATAGCCCCCCTTAGCAAAATACTTTGCGACCGAAGACTTCGACTCGTCGATAAACACATCGACAAACCTGACACCCTTCTCTTCAAGGTAAGGATGGAGTGAATCGATCGCCTTCCCCTGGGTCTTACAACTGGGACACCAGGTCGTGCCTATTTTAAGCAGGATCGGCTGACCTTTGTAATCGGAGAGCCTGAACTCTTCACCCGCCAGCGTTTCGCCCTGGAAGTCCGGGGCCAACTCTCCCACCGACACGGCAAACGCCGAGACGGCGTTAAAGAGTATTAAACCAGCTATAACTGCAATTGCAAGGGTTCGCTTCATGTTTTCACCTCCCGGAGCCAGAACATCTCCCATTGTATGGGGAGGGCCCGACAGCGGTCAAGCGACCTGCTGGTCCGAGTCGGTGTTTTGAAATTTTCAAACTCAGTATATTTTTATCGAAGATTATGTCAAGAGAAAATTCTTTCCAAGCGCAAAAGCATTTGATTTAAAAGGGGTATTTTAACCTATAACGGCGTTTGAATATTTCTTTTAATGGTTGCCGGATTGACAAATTTCTGTCAGGACTCCGCCACTGGCCTTGGGATGCAGAAATGCGATCTGACTGTTGTGAGCGCCCTTGCGCGGCTGCCTGTCGATCAGACGCACTCCCTGGGCATCGAGAGCCTCAAGCGCCTGCTCGATATCCTCGACCTCGTAAGCCAGGTGATGAATCCCCTCTCCATTCTTCTCCAGAAACTTGGCCACCGGCGAATCGACGGCTGTCGGCTCAAGCAATTCAATCCGGCTTTCCCCGACCTGCAGAAAGGCAACCCGAACTTTCTGCTCAGCGACATCTTCGGTGCCTTCAAAAGACATCCCGAGCACATCGCGATAAAACGGGATTGCGGTTTCGAGGTTTTTGACGGCGATACCGATGTGGTTAATTTTTTTCGTCATGAGATTTACTCCTGATTTGTTATCAGTAGATTAGCGGCATGTTCGAACTGTATGAGCCGCCAAGGCATATTCAAGATCTCTTAAAAGTTTCCAGCAACCTCTGCGCCGCTGCGCCAGGGGTTGTAATTCCTTCACTGACGCCACGCTGGACCGGCTCCAGCAAACCGGTAACCTTTTTGTCGCGCAGGAACATGTCTTTCAGGCCATCCATCAGCAGAGTCCACATCCAGTCAGTGTTCTGGAGCCGCCTCTTGTCGGAAAACTCGCCGCTCTGCTTCATGGCTGCCTCGTACGCCATGATGGTCGACCAGACCTCGGTGATACCCTCCTGGTGAAGGGCGCTGCAGAGCAGAGTCGGAACAACCCAGTTCTCACTTTTCGGCCTTAACAGATGGAGGGCGTTCTGGTACTGCTGGCGAGCCAGTTCGGCGCGTGGCCGGTTTTCACCTTCGGCCTTGTTGATCAGAATCGCGTCGGCGATCTCCATGACCCCCTTCTTGATTCCCTGCAGCTCATCTCCGGCGTTAGGCAGTTGCAACAGCAGAAAAAAATCAACCATCGAGGCGACGGTGACTTCGGACTGTCCGACCCCGACGGTTTCGACAATTATGACATCGTACCCTGCGGCCTCACAGACCAGCATGGTTTCCCGGGTTTTTCGTGCCACACCACCCAGGTTGTCACCACTCGGAGAGGGGCGAATAAAGGCATTGACTTCGCGGGAGAGCAGTTCCATCCGGGTCTTGTCGCCGAGGATGGAGCCCCCCGAGATCTGCGAAGTGGGGTCGACTGCAAGGATCGCAAGCCGCTTCCCTTGGCGCACCAGATCCATCCCCAGGGCTTCAATGAAGGTACTTTTGCCCGCTCCGGGGACGCCGGAGATCCCGATCCGAATCGCGTTTCCGGAATCGGGGAGAAGCTCGTCCAGCAGGCTGACCGCGGCACGGGAATGTTCCGGGTTGCGACTTTCGATGAGAGTGATGGCCTTGGCCAGAGAGCGAAGGTTCCTGGAACGGACACCATCGGCAAGCTGTTTGAGTTTAAACAAAATGGCAACCTTGAAGTGAGCCACCCGGACACCAAAAACGCCAGGGAACCGAAAGGAACGACTCAACGCAGAGCCGAGGAAGCCGCAGAGAAAAGCTCAAGACTTTTTCTGAATTAACCTGCAAAAGCAAGGTCAGCATTCGATCGTCTCTGCGGCAAAGTGCCTTTGCCGACCCTGGGCTCCTGGCGTCCTGGTGGCTATCAGAAATTAACTTACCTTCCTTCGATCGCGTCCAGTGTCTGTGCTGCCGAAATGGTGATCGGCGTGCCCGGGCCGAAAATCTTGGCGGCTCCGGCAGCGTACAGCTCATCATAATCCTGACGTGGGATGACACCACCACAGACCACCGCAATATCCTCCGCTCCCAGCTTTTTCAACTCGGCCACCAACTGCGGCACCAAGGTCTTGTGACCGGCGGCAAGACTTGAAACGCCGACGACATGGACATCATTTTCCACGGCCATCTTGGCCGCCTCTTCCGGAGTCTGGAACAGCGGACCGACGTCGACATCAAACCCGGCATCGGCATAGGCAGTGGCCACCACTTTGGCGCCCCGGTCATGTCCATCCTGGCCCATCTTGGCAATCAAGATGCGCGGACGACGCCCCTCTCTGGCAGAGAAATCATCGATCCGCTGCTTGATTGCGGCAAAATCTTTATCTTTTTCAACCACTGATCCGTACGCTCCCGATACCAGTCTGATTTCAGCCCTGTGACGTCCGAAGACCTTCTCCATGGCGTCTGAAATTTCGCCCACCGATGCCCTGAGCCGTGCTGCATTGACCGACAGGGCCAGCAGGTTCCCATCACCATTTTCACATGCCGCGGTGATCTCGGCAAGGGCCTGCTGACAGGCGGCCTCATCCCGCTCGGCACGCATCTTCTGCAGCCGGGAGATCTGTGATTCACGAACCGCGGTATTGTCGATATCAAGGACATCAATCGGATCCTCTTTGGCCAGCTGATACTTGTTGACCCCGACGATCACGTCCCGACCGGAATCGATCGCCGCCTGCTTCTTGGCAGCCGACTCTTCAATCCGCAACTTCGGCATCCCCGATTCGATGGCCTTGGTCATACCGCCCAGCCCTTCGATTTCGTCGAGAATCTTCTGTGCTTCTTCAATCAGCGCGTTGGTCAGCGATTCTACGTAGTAGGAGCCGCCGAGCGGATCGACGACGTTGCAGACGCCGGACTCTTCCTGAATAACCAGCTGAGTGTTACGGGCAATCCGGGCACTGTGGTCGGTCGGCAGGGCGATCGCCTCATCCAGCGCATTGGTATGCAGCGACTGGGTCCCACCCAGCACCGCCGCCAGCGCCTCCAGGGTGGTACGGATGACATTGTTATACGGGTCCTGCTCGGTCAGTGACCAGCCGCTGGTCTGGCAGTGAGTCCGCAGCATCTAGGATTTCGGGTTCTTCGGCTTGAATTCTTCCATCATCTTCGCCCAGAGGAACCGAGCCGCACGCAGCTTGGACGCTTCCATGAAAAAGTTCATGCCGATGGCGAAGAAGAACGACAGGCGTGGCGCAAAAGCGTCTATATCAAGCCCCTTGGCGATCGCCGAGCGGACATATTCCAGCCCGTCTGCCAGGGTGAAGGCCAGCTCCAGGGCATTGTTGGCACCAGCTTCCTGGATATGGTAACCGGAGATCGAAATCGAGTTGAACTTCGGCATCTTCTGACTGGTGTACTCGATGATATCGCCGATGATCTTCATTGAAGGTGTCGGCGGATAGATGTAGGTGTTGCGAACCATAAACTCCTTGAGGATATCGTTCTGGATAGTTCCGGCTAGCTTGTCTTCGCTGACCCCCTGCTCCTCGGCGGCGACTATGTAATTGGCCATGATCGGCAGGACCGCGCCGTTCATGGTCATCGACACCGAGACCTTGTCGAGAGGTATCTCATCGAAAAGAATCTTCATGTCCTCGATCGAATCGATGGCCACCCCGGCCTTGCCGACGTCACCAACCACCCGGGGGTGGTCGGAATCGTAGCCGCGATGGGTCGCCAGGTCGAAGGCAACCGAAAGACCCTGCTGACCGGCCGCAAGATTGCGCTTGTAAAAGGCATTCGACTCCTCGGCGGTCGAGAACCCGGCATACTGGCGCACGGTCCAGGGCCGTCCGGCATACATGGTCGCCATCGGCCCCCGGATAAACGGCGCAAATCCGGGGATGGTATCGGTATGCTGCAGGCCGGCCAGATCCTCCGCCGTGTACAACGGCTTGACCTCGATCCCTTCCGGGGTATCCCACTTGAAATTGGACAGGTCGTCGGTCTTCTTCTCTTTCTTGGCCTGCTGCTGCCAGTCGGTAACTGTTTTTTTGTCGAAACAGCTCATAAGCGGATCCTCTCTGAGACTCTCTGCGTTTATAGGTATCTGTTAAGCAGTAATCAGCGGAAGCGATTGTCTATTAATGTCCGGACAGGTGCGGGAAGACAGGAAGTCAGAACCGGACGAATTCGTTAGCGAGTGACGACGGCCAGCACCTGTACCGTCTCACCATCCCGAGACAACAGCCGATGACGGACTGAAGAATCGAAATAGGCGGCATCCCCCTCTTCAAGGATAAAACGCTCATCATCCAGAATCAGCTCCGCCTGCCCCTGGGTGATCAGCAGGAACTCTTCCCCCTCGTGGCTGTAGAGGGTTTCCTCCTTGGCGCGCTCGGAGACCGTCAGCAGAAAGGGCTCCATCTTCTTGTTCCGCTTGCGGTAGGAGAGCGTTTCATAGGTGTAGCCATGCCCGGTACCGTCCTTGGAGATCACCCGACTGACCACCCTGCGATCATCCTTGCGGACAATCTCATACTTGGTCACCGCCTCACCCTCTTCGAAGAAAAAGCTCATCTTGACATCAAAAAAACGGGCGATTTTCGACAGGGTCGCAATCGGGGGCGAAACATTATTGTTTTCGATCTGGGAAATCAGCGCTGGCGAGAACCCGGTTTCGTTGGCAACATCCTGCAGGGTCAACTTGCGTTCCTTGCGGAGGTTTTTAATTTTTTGACCGATTTCAAATTCCATAAATGTCGGATCCCGGGTACAATTCGATTGTCTGAGTCGATCCTGAGTCCGCCATCCGGCACTAATGATTCAAGGTCGTTCTCATACGTTCAGAAAGGAAATAAAAAAGGGTTTTACGTCCGAACGATATAGCTGGCATGGTAGAAAATGTCAACTATAATATTTATCAGCGATAAAAAGTTTTAGTGCAGCTAAACCGGTTTCATTGGGGGTAAAGTCGACCGCGGAGAATCGTCCTGCCTGATGCGACGGTCACTCAACCGTTCATCCTTGATTTCCGTGCCGCCAGTCCCTAATTTCAACCAGGCTAAACTTTAACTTCGGCTGCCCCACGACTAGGAAACGTCACATGACCGGCAAACAGCGTCGTAAAATCATTCTTCAACTGGCGACAACCAACGGTGGCATCTCCGTCCGCGAGTTGACCGAACGGTTCCAGGTGTCCAGGATGACGATCCACCGGGACATTCAAATGCTTGATCAGGCCGGCCAGCTAAAACGCATCCACGGCGGGGCCCTGCCTGGCGCGCCACTAGAGCAGATGCGGACCGCAGCGCTCTGCAGCGCCTGTGACACCACAGTCAAACATCACCTGTGCTACCTGCATCAGTTGCCGGACCAGCAGCAGACCCTTTATTGCTGTGCCGGTTGCGGCCTCAAGGCCCAGCTGTTGAACCCCGAACCGGGGGAGTACCATGCAACGGACCTGATCAGCGGAAAGAGCGTCCCGGCTGAAAATGCGTATTTCCTTATTCGCAGTTCCGCCGCTCCCTGC
>PKUD01000216.1 GCA_002869695.1 Desulfuromonas sp. | reverse complement strand
CCCTGCTGCTCGACAATGCGCTGCAGACTCTGCAGTCCAGGTGACAGCTGGTCGAAGCCGGCCAGCAAGAGTTGTCGTGGGACCGCAAGGGTTCCTGCTCGGATTGCGTCAACAATCAGACCCGGGACCTCTGAACTATCCAGCCACTGATGCCGCTGGCAGAGAGCCTGATATTTATGTTGCCAACGCAGAAACGCCTGCTGGTCCTCTGTCAGAGGTTGCCCGTCGAGTTGGCAGCCGTATTCAGTCAGCAATTGGTGCGCTTCGAGAGCCCTGCGTGCCGTTGCGGGCAGCTGCAGCAGCTCCAGTTCGCTCCCGGCAGAATCCCCTTCGATGATTTCTTCCCACAGGCGGACCGCTGGAAACCCGTCGAGCAGCCGCCAGCTCTTTCCCAAGGTCACCAGGCCCTGACGTAGCCATCCATCCAGGCTGACAATCTGCGGCGTCTGCCAGACGGACTTACCCTGTTGCTGCATCTCGCTGTCGTACGCAGAACGCAGATATCTGGCCAGCCGTTTGTTGGAGGTGAGAATCAGGGCACCGTCTGCGGCGGCCTGAATCAGGCGGGTTCGGGCATTGGTCAAAGGGTCTCCTCCAAAAATTACAGGGCAATATGCGGAGAGTTTACACTTATGTTGGCGGGAGGAGCAATCAAGGAATGGAAGAAATGGACGGAACTTACATATGTCTAGTTATGCCTATTTATGCCTTATTGAAGATACTACTAATCAATTTTAATTATTTATGCTTCCGAGCAACCCCTCTCCCATGGCGGCCTCGATCTTAACTTTATGGCACTCGCCGATGCGAGCCTGATCTTCCGGCAGATAGACCGACAGATAATTCTGCGAAAGCCCTTTACGCAGACCTTTATGAAGCCCTCCTTCAATGACAATTTCCAGCTCCTGACCGATAAAGGTTCGGGCAAACGCACGTTGCTTTTCTTCACCCAACTGGCGCAACCGAGCTGCTCTCTCTTTTGCGACATGGCCCGGCACCTGGTCAGGCATGTCGGCAGCTGGCGTCCCGGGACGGCGGCTATAGGGGAAAACATGCAGATGAGTAGCCGGCAGAGTGCGGATCAAAGACAAGGAACGTTCAAAACTGTCCTCTGTCTCCCCGGGAAAACCGACGATCAGATCGAGCCCAATCGCAGCCTGAGGCTGGCGCTGGCGGATGTCAGTCAGCAGGTCGGCAAAGAACGAGGTGAGGTAATGGCGGTTCATCCGCTTGAGGATATCGTCATCACCCGCCTGCAGGGGGATATGGTAGTGAGGGCATATCCAGTCATTTTCGGCAATATATGCGCGCAGTTCCACCGGGATTTCAGTCGGTTCAACAGAACCGAGTCTCAGGCGCCGCACTCCCGTCCCGGATCGGATCGCCCGCAGCAGTTCCAGAAGCGAGGTCGCCGGAACAAGGTCCTGACCATAATTGCCAATATGAATTCCGGTGAGAACCACCTCGGCGTGTCCCGACTCGGTCAACCTGCCTACCTGACTCACGACCTCCTGCAACGCTACAGACCGACTGCGGCCTCGGGCATACGGGATGATGCAGTATGAGCAGAATGCGTCACAGCCATTCTGGATCTGCACGAAGGCACGGCTGCGATGTTCAAAACTGGTCAAGGCCATCGGCCTGGCCTGCTCTGCGCGGCTGATATCACTGACGGCAATCCGCGCTTGATCGTCATCAAGATCGGTCAGATGGTGAAGAAAATCCTCCTTCTCCTGATTGCCAATCACCAGGGCAACACCTGGAAGTGCGGCCAGGCTTTCCGCATCAACCTGGGCATAACAGCCGGTCACCACCACCCGGACCTTGTTGTTGAGACGTTGCGCGCGGCGGATCAAATTACGCGACTGGGAATCGGTCGCCGCGGTCACGGTGCAGGTGTTGACAATAACCAGGTCCGGCCCCTCTTCGAATGGTACATTGCGGTAACCTACCTTTTGCAGCTGTTCGCTGATGGCAGCCGATTCGAACTGGTTGGTCTTGCAGCCGAGCGTGACTATGGAGAACTGACGCGTCACTTGATCCAGCCTCCGCCCAGCACTCGATCATCTGCATAAAAAACTGCGGCTTGACCCGGAGTCACGCCGGCCTGCGGTTCGGTAAATTCCACCCGCACCTCATCGTTCCCCAGGGGTATGACCTGAACTTCGACCTCATGATGGCGATAACGAATCCGGCAACGGCAGTTCAATGCAGTCTCCGGCAGCGGGATGCTCCAGTTACACTTGAATGCTTCCAGGGTCTCACGGGCGAGGTGCTGCTTCTCACCGACCACCACCCGGCGCTTTTCGGCATCGATACCGACCACAAAAAGCGGCTCGGTCCAGCTGATCCCCAGACCACGGCGCTGGCCGATGGTGTAACGGTAGATCCCCTGATGGTGGCCGAGGACCTGCCCAGAAACATGAACGATCTCGCCGTCCAGTTGATTCGATCCACGATGTTCCTCAAGAAAACGGACATAATCACCATCCGGCACAAAACAGATATCCTGACTTTCCGCCTTTTCAGCCACCCGCAAACCGAAACGGGCCGCATGCTGACGAACATCCTCTTTCGACATTCCCCCCAGAGGAAACAGGGTGTGCGCCATCTGTTCCTGGGTCAGGGTAAACAGGAAGTAGCTCTGGTCCTTGAGGTGATCGACTCCTTTGGCAAGATAATAGCGCTCGCCTTCCTGATGAATCTGCGCATAGTGTCCGGTGGCCAGGAAATCGGCCTCCAACTCCAGGGCGCGACGCATTAGTAGCTCAAACTTGAGGGTCTGATTGCAGAGCACACAGGGGTTGGGGGTGCGGCCGGAAAAATAGTCATCACAGAACCGGTCGATCACAAGCTGCTCGAAATCTTTTTCAAAATTGACCACATAGAAAGGGATATCGAGCCCTTCAGCGACCCGGCGGGCGTCATGAACATCATCCAAAGAGCAGCAGCTGCCGAAACTTTCTCCGTGCCGGTCCGTATAGCTGGAGTAATCCCAGATCTGCATCGTCATGCCGATCACCTCGTATCCCTGCTCTAAAAGCAGGGCGGCGGTCACCGATGAGTCGACTCCGCCGCTCATGGCGACAACTACTCGTTGTTTTTTCTGCATAATCAAACCCGAAACAGAGAAAGAGGGCGCCGTCGGTGACGATGCCCTCCTCTGAGTTCAGCAGCTCGGCAAGGCGCCGGACTACGCTTTGTTTTCCCGGTAATTCTTAATCGCTTCATGGAGTGCATCGGCAGCCAGGTTCGAACAGTGCATCTTCTGGCTGGGCAGCCCATCGAGCGCCTCGGCAACCGCCTCGTTGGAAAGTTTCCAGGCTTCATCAAGGGTTTTTCCGATCGCCATCTCGGTCACCATAGACGAGGTCGCAATCGCTGCGCCGCAGCCGAAAGTCTTGAACTTGACGTCTTTGATAATATCGTCCTCGACTTTGAGAAATATCTTCATGATGTCGCCGCAGGAGGCGTTACCCACTTCGCCGACACCGTTTGCATCGTCAATTTCACCCACGTTACGGGGATTGGAAAAATGATCCATGACTTTATCTGTGTACATGTTGACTCCTCTACTCGTTACAGCTCGGGACGGGCCCGAAGTTAACAGGTTGTTATGCTCTCCGGACAACGCGACACTGGTTGCAGGACATCCGGGCATCGTTGTTAAACAGCGGACTCATATCCCGCAACCGCTGCACGATCGGTGGCAGTTCCTGAAGGATATAGTCGACATCTTCTTCGGTGTTGTCGGGTCCCAGACTGAATCTGGTGCTGGAGTGGGCCAGCACGATGTCGACGCACATGGCGCACATTACGTGGGACGGCTCCAACGAACCGGAGGTGCAGGCCGAACCGGATGACGCGGCGATCCCCTTCATATCGAAGTTGAGCAGAATCGACTCCCCTTCGATATAAGCGAAACTGACATTCAGGGTATTCGGCAATCGCTTATCCGGATGACCGTTCAGTTTAACTTCGGGGATCGCTTCCATGATCCCCTTTTCCAGCTTGTCCCGCAGTCGACGAACCCTCGGCGCATCCAGCTCCATCGTCTGCTGGGCAATTTCACAGGCTTTTCCCAGGCCAACGATCCCGGCCACGTTGTGGGTTCCGGCACGGCGATGGCGCTCCTGATGACCACCGTGCATAAACTGAGTCATACGTGTTCCACGACGGACAAAAATAGCGCCGACTCCCTTCGGGGCACCCAGTTTATGGCCTGAGATCACCGCCAGATCGACATTCGCTTTCTGCATATCAACCGGAATCCGCCCTACCACCTGAACCGCATCAGTATGGAATCGAACCTTGTACTTGCGGGCTATAGCACCGATCTCCTCGATCGGGAAGATATTGCCGGTCTCGTTGTTGGCCCACATCACCGAGATCAGAATGGTCTTATCGGTAATGGCCGCCTCCAATTCCTGCAGATCAAGCATTCCATCCCGATCGACCGGCAGATAAGTCACTTCGCAGCCCTGCTTTTCCAGATATTCGCAGGTTTCCAGAACAGCCGGATGCTCGACCGTCGTGGTGATAATGTGGTTGCCCTTCTCTTTGAGGGCGTCCACCGTCCCTTTAAGTGCAAAGTTGTCACCCTCGCTGCCGCATGAAGTGAAAACGATCTCCGCCGGGGAGCAGTTGATCAGGGTCGCGACCTGCTCACGCGCATTTTCGATAGCACCTTTGACCGCTCGTCCGGCCCAGTGCACACTGGAAGGGTTGCCGAAATGCTCCGTGTAAAAAGGGAGCATTGCCTCCAACACTTCGGGGCGAACAGGCGTTGTCGCGTTGTAATCCATGTAAATTTTTCTCACCGATGTCTCTCCATTGCTCCAAAAGCTTCGGGGACAGCCCCGACATTACTATTTTCAGTTGATAGCCGCTTGCGCCCTTCCTTGGTCAGGTCATCCAGAGTCAGCGACGCAAGAAAAGATCGAATCTGATCGCCCAGCCCGACCCAGACCGACTGGGTCGCACACTGCGAGTTGCAGTTGCAGCTACCGTCATTCTCCATGCAGGAGACCGGAACCAGGGTCTCTTCAACCGTATCGATAATCTGGTCAACGCGGATCTCCGAGGCCGGCCGGGCCAACACGTAGCCGCCGCCGGGACCGCGGACACTGCGCACGATCTCGCCACGCCGCAATTTGACGAACAACTGTTCCAGGTAGTTCAGGGAAATGTTTTCAAATGCTGATATTGTCTTAATCGAAACCGGGCTACCGTCACCGTTCAGATTGAGGCTGACCAGCGCTCGCACGGCATACTGAGCCTTGGTGGACATCCTCATCAGCTCGCCTCCTGATGCTCTTGCTGCTCATGTTGAGCCAGTTCAGTTTTCAAGCGTTGCTGCTCTTTAGTCAACTCCTTGACCTGGCCCTCGAGGGAACGGATCTGATCCATCATACAGCTAACCGCTTTGGCCACTGGATCGGGCAATTTGGCATGTTCAAGGTCAAACCCTGAAGTTTTCTCGCCGGATACAACCACCCGGCCGGGCACGCCGACAACCGTGGCATTCTCCGGAACTTCCTTGACCACCACTGAATTGGAGCCAACCTTGCTGCCGTCACCGAGTGAAAAGGGGCCGAGAATCTTGGCACCTGAACCGACAACGATATTATTACCCAGGGTCGGATGGCGCTTCTCCTTGGCCCAGGAGGTTCCACCGAGGGTTACCCCGTGATAGAGGGTGCAGTTCTCGCCGATCTCGGCGGTTTCACCGATGACCACCCCCATCCCGTGGTCGATGAAGAACCCGCGGCCGATCTGCGCGCCGGGATGAATTTCGATTCCAGTCAAGAAACGGCCGATATGCGAGACAAATCGGCCCAGGAAATAGAACTTGCGCTGCCAGAGCGCATGCGCCATCCGGTAGAAGATCATGGCGTGAAACCCGGGGTAACAGAAGATGATCTCGAAGACACTTCGCACCGCGGGATCACGCTCAAATACAACCTTGAGATCTTCCTTTAACGTCTTGAACATTCGCCATCTCCTGAGAAAACTATCATCCCGAATCATGCTGAATTGACTACGTTATCGATATCATACCTGATTATTTCTGTCAATTATATATCGGGGTATTTTTGTCAGGTATTTTTAGCCGAAAGGATTTTTAAGTTTTAACGAACATTCATTGGCTCCGAGAGCGTTTCCAGCAGATCAAAAACAAGATGAGAGGGCAAAACCAGGGCATAAAATTCTGCCGTCTTAGCTGTCGACAACTGTATACAATTTGCCTATAATACCCGCGTTTGTTCTGTGTCTATTCATACCTCACAGACTGCTCTTAATCATGCAAAGGAGAGAGATTATGCCCGACTTCACCTATCAGGACCCATTCCCCCTGAGCAAGGACCAAACGAGTTATTACAAGATCGAAGGATCGGAGAAGTTCGTCAGCGTTGCCGAATTTGACGGCAAGGAGGTCCTCAAGGTTGATCCCGAGGCCCTGACCGTGCTCGCAAACCAGGCGATGAAGGACGTTTCCTTTATGCTGCGCCCCGAACATAACGAGCAGGTGGCAAAGATTCTGTCTGATCCCGAGGCCTCGATGAACGATAAGGGCGTTGCGCTGGCCTTCCTGCGTAATGCCGAGATTTCAGCCCAGTTTGAACTGCCCCTCTGCCAGGACACCGGAACCGCCACGGTAGTCGCCAAAAAGGGCCAGCAAATCTGGACAGGCGCGAACGACTGCGAGCGGATTTCTGAAGGGGTGTTCAAAACCTACACCGAGGAGAACCTGCGCTACAGCCAGACTGTTGCCCTTGACATGTATCAAGAGAAAAATACTGGCACCAACCTGCCGGCCCAGATCGATATCATGGCCACCGAAGGTGATGCCTACAAGTTCCTGTTCATCGCCAAGGGCGGTGGGTCCGCTAACAAGACCATGTTGTTTAAGGAGACGAAAGCGCTGCTCAACCCTGAGAAGCTCTACGACTTCCTGGTTGCCAAGATGAAGACTCTCGGGACTGCCGCCTGCCCACCCTACCATATGGCATTTGTCGTTGGCGGTACGTCGGCCGACGCCTGCATGAAGACCGTCAAGCTGGCCACGGCCAAGGAACTTGATGGGCTGCCCACCGAGGGTAACGAGCATGGCCAGGCGTTCCGTGATCTGGACCTCGAAGCAAAACTGCTCAAGGCGGCCCAGGATCTTGGCATTGGTGCCCAGTTCGGCGGCAAGTACTTCGCCCACGACGTACGCGTCATCCGCCTGCCCCGCCACGGCGCATCCTGTCCGGTCGGTATGGCGGTTTCCTGCTCAGCGGACCGCAATATCAAGGCCAAGATCACCAGAGACGGTTTGTTCGTCGAACAGATGGACAGCAACCCCGGCCGCTTTATCCCCGAGCAGTACCGCGGTAAACACAGCCATGGCACCAAGATCAACCTGGACCGCCCGATGAGTGAAATCCTTGCAGACCTGACCAAGCTTGATGTCGGCTCCCCGCTGCTGCTCGACGGTACCATCGTCGTCGGCCGCGACATCGCCCACGCCAAGTTCAAGGAGATTCTGGACTCCGGCAAGCCGTTGCCTGAATACCTGAAAAACCACCCGATCTACTACGCTGGCCCGGCCAAGACCCCGGCCGGCAAAGCCTCCGGCTCCTTTGGGCCAACCACCGCCGGGCGGATGGACAGCTATGTTGACCTGCTACAGGCCAACGGCGGCTCGATGGTTATGATCGCCAAGGGAAACCGCAGCCAGCAGGTCACTGACGCCTGCGCCAAACACGGCGGCTTCTACCTCGGTTCCATCGGTGGTCCGGCTGCCGTCCTCGCAGAAGAGAACATCAAAAAGGTCGAATGCATCGACTTTCCCGAACTGGGAATGGAAGCGGTCTGGAGGATTGAAGTTGAGGACTTCCCGGCGTTTATCCTGGTCGACGACAAGGGGAACGACTTCTTCAAGAAGCTTGGCCTTTAGCCAGGACAAGTTTTCCCTGATTTCATAGCGCAAGACGGCCCTGTCTGAGTTTCAGACAGGGCCGTCTTGCGTTCAAGCAAAAGCGTACCCGCAGCGCTATTCGGGGAGTTCTTCACCAGACCCACCTGCTTCGGCGGGGAGATCCTTGAATTTCGTCAAGCCATCCTTCATCGGATGGACCTTTTCCTGATAATGGACGTGGAAGCCAGGTTGAAAAGAAAAACCCTGGATCAAAACCGCCGGAACGTCAACAACACCCATCGTGGGGTGGTCGATATAGACATGCCCGCCACAGTTGCTGCACCATTTCCGAATGCTCGTTCCTACCCCGTCGCCTGCCGCAGCGACCCTGTCAAATTCGCTGATTTTTTCAGCACCACGAGTAATGGTGAAAGACTCTGGCGGCCACAGGGTGAACGCGTTAACAGGACCCGCCGACCACTCTCGGCACGAACGACAATGGCAATACGCCATGGCTGCCGGCACTCCGCTCAGAGTAAATTCCACATCGCCACAAAAACAGCTTCCTCGGTAGTTTCCTGCTTCGCTCATGATAGATCTCCTGTCCGCTGGAAAACATCTTTCAATTGCCGCTAGTCGGAAAATTCTACCGGTGACTGCGGCTGGCTATTCACATGGAGCTGGAAAATATCTGGACGCGAATAGTGACCGACGACATCCAGGGCTCTTCTGGCGATACCGACTTTTTCGTAGTCAATCTCGCAATAAAGTATCCCTCTCTCTTTATGCAGTGGCCCTGCTACGATCTCGCCACCGGGGGCGATAACCAGGGAGTCTCCCGGATTCACCCACTCTTCAGCATCCGGGTAGAGTCGCGATTTGTCGGGAAAATCCGCCGGAACGTCAGCGCCTTGCATCAGGTTGCCACAACCGACCACCCAGCAACGTCCTTCCCGGGCGATGTGCTGCAATGTCCCGATCCAGCCGTCGCCGCTATCGTAGGTCGGAGCGATATAGATTTCTACCCCCTGAGAATAGATAGCGTAGCGTGCCAGCGGCATGTAGTTTTCCCAGCAGAGAAGGGTGCCGATTCGCCCGACCGGTGTTTCAACGACCTTCAGTCCGGAGGCATCGCCGAATCCCCAGACCATCCGTTCCGGATTGGTCGGCATCAGCTTGCGATGGCGGTTCAGCAAGGTACCGTCTTCACCGATGAGAAT
>PKUD01000148.1 GCA_002869695.1 Desulfuromonas sp. | reverse complement strand
TTAGGTGGGACATGCTGGTGGGCTACAGAAGGGCTCAGTTGGCCAGAACGGTCAAAAGTTCACATTTGCGTGTTCATGGTGGACAGATCTTCACCATCGGCTCCGGTTCAAGCACGGGTCTGGCGTGCCGGCCAGATTACGGGTCTTGACGGGCCTGCGGATTGGCGTATCGGCAGTTTGTTTGCAGCGGGCACTGTTCGCAGAGTGGCCGTTTGCGGCAGAACCGTTTGCAGTGTTCAACGATCAGCGCGTGGTACTCGTTGTACCTCTCCGGATCCGCGGGCAGCCGGCTCATGAACAGGTCGCGCACCTGCTCATAGGTCTCATTTCCGATTAAGCTCCCGAGTCTCTCAAACAGGCGCATGGTGTAGGCATCGACGACGAAGGACGGCAGGTTGCCGGCATAGAGCAGGATGGAGTCAGCGGTCTCAGGGCCGATTCCTTTGAGTTGCAGCAATTCCAGGCGGGCCACCTCGAGCGGCTGGTTCAGCAGGTTTTCAAGAGTGCCATTATGAGCGCTCTGCAGATACTCGATCAGTTGTTGTAACCGTTCGGCTTTCTGGCGAAAAAAGCCCGAGGGACGGATCAACTGCTCCAGCTCTTGGCGCGGGAGGGCGGCGATAGCCTGCGGGGTCAGGGCCTGTTCACGGCGCAGGTTGTCGATTGCGATCTCGACGTTTTTCCAGTTGGTGTTCTGGGTCAAAAGCGCCCCGATCGCGACTTCGAAGGGCGTCTCGGCAGGCCACCAGTGTAGCGGACCGTATGCGGTCAGCAGCTTTGTATAGATGGTGTTGAGATCCGGCATGGCAGTACTCCAGGGGAAATTGCTGGCAGGATAGCATGACAGTCGGGATCTGCGGTATGCTGAATCTATGCTTGGCACTTGTCCTCTCGGCAAAACAGCTCTGTTGTTGATCCTGGCGGTTGTTGCGTTCTCTTTACCGGTTGCCGCGTCCTGGGATATGAACCGGAGTTCGATCCCGACCGATGAGATCATGTCGGGCGGCCCGCCGCGTGATGGGATTCCGGCGCTGACTGATCCTTCCTTTGTCCCGGCCAGCAAAGCGACATTCATGCGTGAGGGTGAACAGGTGCTGGGGGTGTTCCTCAACGGCATCGCCCGGGCCTATCCGACCCGAATTCTCTCCTGGCATGAACTGGTCAATGACCGCTTTGCCGAACTGCCGGTGCTGGTCAGCTGGTGACCGCTGGCTTATGCGGGAGTCGTCTACTCCCGGCAGATTGACGGTAAAGAACGCAGTTTCGGGGTGTCCGGGCTGCTCTACCGGAGCAATGTTCTGATGTACGACCACGGGAGTGAGTCGCTCTGGTCCCAGGTCAGGGGCGAAGCGGTGACCGGACCGCTGACCGGAACCGAGTTGACGGTGCTCCCCTCAACCCTGACAACCTGGGCCAAGTGGCGGCGACAACACCCGGGAACCAGCGTACTTTCTCCGCGGACCGGGTATGCCCGCAACTACGATTTAGATCCCTATCTCGATTATTATGAAAAACAGAGCGGTTTCCGGTCATTTTTCAAACTGGGGCCGGGAGAGAAAGAGAAGGAACTGGTGGTGGGGGTCGAGATCGACGGTATCGCCAAGGCGTATCCGCTGGCTGGCATCAAGCAGGCAGGTGCGCTCGAAGATAACCTGGCCGGAACGAAGCTGACCCTCCGCTTTGACGCACCGACCGACGCGCTAAGCGTTGTCGATGGGTCCGGCAGACGTATTGCGCATATGGCGGTTTACTGGTTTGTCTGGAAGGCCATCTGGCCTGAAACCGCGCGCTACTAGTTGGCGCTTGTCGCTTCTGGGTGTCTTGCTTTTGTGCGTCCCTGAAAGAGCAGGGGCTCTTCGGGGTTTCGCCCTGAATTCCTTATCACGCTTTTATCTTTTCACTTTACGAGCCTCTTTCTCTATAATCCCCACCCTATGTTGAAATATTTCTCCCCCGACAGCCTGTTGCAACTCCGCTATGCCATCGACGCCGCCGGCGGGAACGAGGTGTTTGTGCTCGGCCACACTGATGCTGAAAAGCGGATCGTGGACGTCGAGGTACTGGCGCGTGGTTCGCGTGAAGCGGTTCCGGCAATTCTGCAGACCTGTGGATATGGCGATGTGGTTATCCACAACCACCCGTCAGGAGAGTTGCAGCCTTCCAATGCGGACGTCGACGTGGCGGGCCAGTTCGGCACCCTGGGGGTCGGTTTTTACATTGTCAATAACTCTGTGGATAAGCTGTACCGGGTTGTGGAAGCGTTTGCCGAGCGCCAGGAGCAGGTTGTCTCGGCGGAGAGGGTTGCGGGGATTCTCGGTCCCCAGGGTGTGGTCGCGGAAAAACTGCCGGGCTACGAGGAACGGCCGGAGCAGTTGCGGATGGCCTTCGCGGTCAGCGAGGCCTTCAACCAGGGCAAGCTGGCAGTAATCGAGGCCGGCACCGGAACCGGAAAAAGCCTGGCCTACCTGGTGCCAGCCCTGCTCTGGGCCCTGCAGAATGGCGAGCGGGTGGTGGTCTCAACCAAAACGATCAATCTCCAGGAACAGCTGGTGCGTAAAGACCTGCCGTTCCTGCAGCGGGCAACCGGGCTCGATTTCCGTGCAGTCCTGGTTAAGGGCAGGAGTAATTATCTCTGCCTGCGTCGGACGGAGTCGGCGGGGCGGGAACCGGGCCTTTTTGAGCAGGAGCTGCATGACGAACTGGAGCAGATTCTCAAATGGAGTGCCGCGACTGAGGACGGGTCCCGCGAAGATCTTGCCACGGCCCCCAGCCCCCAGGTCTGGGAGGAGGTCTGTTGCGAGGCTGATCAGTGTGCCCGCGTCAAGTGTCGTCATTACAGCCGCTGCTTTTTCCACCGTGCACGCCGACAGGCGGCCCGGGCCGAGCTGCTGGTGGTTAATCATGCCCTGCTGCTCTCAGACCTGGCGCTGCGTCACCAGACCGACAACTATGCCGCCGGGGCCGTTCTGCCCCCATTCAACCGGATCATCCTTGATGAGGCCCATCATCTGGAAGATGTGGCGACCAGCTATTTCGCGGCGCAGATCACCCGCTTTACCTTTTCCCGCGTCCTCAATCGGCTGCGCCATCCCCGCAAGGCCCACCAGGGTCTGCTCCCCCGACTGATCGAGCAGCTCGCACGGGAATTGCCGGAGCGTGAAGATGAACTGTACAGGGCGTTGCATGGCCGGATAGAAAATTTGCTGACTGCCCGCCAGGAATTGCTGGACCGTTCAGTGGCAGAGTTACAGGCGATCGGTGAGGAGCTGGCCGCCGCAACCGGGAAGGAGTTGCCGGACAGACTGGAGATCAAGCACCGACTCTTGCCCGATTTCCTGGCGACGGAGGCCTGGCAGCAGATCCATGCGCGGACTGAGGTCCTGCGTGAGGGGAGTCAGTCGCTCAGCCGTGCCCTGACAGATCTGTTGCGACACTGCGAGCAGCTGCCGGACCTGGTCGCAGAGAAACTCACTTCCGCGCTGGTCGATCTGCGCGGCATTGCTGGTCGCCTGGAGGCGCTGGCGGCCGACCTGGCCTGTTTCCAGGCCGTCGACGAGGCGAGCTGCGTCTGGCTGGAGGTGGCCCAGGGGCGGGTCGGCCGCGGCAAAGGGTTGATTACCAGGCTCTGCTCGGCCCCGCTGGAGGTCGCCGACAGCCTTCGCAAGGCGATATATGAGCGGTTCCGCACAGTGGTAATGACCAGTGCCACGTTGACGGTGGCGGAGAGCTTTGCCTATTTCAGGGCGCGGGTCGGGCTGGAACAGGTTGAAACGGAACGGGTTCTGGAGTTGGCGCTGGCGTCACCCTTCGACTTTCAGCGTCAGGCCCTGGTGGCGATTCCGACCGATATTCCTGAACCGGGGCGGGCTGGATTCGCCGAAGCGGTCCGGGATGCGGTTGAGCAGGGCGTGCTGCTGACCGAAGGGCGCAGCTTTGTTCTGTTCACCGCTTACAGCCTGCTGAGGCAGGTCTATGAGCAGCTGGCACCGATCCTCGAAGCCCGACGCTACCGCTGTCTGCGCCAGGGGGAAGAGAACCGCCACCGGCTGCTCAAGCGGTTCGCCGAGGATGCCAGCAGCATCCTGTTCGGCACCGATTCATTCTGGGAGGGGGTTGATGTGCCGGGTCGGGCTCTGGAGCAGGTGATTATTACCCGGTTGCCGTTCAAGGTGCCGACCGAGCCGGTCCTCGAAGCACGGGCTCAGGCGATCGAACAGCGTGGAGGAGACCCCTTCATGGAATTCACCGTGCCCCAGGCGGTGATCAAGTTCAAGCAGGGGTTTGGCCGCTTGATTCGGCATCGCAACGATCGCGGCGTGGTCCTGATTCTCGACAGCCGGGTGGTGAGGCGCGGTTATGGCCGAATGTTTCTCCGTTCGCTGCCCGATGCACGGGTGATCAAGGGGACGACGGCGGATGTGTTCGCCGGGGTGGAAACGTTTCTCGCGGAGACGGCGGCTGAAAAAGTTAAATTGCCTGAATAGCATCAGCTGCGGTACAAATGGACTGGTCGATTTGCTTGCCACAGGCATCTATTGCAGGAGAAAGGTCCCGATGCGCTGGTTTTTGCTGCTGGTTCTGCTGAGTTTGATCGTGCCCCCCGAGAGTTATGCGCTTGAGGGCCCGCAAGAGGTTGAGTTCCCCTCCCGCTGGGGGATGGTCACCTTCACGCATCATCGTCATCAGCAACGGGTCGGCACCTGTGTCGTCTGTCATCATCAGGGGGTTGAGATGGGAGCGTGCGGTGCGTGTCACGGGGTGCTGCCGATGACTCCGTTGCGCAAGGATGTCCTGCACAAGCAATGCAAGGATTGTCACCGGGACAAGCGCGGGCCGACCGATTGTGCCGGGTGTCATAACCCGTAGTTGGTTGACGAATCGGTCTTCGAGGATTAGAAATACGTTCCCGGCAACAGTCGACAGTCTGCCGCGCTGAACACGTTGAGGCAGGACATCGGCGATATTGACAGCGGCCGGTCCTCCGGTATCATTAAAGACTACATGGACCACTCCCATTCACCGAACCGCTGGAGCGGGTGATGAAAGGAGGACGCTTATGCCGCAGGAACTCAACTACCAGGAAGCACTCAAGATTGCCGTCGAATCCGAGAAAGGGCTGATCTGCTTTTATCGCCGGGCCGCTGAGATGGTCGCCGACGAAGGGGCCAAGATATTTTTTAACCGCCTGGCGGGGGAAAAAGAGGACCATGCTGGGCAGTTTTTCAAATATTATCGAGGGCATGACCTTGGAACTCTGGATGAGTTCGTCAACCAGCCTTGCACCCTGAATGCGGCGGCGTTGAAAGAGTTGAACAAACTCACCGATCCGTTGGTAAAAGAACGCCGCGCCCGGGAGCTGGCTATGGAAAAAGAACAGAAGCTGGAAAGAATCCTGCTCGGGACCGCAAAGCAGATCGTCGATCCGGGAGTGCGGGCAATTTTCGAGCAGATGGCCAAGGCCAGCCAGCACCATTATCAGATTGTCGAGTCAGAGTATGCCCGTATGATGGGGATGGTGCATGAAACGGAAATCAATACCTATGTCAGGGAGTAAGTGAAGAGTGAAAAACATGTTCTATTTGCTGGCCGTTCTGCTGCTTGTCTGGATTCCTTCTGCTTTTGCGGAAGAGCCGGCAGCAAAATCTGATTTCATCGAATTTCAGAAACTTCTCGACACCCAGTGCAGTAAGTGTCATACCCGCGCCCGGATCGAGCAGGCGATGGCCGAGGGGCGTGCGTTTCAGCCGATCGCTGAACGGATGGCGGATCACGGAGCCGTTCTGAATGATCGCGAACGGGATGTGATGGGGGTGTTCTGGATGGAAAACTCCCCGCAGCCGACCGTGCCGGTGACCTCTTCGGTCAAAGACGATCCTCTCGGAGAGTATCGTGCGGTGGTTCAGTCCCGCTGTACCGGCTGTCATGACCTCGCCAGGATCGAGCAGGCACTCAGGGAGAATCGTTCGTTTGAGGCCTTGGCCAAAATGATGCTGGAGCGGGGCGCGGTTCTGACCGAGGCAGACTACAAAGTCCTGGGGACCTTCTGGGGCGAACCGTTGCGATAAAACAACCGAATAGCTGATTTGAACTGCCACTGATGTCGTATCAGTGGCAGTTTGTCTTTGCCGACTGGAGGGGGGAATGAGCCGGATCAAGGATTGGCCTGCCGATGAGCGGCCACGGGAAAAACTGCTCAAACGCGGGGCAGAGAGTCTGAGTGATGCTGAGCTGCTGGCCTTGATTCTGCGGACCGGGGATGCAGCTAGCGCAACCACGGCTGTTGACATGGCTCGCAGTCTGCTGACCCGTTTCGGTTCGTTGCGCAAGCTGGCCCTTGCGGGGACAAGCGAGCTGCTCGTGCAGCCGGGGATTGGTCCTGCCAAAGCGGCTGAACTGCAAGCCGTTTTTCAGCTGGCTCGACGTTTCAGTGACAGCTGCCTCCAGCCTGGGGAGCGCTACCTCAGTTCCGGCGATGCTTTAAGCCATTTTCATGAGCGGTTACGCGATCAGCGGAAAGAAGTTTTTCTCGCCTTGCTCCTGGACAGCAAGAACCGTTTGCTGCGTGAAGTCCGGATCTCCGAAGGGAGCCTCAACGCCAGCATCGTCCACCCCCGTGAGGTCTTCGCTCCGGTTGTTCGCGAATCTGCGGCTGCCGTGCTCTTTGTTCACAACCACCCGTCCGGTGACCCAGCCCCCAGCCGTGAAGATATAGACATTACCCGCCGCCTCAAAGAGGTTGGTGATCTGATGGGGGTGCGGGTTCTTGATCATGTTATTATCGGCAACGGCAGTTACGTCAGTCTGGCCGACCGGGGGCTGCTTTAATGCTGCTGTTCGCTTTTACCAACGCTTTCTCGGATGTCTTCGCTATGCTACTATCTTTCGAGCTGTTCCATCTCTTTAACACTGATTTCAAGAGTCGAGAGAGGCCATCTTGAAAAAATCGGTGGGCCTGTACACTGAAATTATTGTCACCATATCGCTGTTACTGGTCGCGGCTCTTCTTTTTACCGGGTTTCTGCTGGTTCGCCTGACCGAACAGGAGTTGCTTGACCAGCGGGTCGCGAGTGTCGTTGGAACCACCCACCTTCTTGCCCGATCCTTCTATGCCGGTTACCAAGGGTCCTCAGCTGAGATACAAAGCCTCAAAGCGCGCGCAGATTCGCTTGCGGAACTCCTCGCTATTGTCCCTTCCCTGAACAATTGGGGGTTGGTCGACAGGGATCTGAATCCGCAACCCCTGGCCCCCTCCCGGGGGGGATATGAGCTTGACCTGGCAGAGTTGAGTCGGGTCAGGGAAGACGGATCCGACCTGGTCACGGTTCACTTTCCTTCGGCCTGGCACCCGTTCGGATCGCAGGAACAGGCTTTTGTCCGGGTCACTTCGGCGGTCACCCACCAAGGCCGGTTCATGGGGGCGTTGCAGGGCCAGTTTTCCCTTGAAGATGTTCGCCTGCGGGTTATCGCGTCCCAGCGGCTGGTGTTTGTCTATACCCTGGTGTATGGCCTGCTGCTCCTGCTGTTCGGTGCTTACCTGCTCAACCGTACCGTGGCAAAGCCGGTCCGTCGGCTGAAAACCATTACCGCTCAGGTTGCCGCCGGAGACCTGGATCACTCGCTACCGGTTGCCGGACCACGCGAAATCAGCCAGGTCGCAACCTCGTTCAACCAGATGCTGGTGGCCCTGAAAAGCAGCAGGCAACAGACCCAGGAGTCGATCGATTCACTGCAGGCCGCTAACCATGAACTGCGGACCACCCGCGATGAACTGATCAGGACGGAGAAAATGGCCTCGGTCGGGCAGCTGGCAGCGGGGATGGCTCATGAAGTCGGCAATCCGCTGGGAGCAACCATCGGCTACCTGGAGCTGCTGAAAGACGAACTGGAAGCGGGTCGACTTCGCGATCTGGTCGTGCATGCGCTTAACGAAACGGACCGGATCGATCGCCTGGTCCGTGACCTGCTCGATTATGCCGAACCTTCTGGCGGGGCCAAAGAACCGGTCGATCTTACCGAATTGACACGGGAAACATGTGCTCTGCTGGAGCATCAGGGGGTTTTTAAATATCTGACTTGCCGGCTTGAGCTGCCCCACTCGCTGCCCTGCGCCTCTGTCGCCCGACATAAAATCCAGCAGGTCATCGTCAATCTGCTGCTCAATGCCAGGGACGCTTCTTCGAGTGGGGGGACGATTCTTCTGCAGGGGGGCGAGGATCGCCACCGGGTCTGGTTGGCAATCAGTGATGAAGGGATGGGGATTGCACCTGCCGAGCAGACAAAACTGTTCGATCCATTTTTTACCACCAAGCCTCCGGGGGCAGGGCGAGGTCTGGGGCTTTCTGTCTGTCACCGGGTCATCGAAGAGTCCGGGGGACAGATCGCAGTGGCCTCGGCGGAAGGTCGCGGGAGCCGTTTTACCATCTGGCTGCCGAAGATGAGGGTTGGCGATGAAACGAACTGACGGGAAAAACATTCTGATCATCGATGATGAACCGGGAATGCGCAATATGCTCTGCCTGGTCCTCGCCAAGGAAGGCTATCTGCCGACGGAGCTTTCCGGGGCTGAAGCAGCGCTTGAGCTGCTGCGGGAAAAGCGCTTTGCCATCGTCCTGTGTGATATCCGCATGCCCGGGATGGACGGGCTGACTTTTTTAAATGAACTGGCGCGGCGGAAGATCGAGACAACCGTTATCATGATGAGCGCCTACGGTGGCCTGGAGGTGGCGATCGAGTGTATGAAGCAGGGCGCCTACGATTATATTTCCAAGCCGTTCAAGCCGGATGAGGTGATTCTGACCTTGCGTAAAGCGGAGGAGCGCCTCCAATTACTCCGGGAGAATGCCGAACTCAAGGAAGAGCTGGGGAGCGTCGCTCCCCAGCTCATTACCAGAAGTGCTGCGATGAGGCCGGTGCTGGAGCTGATTCCACGGGTTGCCGACAGCCAGTCAGCGGTGCTGATCCTGGGCGAGACCGGGACCGGCAAAGAGCTGGTGGCGCGGGCCCTGCACTCGGAGGGGACCCGTCAGCACGGCCCGTTTGTGGCGGTAAACTGCAGCGCGATCCCGGCCAGCCTGATCGAAAGCGAGCTGTTCGGCCATGCCCGCGGCGCCTTCACCGGAGCCGACAGGTCCCGGCAGGGTCTGTTTGCGGCCGCTGACGGGGGGACCCTGTTTCTCGATGAGATCGGCGAATT
>PKUD01000033.1 GCA_002869695.1 Desulfuromonas sp. | reverse complement strand
TCCTGTCGATGATGAGGTGGCAGAAGGGACGGAAGAGGTCACCCTGACGGTTTCACCGGCTCCCGGATATACAGTCGGCAGCGAAGCAAGTACATATCTCAGCATTGCAGACAACGATACACCGTTGCCGAGCCTTTCCATTGATGGAATTACGGTTGTGGAAGGTGACAAGAAGAACAATAAAGTCACCTTGGTCGTGACGTTGTCGGAAGCTTCTACAGACCCGGTATCGGTGACCCTGACAAGTTCAAACAGCACGGCCATCTGGGGCGAAGATTACAGAGCTTTTGAGACCACTGTCTCCTTTGCTCCAGGCGAGACCAGCAAAGAGGTTTCAGTCACAATTCATGGTGACAAGGTCAGTGAGTCGACCGAGCGCTTCCTGGTCGTTTTGTCGAACGTCAGTAATGCCGTGATTGCCGGCGACGGTGTTGCCGAAGTTACGATCATCGATGATGACGGGGCAAGTCTTGTTGCTGATGCGAAAGCGGTTGAGGCGAAAGATGATATCAGTCATCTGACAGATTCCCAATTGGCGCCTATCGTGACCGAGGCCATAGATCGTTGGGAAAATATCCTTGGAGCCGACAGCTCTCTGCTCGCAAGCCTTGACGATATAAATTTCCGGATCGTTGATTTCGACGGTCTGACCCTGGGGCAGACATCTCAGGATACGATTTATATCGATTCTGATGCCGCCGGTCACGGCTGGTTCGTCGACAGCACACCTGCAGACGATGTTGAATTTGTTGAAGATGGCTCCGGCAAACTTGTCGCATCAAGTGACAGCGACGCCTATGGGAACATGGATCTGCTCTCGGCAGTGATGCATGAGCTGGGGCATGTCGCTGGTTTCCAGCATGACGACCAGGGTCTCATGGATGCAGACCTGACCGCCGGTGAGCGGGCCACCGCTCTGGTGTTTGATGATGTCAGCGGCGAACTGAGTGACGCTGCGGTTCAGCGCACCTGGCAGAACGATCCGCTCCGGCAGGTTGACCCGAGCACGTGGCATAAGGTCGGCGCCAAATGGGATCATGAAGCCGACGATGAATGGATGGTCCAGGTTTAGCGACCCAGGGAAACATGGCGTCACCTCTTCCGGGGAGAGCAGGGTTCCTGCTCTCCCCGTTTTATCAGTAAAGACGAATAGTTGAACCTTTCATTGAATAGACAATCAGCAACATACTTGTTACACTTAGCAAGTGTGCTCATCAGGAGCGAATGACAGCCTAAACCAGTGGAGGAGATCATGGAAAAAGCGACGGAAAAGGAAGTCAAGATTGACGAGAAAACCGGTGCGATCCCCAAGGTAAAGTGGGATGATTCCAACATGAACACGGCCTATGCCAATGTCTGTAATGTCTCCAGTACCCGTGAAGAGGTGACCCTGCTGTTCGGGACCAATCAGACCTGGCATGCCGGCCAGAAGGAAGTCACGGTCCTGCTCAGTGACCGGATGATCCTGAATCCCTTTGCGGCAAAGCGGTTGGCTCTTCTGCTGGCCAACGTGGTTGGCCAGTACGAAAAGAAATTTGGTGAAATCGCCATCGAGATTCGCAAACCGGAAAAATAATCAGAAATAAGGTATCTGACCTAATTTATTGACATCTTTGCCAGATGGTTGTTTATGCCGGAAGATCATGACAACAGAGGGACGAGGTCTGCCCAGCAGCAGAAGGAGGAGAATGTTTCCTTTCTTGAGCCTGCGCTCTGGCGGACGTTGAATGACGCCCAGAGTGACCAGGAGTTCTGCCTCAGCTGGTTGGAGCTGCAGTCACATATGATCATCGGGACGACCAGCGGGCTGGTCGGGTTCGGATCTGTCGAAGCAGGAACTTTCGCTCCTGTGGCCTTCTATCCAAGAGGGTTACAGGAGCGAAAGCATTTTGCCGGGGTGGTTGAGCAGGTTTTCAAAGAGCGTAAGGGGATCGTGTTACGCAATGACGGCGAAGGTGACGCCCTGGTACCGGAGCAATTGCGGCTGCTGGTGGGTTATCCGATCTGGGTGGATGGGGAGCTGGACGGGGTTGTCGCGCTGGAACTGCTCCCCCGTCCGTCGGCAGAACTTCAAGCCGTTATGCGCCAGCTGCAGTGGGGGAGCGCCTGGCTGCAGAAGTGGTTAATGCAAAAACAGGCGGAGCCGCAGCAACAGATTCAGAGCCGGCTTGAGACGGCACTGGAACTGACCATCTGCACCCTGGACGAAAAAAGCTATCAGGCGGCGGCAATGGTTGCGGTGACGGAACTGGCGATGCGTCTGGAATGCGACCGGGTCAGTGTCGGTTTTCTTCAGCGCCACCAGGCCAAGGTCAGCGCCCTGTCCCACAGTGCCCAGTTCGGCAAGCAGATGAACCTGGTTCAATCGATTGCTGCTGCAATGGATGAGGCCATGGATCAGGGCCAGGTCGTGATTTATCCTCCTTCCGGGACGGGTCCGACTGCGATTGTCAGAGCTCACAGCGAACTTGCAGAGCAGCTTGGTGACACGGTGATCTGCACCGTTCCTTTCGTCAACAGCGAGGGAGACGTGTATGGTGCCCTGACGTTTGAACGGTCCGGGTCAACGCCCTTTGATGCTGAGCTGCTGGAACTGTGCGAGACCGCTGCTGACGTCCTCGGCCCTATTCTGGAAGAGAAGCGCCTCAACGATCGGCATATCTTCTGGAAGCTTGCCGCCAGTGGCAAGTCGCTGCTCAGCAAGTTTATCGGGCCTGAACATATGCTTTACAAGCTGGTTTTTGTCCTGCTGCTGGCCCTGGTGATTTTTTTCAGTTTTGCGACCGGAGATTATCGGGTCACGGCTAAGGCTGCACTGGAGGGGCAGGTCCAGCGGGCGGTGGTCGCGCCGTTCAGGGGCTACCTGTTCTCTGCCGATGTGCGCGCCGGCGACGTTGTCCGTGAGGGCCAACTGCTGGCCTCTCTGGATGATCGCGACCTGCGCCTGGAGCGGAATAAATGGGCCAGTCAACGCGCCCAGCACCAGCTTGAATACCGGCGTAAAATGGCGGAAGGGGATACCGCCGCCGCCAATATTTCCCAGGAACAGGCTGTGCAGGCCAAGGTGCAGTTGACCATGCTTGATGAGCAGATCTCCCGGGCGAGGATCCTGGCTCCTTTTGACGGGATTGTTGTCACCGGAGATCTGAGCCAGGCTCTCGGCAGCCCGGTGGAGATCGGTGATACCCTGTTTGAAGTGGCGCCCCTCGACCGTTACCGGCTCAAACTGCAGGTCGACGAGCGGGAAATTGACCAGGTCAGGCTGGAACAGACCGGAGCCCTGATTCTCAACGCTCTGCCTGAGCTGCCTCTGCCCTTTACAGTCAGCAAGATTACCCCGGTCTCCCTGGCCGAAGAAGGTCAGAACTTCTTTGTTGTGGAGGCCACGCTCGATGAATTCTCCGAGAGGTTGAGGCCGCGCATGGAGGGGTTTGGCAAGATCACCATCGGGGAACAGAAATTGATCTGGATCTGGACCCATAAAATGATCGACTGGGTACGTTTGTGGGTCTGGACCTGGTGGCCCTGATCAGGGGCGCTTATGGCGGAGTCGCTCTTTAGTCCATCCTGGTATCGCGTCGCCAGGCTGAAGCCCAGGCTGCGTGGCCACAGCCAGATTCATCGGCATTTTTATCGCGGTGAGCTCTGGTATGTCCTGCAGGATCACGTTGCCGGCCGGTTTTACCGCTTTTCTCCGGTGGCCTATCAGGCGATCGGGCTGATGGACGGCAGCCGGACTGTCGAAGAACTCTGGGAGGAGGTCCTCGAACATTTCGATGAGGCCGCCCCTTCTCAGGGTGAGATGATCAAACTGCTCACCAAATTGCACAATGCCGATGTCCTGCTCTGCGATGTCTCCCCGGATACGGCTGAACTGTTCCGGCGCGGAGAAAAGGTGACCAAGGCCCGCTGGAAGGGAAATTTGCGCAGCCCCCTGTCGCTCCGTTTCCCGCTCATCGATCCGGATAAATTTCTCAATCGGACTATCGATCTGGTACGCCCTGTCTTAAGCCTTTACGGGGCGCTTATCTGGCTGGCCGTGGTCGGTTTCGCTCTGATCCAGGCCGGTCTGCACTGGTCGGAGCTGACGGAAAATATTACCGATCGTGTTCTGTCCATCGGCAACCTGTTTGTTCTCTGGTTTGCCTACCCCATGGTCAAGCTGTTCCACGAGCTTGGGCATGGCTATGCAGCAAAGCGCTGGGGTGGGGAAGTGCACGAAATGGGGATCATGCTTCTGGTGCTGATGCCGATCCCCTACGTTGAAGCATCCTCCTCGTCGGCGTTCCGGGCCCAGTGGAAGCGGGTCCTGGTTGGGGCGGCCGGGATGTTGACTGAACTTTTTATTGCCGCCATCGCCCTGCTCCTGTGGGTCGAACTGGAGCCGGGGGCGGTTCGCTCGGTTGCCTACAACGTCGTCATTATCGGCGGGGTTTCGACCCTGTTCTTCAACGGCAACCCGCTGTTGCGTTACGATGGTTACTATATTCTGTCCGACCTGCTCGGGATTCCCAATCTGGCGCAACGCAGTCTCAATTATCTGGCTTATCTGATCAAGCGTTATCTGCTCGGACTGAAGGATCTGGAAGAGCCTTACGTTGGACCGGGGGAAAAAGGTTGGCTGGTTTTCTATGCGGTCGCGGCATTTATTTACCGGATTTTTATTTATGCCGCCATCATTCTTTTTATTGCCGGCAAGTTCTTTTTCGTTGGCGTTCTGCTGGCGATCTGGGCCGGTTATTCGATGCTGGTGCTCCCTTTATTCAAGCGGACTCACTTTATGCTGTTTAATCGACAATTGACGGGGAAGCGGCTGCGGGCCTGGACCGTAACCGGAACTTTACTGGTGGCGATCATCGGGGGGATTTTTCTCTTGCCGCTGCCTTTGACAACCCGTACTGAAGGGGTGGTCTGGGTGCCGGAAGACGCTCTGGTGCGGGCCGGAACCGGTTGCCAACTCGGTCCTGTCCTGGTGGCCAGCAATTCCCAGGTCAAGCAGGGAGAGTTGTTGATGGAGTGCTCTGACCCGGTTTTGGTCAGCCAGGTCGAGACTCTTCAGTCCCAGTTGCGGGAGTTTAACTCTCGTTATATTGCAGCATTTTCGCGTGACGAAGTTCAGGCCCGGATGATTCAGGAGGACATCGACACGCTCAGGGAGAATCTTGCTCGTGCCGAAGAGCGCAGGCAGGAACTGCAGATTCGCAGTCCCCAGGATGGGATCATGGTGATGCCGAATGCTGAGGATTTACCGGGACGCTATATTCAACAGGGGGAACTTCTGGCCTATGTCCTGCCTGAAGAAAACCCGACGGTCCGGGTGGTTATCTCCCAGTCCGATATCGATCTGGTCAGGCAACGGACCAGATCGGTGGCCGTCCGCCCGGCCGAAAACCTGGGGAATATTTTACCCGCAGCTGTGTTGCGTGAAGTTCCCGGGGCGATTGAGCAGCTGCCCAGCTCTGCCCTAGGCCGGTCCGGTGGTGGTGAAATCGCCATTGACCCTTTCGACACCAGTGGCATGAAGGCATTCGACCGCCTGTTTCAACTCGAGTTGGATATTTTGGCACCTCTCGAAACTGTTTATTTCGGAAGTCGGGTCTTCGTCCGCTTTGATCATGGGTTCGAACCACTGGCTTTCCGCTGGTACCGTGATTTACGGCAGCTCTTTTTACGGAGATTCAATGTCTAGCCAGTTACTCACAGCGAAAGCAGCCAGGGGCTTTTACCTGGAGCGACCGTTGGATAGAGAGTCGCGGCTGGACAAGACGCTGCGCAGCGCATTCGGTCGTTTTGCCGCAATGTTGAAAGGGAAAACGCTCAATCAGAGACATTTTCTGCGCAGCGTCAAGCAACTCGGAGAAAAATATCAACTGCTTTCAGAGGATGAGCTGGCGCGGGAATTTGCAGTGATCCGGGCTGAATTGAAAGGGCAGGAACTGGGGGTTGCTCATCTGGTACGAAGCTTTGCGTTGATCCGCGAGGTTGCCGATCGACGGCTCGGGTTACGTCACTACGATGTTCAGTTGATCGGTGGCTGGATTCTCTGCCATGGCATGGTAGCCGAGATGAATACGGGCGAGGGGAAGACCCTGACGGCAACCCTGCCGGCCTGTGTCGCTGCGCTGGTCGGGTTGCCGGTCCATATCGTGACCGTCAATGATTATCTGGCTCGCCGGGACGCGGAGTGGATGCGACCCATTTACGAGGCCTTCGGCCTTTCGGTCGGGGTGGTGACCCATGGCCTCAGCCTTGCTGAGCGGCGCCAGGCCTATCGGTGTGATGTGACCTATTGCACCAATAAGGAGCTGGTCTTTGACTATCTGAAAGATCGACTGGTGTTCGGCCGCAAGCCCTCCAGGGGGTTGCTCAATCTTGAACGGTTGACGAAATCGGCGGAGCGGATGGAACGCTTGTGCCTGCGCGGGCTTGGCTTCGCGCTGGTCGATGAGGTCGACAGCATTTTGGTTGACGAGGCGCGAACACCACTGATTATTTCGGGTCAGGGAGACAATTCGTACAAGACCCAGGTTTACCAGCAGGCCCTGCAGATCGCCGAGCGACTCACCGAGAAAGAGGACTTCACGCTGGACCAGTTGCAGCGGCGACTGACTCTCACGGAGCGCGGGTCGCAAACCCTTGAGGAGCTGACGGAGAATCTGCCGGGGATCTGGCAGGGTCGTTTCAGGCGAGAGGAATTGATCCGCCAGGCGTTGACTGCTCAGCATCTCTTCCACAAGGACCGGGACTACCTGATCAAGAATGACCGGGTGCAGATTATCGATGAATTCACCGGCCGGACGATGGCCGATAGATCCTGGGAACAAGGCCTGCATCAACTGATCGAGGCAAAGGAATGTTGCGAGGTCACGTCGCAAAAGGAACCTCTGGCGCGGATCAGTTATCAGCGTTTCTTCCGTCGCTACCAGTTTCTTTCCGGCATGACCGGAACCGCTAAGGAAGTCGCCGACGAGCTGTGGTCCGTCTATCGCCTGAACGTTGTCGCGGTGCCTCCCCATCGGCCGGTGATCCGTCAGCAACTGCCGAGCCTGACGTTTCGCACCGAGGCCCAGAAATGGGAGGCTGTGCTGAAGCGGATTCGGGTTCTCCATGACCAGGGACGCCCTGTGCTGGTGGGGACCCGCTCGGTCGAAGCGTCCGAACGCCTTGCCGAGAAGCTGGTTGAGGCCGGCTTGCCGCACCGGGTCCTGAATGCCCGCCAGGATCAGGAAGAGGCCGAGATTATCGCCCTGGCCGGGCAGACCGCACAGATTACCGTGGCCACCAATATGGCCGGTCGGGGGACCGATATCGCCCTGTCAGATGCGGTCAGGTCTGCGGGGGGGTTGCATGTGCTTGCGACTGAACGGCATAGCGCACGCCGCATCGATCGCCAGTTGTTTGGCCGTTGCGGTCGGCAGGGAGATCCTGCGAGTTGTGAGTCAATGGTGTCCCTGGAGGATGAAGTGCTGGCGCTTTACCGAAGCAGTCTGCCGGGCAAACTGCTCTGTCCGCTGGTTGGGCATGAGAACGGGCTGGGGAGACTCTTTGGCCGCTTTTACGCCGGGTACTGTCAATGGCTGACGGAGCGCAAGCACTTCCGGATGCGGCGGGAACTGCTGGACCTGGATGAGATGCTCGCTGATGCTCTGGCGTTTTCCGGTCAGGGAGAATAGTCGAGCAATGCTCTCGCGGAGCCGTGATGCTCAGTTGCGCAAAACCAGCTCCCGGTCGATCGCTTGTTGAAAACGCTCGGAGCGGGCATCTTGGCGGAGGGTGTTGAGGGTCTCTGTCTGCATGTGCGGAATCAGGAACAACTGCCAGCGGCCGATGCGCGAACGGTCCTTCAACCAGTCGATGACGTTGCGCGCACGCTGAATCGACAGCGGATGACGGTCACTCTGAAACGCCTTGGCCATCAACTCCTGGGCTGAAGGGTTGCTGATGAAGAACTCGGTGACGGCGGTTAAACGGTCCTGTTGGCGTAACATCAACAGCAGGGCAGTGGCAAATTCATCAGCCAGTTCTTCGTTGTCATAAAAAGGGTAGTCCCATTGATAAAGCAGGACATGGCCGATCTCGTGGAAAATGGTAAAGAGCAGAACATCGGTGGCTTTTTGCTTGTCCTGGAGCGATTTTTGAATTTTTTCGACAAACTCGGTGCAGAGGATAACTCCCCCTTTGCCACTGAACGCGCCTTCTTTGCCGCAACCTTGCAGGTTGATCGGAAAGGGATCGAAAACAAACAGCTTGTTCAACTCAGTACTGATTTTGCCAAGGTTGTTTTCGAGTTGTGATGTGGTGTCGATCTCCCGGGCACTGTTGGCAGAGGTTTCCGCGTGAATCTGAAGCTGTAGGTCGACTGAATTCTTCTGCTCCTTGTTGTCGAGAACCAGGTAATAATTGCCCGATTCCGGTATGGTGACACTGAAGGAGAGGTTGTCGTAGCTGCGGCCCTTAAAGAGCGGCCGGGTCGCTTCCGGGTAGCTCTGATAGTCATTGAGGTCGAGGATCGAAATGTCTACGGCACCACGTCCCCGAACGGTGACCGAAAGGGTGGCTCCTTCGACAAGCCTTTTCAGGCGAGCGGTCTTCCAGGTGGCAGGCGGGACCTGCACCGTCAGCTCAAAGTCGCGTTCCTCGCAACGGGCCAGAGACGCGGGTTGAATGAGCAGGAGAAGCAGAAGGACGAACAGATATTTTTTCAGCGCATTAGAGAACGACATGTGCTGAGTATAGCATGAAAGACGAAATGCGCTGATATGGACCCTGTGAATAAAGGATTTTGCCCATGAAGCTGTTGCGATATGTCACATTGCCCCTTTGCGTTCTTGTGATATTTGTCGGCCTGTCCTCGCCGGCCCGGGCGGCCGGGGTTGAGGCCATTACCAAGCCAAGTGCAGATATCCTGCTGTCTTTTGTTCGCGGTGGCCGGGTCAGTGAGATCCTGGTGAAAGAAGGGGTGCGGGTCAAGCAGGGCCACGTCCTTGCCCGCCAGGAGGATCTGGCCGAACGGATTCAGCTTCGGCAGTTGCAGGAAAAGGCTGATGACAACACCAGGATTAAAATGGTCGAGGTCGAGCTGGCGCAGAAAAAAGAGGATCTGAAAAGGATGGAGTGGGCCAAACAGGAGGGCGCGGCAACGGAATGGGAAATAGAGCACGCCAGGCTGGAGGTAGAGACCGCCGAACTGTCGCGGCGCATGGCCGAATTTGAACGTAATCAGGC